>NZ_CP104381.1:316952-633905 GCF_030582395.1 Ralstonia pickettii
TTACCAAGGCCCGAATCGCCCATGATCAGCACGCCCATGCCCAGGATGTCGAGAAACACCCCGTGCATCGTCACGCGCGGTGCCGAGATGCGAGACAGATACAAACGCAGGTGATCGATGACGGCAGCCGAGGAAATCGGCGACGTGAACAGCGGCGTGGAAGAGCGCGTGCAGCGCAGCTCCAGGTCAGGGGGCGGATCCACTCCATCGGCCACCACCAGGAAGGGCGGCTCCAGCAGGATCAACTCGCCCATCTGTCGCTTGCGGTTTTCTTCCGACAGGCGCTGGTAATAGGTGATCTCGGGCTTGCCGAGCACCTGAATGCGGTTCGGGTGGATGAGGTTCAAGTGTCCGACCAGATCGGCAGCAGAGGTCGCTTCCTTCGCGAAATCCACGTCGAACGCGCGGTCGGCGCCCTCCAGGCCGGCGACCCACGACAGCTTCAGATCGGCTGCGTTGTCGTCAAAGATCGATTGGGCGATGACGCCGGTCAGTTCCATAGCAAGGCACGGTAGTGCCGACGGGGCATGGCGCGTTCGCAATCGGTTGCGCTTGCCCCCGATTGCGTTGCAATCAGGGCCGCCAGTCGGTCAGTAGCTGGTGAATCGCCTCGGGCGACGGCAGGGTGGCGAGGCCTTCGCGCATGTCGCGGTCGGACAGCAGCTGGGCGATTTCAGACAGGATTTCCAGATGCTGCTGGGTGGCCTGTTCCGGCACCAGCAGGAAAATCAGTAGTGAGACAGGTTTGCCGTCAGGCGACTCGAAGGGCACCGGTTCGGACAGGCGCATGAAAGCTGCCAGCGGTTGTTTGAGCCCTTTGATCCGGCCGTGCGGGATCGCCACGCCGGCGCCCAGGCCCGTGGAGCCCAGCGACTCGCGCGCAAACAGGTTGTCGGTGACAACTGCGCGCGTCACGCCGTGGTTGTTCTCGAACAGCAGGCCGGCCTGTTCAAATACCCGCTTCTTGCTGGTTACGCTGACGTCGAGGGCAATGTTCCCGGGCGGCAGCAGTTTGGCCAAGCGATTCATGTGCAATGCGTGAAATGAGCGGCGTCCTTCTGCACCAAGATGGCGCACGGACAATCGGGTCATTATAGACCACGCGCCGCGCGGCTTTGTGCGGCGCACTAGAGGTGCACCGCGCAGGGCAGAGAAGCGAATCCCCCAGGGCTGCAATCGGCCGGTGCCGGCAATGTGCTCCTGGCATCGACCCTGTTTTTGCCAGCATCGCGCCAAAAGCCGCGCCACGCCAGCGTTCATACTTTCGTCAGATTTTAGCCCGACTTAAATCGGTTGCAATCGGATTCGTCACGAATGCACCACCACATAAAAAAACCGCGCCACCTCGGGGCGCGGTTTCTGTGGTGCGGTCTTGCTATTGCTGCATCTGCACGGCTTGGAAGGCCTGATGCTTCATGCTGTCACGATCGTGCCCTTGCACGCGGTCCTTGTATTTGATCACTTGCCGGTCGAGCTTATCGACGAGTAGGTCGATGGCCGCATAAAGATCTTCATGGTGTGATTCGACGAAGACATCCTTACCCTTGAGGTGCAGGTTGATTTCCGCGTACTGACGCCGATCCTTCTCCTTGTGGTTATCGACCGATAGCAACACGCTGACGCCAATCACCTGATCGAAGTGCCTGATCACACGCTCCAGTTTCGTTTCCACGTACTCACGCAAAGCAGGCGTGATGTCCAGGTGGTGTCCACTGAGTTTGAAGTTCATAGCGGTTCTCCTTCTCAAGATGAGCCGCACCGGAACTGCCCGCGATGCGGCTATAAAGACTTGCGCAAATTCACTGCAGGGATCTTGAGGGCTTCGCGGTATTTGGCCACCGTCCGACGGGCCACCACGAATCCTTGTTCGCCTAACAGTTCGGCAATTCTGCTATCGGACAGAGGATTCTTCGGGTCTTCGGCTCCTACAAGTTGCTTGATGAGCGCGCGTATCGCGGTGGATGACGCCGCCCCGCCGGTTTCCGTCGATACATGGCTGCCGAAGAAGTACTTCAGCTCGAACGTCCCCATCGGGGTCGCCATGTATTTGTTGGTTGTCACACGGGAGATCGTGGACTCGTGTAGACCCAGTGTATCGGCTATTTCCCGCAAAACCAAGGGGCGCATGGCGATTTCGCCGTGCGTGAAGAAGCTCTTTTGACGCTCGACAATGGCTTGCGAGACACGCAGGATCGTATCGAAGCGCTGTTGAATGTTCTTGATCAGCCAACGTGCTTCTTGGAGCTTCTGCTGCAGATTGGCGGCGCCCGACTCGCCACGGCTGCTGCGCAGAATCTGCGCGTACATGTCGTTGATGCGCAAGCGCGGCATGACGTCGGGGTTCAGTTGCGCCATCCAGCCTGCGCTCGTTTTTCGCACGATCACGTCGGGCACCACGAAATCTGCTTCAGCACGGCCGAAAGCATGACCCGGGAATGGTGTCAGTGAGCGAATCAGCTCATGCGCTGCCTTCAACGCGGGCTCGTCGACGGACAGCGCCTTCTTCAGGCGCGTGTAGTCGCGCGCGGCCAGCAGTTCGAGATGCTGATTGACGATGACGAGCGCCAGCGCCTTCGCGGGCGAGTCGAGCCGATGCAGTTGCAACGAAAGGCATTCGGCTGCCGAGCGCGCGCCAATGCCCGGTGGATCAAAGCTCTGCAGCATGCGCAGGGCGGCTTGGAGTTCGTCCAGTTCGACTTCGAGTTCGGTCGGCAGGTCTGCGAGGATTTCGTCGAGCGTGCCCGACAGATAGCCTTCGTCGTCGAGCGACTCGATCAGGAAGATGACGAGGCCCTTGTCGCGCATCGAGAGCTTGAGCGGCGCGAGCTGTTCCATGAGGAATTCGCGCAGACTTTGTTCGGCTTCGCGCAACTGCAGCGGAGCACGATCGTCTTCATCGGATTGCGGTTTGCGGGCGAAGTCGTCAAGGCTCCAGTCGGAGCGGTCGGAGCCGTAATCGCTGTCGAAATCGGCACCGTTGTCGTGGCCGTTTTCGTAGCTGCTGTCCGAGCTGTTGCTGCTCTCGCCGCCGTTGGGTGCGGGCGGAGGTGATTCAGTGGGAAGGGGCGTGGCGCTGTTGCTTTGCAGCGCGTTGACGGAGCCGTCTGCGCCAATGCGGGCGGAGGTGTCGAGCCACTCGTTTTCACGCTCCAGCAGCGGGTTTTCGGTGAGGGCCTGTTCAACTTCCTGCTGCAGTTCGATGGTCGACAACTGCAGCAATCTGATCGATTGCTGCAACTGCGGCGTGAGCGCGAGATGCTGAGAGAGACGGAGCTGGAGCGACTGTTTCATGCGGGCTATTCTATGCCCAACACTTCGCCGATGGAACGGATTTTGCTTTAAGGTGCGCCTTTGCCACGTCCTTAAGGCGTAAGCGTGCGGCGCGCCTTACATCCGGAAGTTATCGCCCAGATAGACCTTCCGTACGTCCTCGTTCTCGATGATTTGCTCGGGCATGCCGGCGGCCAGCACGGTGCCCTCACTGATGATGTAGGCGTGATCGCAAATGCCCAGCGTTTCACGCACGTTGTGATCGGTGATCAGCACCCCGATGTTGCGGTCTTTCAGGAAGCTGACGATGCGTTGGATTTCGCCCACCGCAATCGGGTCGACGCCGGCAAACGGTTCATCGAGCAGGATGAAGCGCGGCGACGAGGCCAGCGCACGGGCAATTTCCACGCGCCGACGTTCGCCCCCCGAGAGCGACAGCGCGGGGTTGTCACGCAGATGAGCGATCTGCAAATCATCGAGCAAGCCGTCGAGGCGGCGATTGACTTCGTCTTGCGAGAGCTTCTTGCCGTTCTGCTCCTGCAGCTCGAGCACCGCGCGGATGTTTTCCTGCACGTTGAGCTTGCGGAACACGGACGCTTCCTGCGGCAGATACGACAGGCCCATGCGTGCACGCTGGTGGATCGGCAGGCGGCTGATGTGCTCGCCGTCGAGCACGATGTCGCCGGCGTCCAGCGCCACCAGGCCGACGATCATGTAGAACGAGGTCGTTTTACCGGCGCCATTGGGGCCCAGGAGACCGACCACTTCACCGCTCTTCACGTCAAGCGACACGTCCTTCACCACCGTGCGCGTGCCGTAGCGCTTCTTCAGATGGCGGACGACCAGCGTGCTGGAAGTCGTGGCCTGCGGCGCTGCAGTTTTGGGGGCGAGGGTGGTGGCGGACATAGGCGAAGCAGAAATGGCGAGCGGTGCAGATCAGGGCTTGGCGGCCGGGTTGGATGCCGTTGCAGCAGGGGTGCTTGTGCGCGGTGCTAGAACCGCGCGCACACGGCCCGACGGGTTGGCGGCGGTCGCATTTTCCGCGCCACCCGAGGCCGTGTAGAACTCCTTCTGGCCGTCATACGTAATCACGGCGCCGCGGATCTCGTCGAGCTGTGTGGCGCCTTGCAGGCGCTCCATGCGCGCGCGCGTGATCAGCTTGGAGATCTCTTGCTTGCCGTCGTATTCGATGCGCTCGCCCCAACCCTGGATGTATTCGTCGACGTTGTCCCGCTTCTGGCGAATGAAGGCGAGGTTCCCGGGCTTGGACGTGGCGACCGCGTAGTTGTAGCCCTCTGGGTCCGTCCGCAGATCGGCCTGGTCGGAGCGCAGCACCATGGTGCCCTTGGTCAGCACCACGTTGCCGGTCAAGTGATAGACCTGCTTCAGATCGTCGTAGCTGGCGTTGTCGGCTTCGAGTACGAGGGGCTTGTCGCGATCGGCGCGTTCGGCGTGCGCGGGCAGGACCGGAAGCAGCAGCGCAGCAACGATGGCGAGGCCGGCGGCACGGAGGGAATCAGTCATGGGAATCACGTGGGAGGTGGCGCGGTCGTTGGGCGTCGTCAGGTGTCGGGGGCAGAGTTTACTGCTTCGGCGCCCCCAGCCCTTCGATTCGGCCGCGCACATTGCCCAGCAATTGTACTTGGCGCGTCACGTTGTTGAAGGTGAGGCCGTTGGCGTTCATGATCGACGGCCCACGGTGCAGTTCGACTGGCTTGTCGGTGCGCACGATGTCCTCGTTGAGCAGCACCTGGAAGTAGGTCGAGTCGGCCGTCATCAGTGGGTCTTGGCGGGCGTCGGGCCCTTGTGCGCGGATGACCTTGGCGTTGTTGTACAGATCGATGATCGTGCCGTCGCCGTTCATTTTGCCGAGATCCGCGCGGGCGGTGACCTGCGGCCGGTCGGGCGCATAGACGCGCAGCGCCGGGTACGTGACGTCGTAGGTCAGGTCGTCCTCATAGTGATTCATGTGGACGCCGGTAAACCGATATTTGGTCGTGCCGATCTCGTCCAGCGCCGTGGCCGAGATGCCGTCCATGGTGTAGTCGGGAATGTGGCGCTTGGGCTGCGTAGCGGCTTCGTCGGTTTGCGGTGTGTTGACCTGCACGAGCAGGAACGTAACGCCGCAGACGATCGCCATCAGCAGGATCGGCAGCCCGCGCAGCATGATCTGCAGCACGGAGGAGACGAGGCGTTGGGAGCGTTCGCTGGCCATAAAGTCAGGAGGGTTGCACGGCGCGCAGCAGTTGCGCGAGCAGGGCGTCGTAGGCGCCTTGGGCCTTGAGGATCAGGTCGGCCACTTCGCGCACCGCGCCGCGTCCGCCCGTGGCATGCGTGACATAGTGAGCGCGGCTGCGCAGTTCGGCATGGGCCTGTGCGGGGCAGGCGGTAAAGCCCACCATCGCCATCACCGGCAGGTCGGGCCAGTCGTCGCCCATGTAGCCCGTATCGGCCGCTTGAAGTTGCGTGGCGGCCAGCAGGTGGGCAAATGCCTCGCGCTTGTCGGCTACGCCTTGGTACAGATGTTCGATGCCGAGTTCCCCGGCGCGCCAGGCCACGATTTCGGATTGCCGTCCCGTAATGATGGCTGGCGTGACCCCCGCCTGTGCCAGCAGCTTGATGCCGTGGCCGTCGAGCGTGTCGAACGCCTTGCTGATTTCGCCCTCGGGGCCGACCAGCAGGCGGCCGTCGGTCAATACGCCGTCCACATCGAACACCATCAGGCGCACGCGCGCGGCGCGTTCCATTGCCTGCGGAAAGCGTGCATCGATGTTGCTGTGGACAGAATCGGCCGGGGTGGTCATCAGTGGCGAGAGCGGGTCAGATGACCTTGGCCCGCGTCAGGTCGTGGATGTGCAGCGCGCCCACCAGCAGGCCGGCGGCATCGACCACCAGCAACTGGTTGATCCGATGGGTTTCCATGACTTCAACCGCTTCCACGGCGAGTTGGTCGGGGCCGACCGAGCGGGGGTTGTGGTGCATGACCTCGTGGATGGGCACGGTGCGCCAATCGCGCGGGGTCTCGAGCAGGCGGCGCAAGTCGCCGTCGGTGAACACGCCCACGGCGCGGCCTTCGGCATCGACCACGGCGGTCATTGCCATACCCTTGCGGGTAATCTCCATCAGCGCCTGCGACAGCGGCGTGTCCTCGTTCACCCGGGGGATGGCGTCACCAGCGCGCATGACGTCACGCACATGCGTCAGCAGCTTGCGTCCGAGCGAGCCGCCCGGATGCGAGCGGGCGAAATCTTCGGCTCCGAAGCCGCGCGCGTCCAGCACGGCCACGGCGAGGGCATCGCCCAGCGCGATCTGGGCGGTAGTGCTGGCGGTGGGGGCCAGGTTCAGCGGGCACGCCTCGACATCGACGTGCGAGTTGAGCACGACGTCGGCATGCTTGCCGAGCGAGGACTCCGGGTTGCCCGTCACGGCGATCAGCTTGGCGCCGAGCCGTTTGACGAGCGGTAGGATGACGTTCAACTCCGAGACTTCGCCGGAATTGGAAAAGCCGATGAAAACGTCGTCGCGGGTGACCATGCCGAGGTCGCCATGGCTGGCTTCGGCGGGGTGGACGAAAAACGCTGGCGTGCCGGTCGAGGCCAGCGTGGCGGCAATCTTGCGCGCCACATGACCCGATTTGCCCATGCCGGACACGACGACGCGGCCGGTGCAGCCGAGCACCATTTCGACCGCACGCGCAAAGTCGGCGGACACCTGGGTTTTGAGGCCGAGTACGGCTTGCGCTTCGATGTCGAAGGTTTGCTGCGCCAGCGCAAGTGCTCGATCCGGATTGAAATTCGCTATCATGGCGGCGAAGTATAACAACGATTGACACAGTTCTCGGCCGCGGGTGGCGCGTCGGGGCTTGGCTTGCGGGGAGTGGCGGAGCGTGCGGGCGCTCCGTTTTGCTGCGCCGCGAAAATCGGCTTTCAAATCACTTTTCTGCCCGTCGCCACGCCGTCATTTTCGCTGTGCGGCGTCTCGCGTATCGCGTTCTTCGTCTATACCCTGGCATCGGTCTTGCAGCGCCTGCGTGCTCGTTTGTGCACGCACCGTCCTGATGCGCGGGTGCTGCACCTCCTGTCCAACCCCTTTTCGATCGGTTTTTCGCGTCGCATGCATTCGCCGCTGGAACTCACCCTTGTGCTGTTGGCCGCCGCCGTCATCGGCGTGGTGCTGTTCCGCATGCTGCAATTGCCGCCGATGCTGGCCTACCTCGTGGTGGGCGTGCTGATCGGGCCGAAGGCGACGGGGCTCGAGTCCGATTCTGCCCAGACGCGCTATCTGGCCGAATTCGGGGTGGTGTTCCTCATGTTTTCGATCGGGCTGGAGTTCAACCTCTCCAAGCTTCGTTCGATGCGGCGGCTGGTGCTGGGGCTCGGGGCGTCACAGGTGGTGCTGACCATGCTGCTGACGATTCCCGTGTCGCTGCTGCTCTCGCACTGGTATCCGTTGTCGTGGCAGGCGGGGCTCGCGTTGGGCGGCGCGCTGGCGATGTCGTCCACGGCCATCGTCTCGAAGATGCTGGCCGAGCGCCTGCAGCTGGAGACCGAGCACGGCCGCAACATCATCAGCGTGCTGCTGTTCCAGGATCTGGCGGTGGTGCTGCTGCTGATCGTGATTCCGTCGCTGGGCAAGAACCCGACGGACCTCGTGCTGGCGCTCTCCGTTGCCGCCTTGAAGATCACCGTGGCGCTGGTGCTGATCCTGTTCCTCGGGCAG
Source organism: Ralstonia pickettii (assembly GCF_030582395.1). NCBI lineage: Bacteria > Pseudomonadati > Pseudomonadota > Betaproteobacteria > Burkholderiales > Burkholderiaceae > Ralstonia > Ralstonia pickettii. Next base: position 324,942 of record NZ_CP104381.1, read on the forward strand.
AAGCTGCTGTCGCGCTGGTTCCATCTGGTAGCCGCACGGCGCTCGCAGGAACTGTTCATGCTGAACCTGCTGCTGGTCACGCTGGGCATGGCCGCGCTGACGGAGCGGCTGGGCCTGTCGATGGCGCTGGGCGCGTTCCTGGCCGGCATGCTGGTGTCGGAAACACCGTACAAGCTGCAGGTGGAAGAAGATATCAAGCCGTTCCGCGACGTGCTGCTGGGCCTCTTCTTCGTGACGGTGGGCATGCTGCTGGACCCCCGAGTGGTGGTCGATCACTGGGCCCTGGTGCTGGCACTGGTGGCCGGGCCCGTGCTGTTCAAGTTTGTGCTGATCGCGCTGCTGGCGCGCGCCTTCGGCTCGGGCGGCGGCGCGGCAATCCGCACGGCGCTGGGGCTGGCCCAAGCCGGTGAATTCGGCTTCGTGCTGCTCAACCAGATCGACGGGCTCCACCTGATCGACCCGCTGCTCGGCCAGGCGATCCTGGCGGCGATGCTGCTGTCGATGCTACTGGCGCCGTTCCTGATCCAGTACAGCGACGTGATCGCCATGCGGCTGTCGCGCACCGACTGGCTGATGCAATCGCTGGCCATGACCAAAATTGCCGCACAGAGCATCGCCACCGAGCGCCACGTCATCATCTGCGGCTACGGGCGCAGCGGCCAGAACCTGGCGCATATGGTCGAGCAGGAGGGCATCGGCTACGTCGCGCTCGATCTGGACCCCGACCGCGTGCGCGAAGCCGCGGCAGCGGGCGAACATGTGGTCTACGGCGATGCGGCGCGGCGCGAGTCACTCGTGGCCGCCGGCATCCACCGTGCTGCGGCGGTCGCCATAACGTATGCCGACACGGCGTCTGCATTGAAGGTGCTGCACCACGTGCAGGCGCTGGAGCCGACCCTCCCCGTGATCGTGCGCACGATCGATGATGCGGACCTTGACCGCCTGCAGCAGGCCGGCGCCACCGAGGTCGTCCCCGAGATCATCGAAGGCAGCCTGATGCTGGCCTCGCACGCGCTGGTGCTGCTGGGCGTGCCGCTGCGCCGTGTGGTGCGGCGCGCGCAGCAGATGCGCGATGCGCGTTACAGCCTGCTGCGCGGCTACTTTCACGGTCAGGATGACGAAGAAGACATGCTCGAGCGCGACGCCGTGCGTCTGCATTCGGTGCCGCTGGCGAAGGGGTCGCCAGCCATCGGCCGCAAGCTCGGGACGATGGGGCTGGAGACGTTCAAGACCTCGGTCACGGCGATCCGGCGCCAGGGCATTCGCGCGCTCGATCCTGATCCGGACACCGTGCTGGAACTGGGCGATATCGTCGTGCTGCGCGGCACGCCTGAGGGGCTGCAGATGGCAGAGGAGCGGCTCTCGCCGCGTTGAGGCGCACCCGCCGCGCTTACTTGATGAATGTTTCCAGCAGAGGCCCGCGCGAGCGGCGCGGCGGCGCATCCGCCATGTTGGGCGGCAGGCCATCTAGCACCGTCGCGGCATCGAGCGAACTGATCGACACCCGCGTATCGGCCGGAATGCGCCCGTCCTGCTGCAGCTTCAGATACCGCAGGCAGCAGACGCGCAGGAACGACGCGAAATTCGCCACCTCGCCGCGTCGCTCCAACAGCTCGTCATAGAGTTTGCTGATGAGCTGGTTGACCGTCAGACCATCGCGCTGGCCGATCTCTTCCAGCACCTCCCAGAACAGGCATTCCAGCCGCACGCTGGTCGCCACGCCATGCAGGCGTAGCGATCGCGCGAGGCTGTCGTACGAATGGGGATTGGCGCGGATGAAGATTTCGCACATGGCCGGGGCTCCTGGAGTGCCCGGCGTGCGGGCAGCCGGATCAGTGTAGAACCCGCGTGCCCAGGACTTCAAGAAACTGCGCCAACCAAGCCGGATGTGCCGGCCAGGCGGGAGCCGTGACGAGCTTGCCATCGGTGTGCGCCTGGTCGACGGGAATGTCCTTGAAAGTGCCGCCCGCTGCCGTGACTTCGGGGCCACATGCCGGATAGGCGGAACACGTCTTGCCTTCCAGCACGCCCGCCGCCGACAGCAACTGAGCACCGTGGCAAATCGCTGCGACGGGTTTGTCCGCGTGGAAGAAGTGACGTACGACCTCAAGCACGCGGGCGTTCAGTCGCAAATATTCGGGCGCCCGGCCGCCGGGCACGACCAGCGCGTCGTACGCTGCCGGGTCAACATCGGCAAAGGTGGCGTTGACGGTAAAGCGATGACCGGGTTTTTCGGAATACGTCTGTGCACCTTCGAAATCGTGAACGGCGGTCGCCACGGAATCGCCGGCGCGCTTGTCCGGGCAGACAGCGTGCACCGTGTGGCCGACCATCTGCAGCGCCTGGTGGGGAACCATGACCTCGTAGTCCTCTACGTAGTCGCCAACCAGCATCAGAATTTTCTTTGCCATCGCCGTGTCTCCTGTATGGTTGCGGTTTCCCCATTGTGGTTCGGCGCCAATCGGCCCGGGTGGTAACCCATTACCGCAGACCACGCTTCCTGCGTTCCTGTTTTTGCCATGAGCCAAGTCCCCCATCATCAGGCGGCGCTGCTGACGCCGTCGTCCATTCCCGCTGCCACTGAGCTGGGCGATGTGTCGCGCTACCTGCGTGACCGCATCCGCACGGTGCCGGACTGGCCACAGGCCGGGGTGATGTTTCGCGATATCACGCCGCTGCTGCAGGACCCGAAGAGCCTGCGGGTGCTGGTGGACGTGTTCGTCCATCGCTACATGGGGCAGGGGCTGAACCTGGTGGCGGGCATCGACGCGCGTGGATTCATCCTGGGCTCGATCGTGGCGTATGAGCTGAACCTCGGTTTCGTGCCGATCCGCAAGAAGGGCAAGCTGCCGTTCAACACCGTGACCGAGGAATACATGCTCGAATACGGCAGCGCGACGGTGGAAATCCACGCCGATGCCTGCAAGCCCGGCGACCGCGTCCTGTTGATCGATGACCTGATCGCCACCGGCGGTACCATGATGGCCGGCAAGCGCCTGCTTGAGCGGCTGGGTGCGACGGTGGTGGAGGGCGCCGCGATTGTCGACCTGCCCGAACTCGGCGGCTCGCAATTGCTGATCGAAGGCGGTCTGCCGCTCTTCACGGTCTGCCGCTTCGACGGACACTGAGCGGCCGGCAACGACGTGGCGCGATGCGCTAGCCGCACGCATTCATGTGACAAAAATATGTCGTTGGACTGCCGCGCGCCGTAGCATAAGCCTTCCCATTTTCGACGCACACCGGGAGACGTCGATGCCACACGTAGTGCTGTTTCTTCTGACCTCGATCGCGATTACCGTGATGCCGGGGCCGGACAACCTTCAGGTGATCGCACGCGGTGCCAGCCAAGGCCGCAAGGCGGGGCTCTCTGCCGCGGCGGGGTTTGCATCAGGGTGCCTCTTTCATACGACGCTGGCAGCGCTCGGGCTGGCCGCCGTGCTGCAGTCGTCCCCGGTGGCGTTCCAGGCGATTCGTTGGCTGGGCGCGGCGTACCTGATCTGGCTGGGCATCCAGGCACTGCGCAGCAAGGGCAGCGTCGGCCTGAATCCTGCTGGACCGCAGGCGGCGCCCGACCTTTGGCGCGTGTATCGCCAGAGTGTCTTCGCCAATCTGCTCAACCCGAAGGTGACGTTGTTCTTCGTGGTGTTCCTGCCGCAGTTCGTCGATGCGCAGGCGGGGCACGCAGCGCCGCAGATGTTGCTGCTGGGCGGCGTGTTCATGGCGCAGACCATCGTCGTGTTCAGTCTCTACGGCTGGTGCGCGGCCGCGCTGGGCGGTTGGATGCGTCGCACGCCACGCGCGTCGCTGTGGCTCGATCGCTTGAGCGGTTGCATCTTCATCGGGTTGGGCTTGCGCGTGGCCCTGACCAAATAAGCAAACGCCCGGATCCCGCGGGCGTTTGCCTTAGAGCTTGTAGCCGATCTGCCGCAGCAGGTCCTTGCGCCAAGCGATGTCGGCATCGGTTTCGACACCCAGCGGCGAGGCGCCGTCCACCACGCCGAGCACGCCGCGCCCCAGCTCCGTCTGCGCGACGATCACCTGCGTTGGATTGGCTGTGGCGCAGTAGATGCGGCACACCTCCGGTACCGCGCGCACGGCAGCCAGCACATTGACGGGAAAGAACCCGTCACCCAGGAAGATCAAAAAGGTATGGCCCGCGCCAATGGCGAGCGCGTTGTCACGCGCGAGCTGAAGAGCGGTATCGTCATTGCCTGACCAGCGTACGAGCCGCTTGCCCGATGCCTCGCAGAACGCAATGCCGAAGCGGATACCCGGCACCGCGCCCACGAGCGCCTCGTGGAGGTCTTCCACGGTCTTGATGAAATGCGACTGGCCGAAGATGAAGTTGGTCGCCTCCGGCTTGACGATGGGCACCACGGTGAGGTCCATGGCGACGCTCCTGTGCGATGGGAACGCTCTTCATCGTAGGGCGCAGCGGCTTGATTGCAAGCGGCTGCGCCGGTGCCGCCTTATCTGCGCTTGAGCAGCGGCGCGAGGTACTTGCCGGTAAAGCTCGCCTTGCTCTTGGCCACATCCTCGGGCGTGCCTTTGGCGATGATCTGCCCACCGCCCGCGCCGCCTTCGGGGCCCAGGTCGAGCAGCCAGTCCGCCGTTTTGATCACGTCGAGGTTGTGCTCGATGATCACGATCGTATTGCCGTGATCACGCAGCTTGTAGATGACCTTCAGCAGCAGTTCGATGTCGTGGAAGTGCAGGCCGGTCGTCGGTTCGTCCAGGATGTACAGCGTGCGGCCTGTGTCGCGCTTCGATAGCTCCAGCGACAGCTTCACCCGCTGCGCCTCGCCACCGGATAGCGTGGTCGCCGATTGCCCCAGGCGGATGTAGCCCAGGCCCACATCCAGCAGTGTCTGCAGCTTACGGCGCACGACCGGCACCGGCGCGAAGAACTCGTGCGCCTGCTCCACCGTCATCTCCAGCACTTCGGTGATGTTCTTGCCCTTGTAAAGCACTTCGAGCGTTTCGCGGTTGTAGCGCTTACCGTGGCACACGTCGCAGGGCACGTATACGTCGGGCAGGAAGTGCATCTCGACTTTCAGCACGCCGTCGCCCTGGCACGCTTCGCAGCGGCCGCCCTTGACGTTGAACGAGAAGCGGCCCGGGTCATACCCGCGCTCCTTGGCGGACGGCACGCCGGCAAACAGCTCGCGAATCGGCGTGAACAAGCCCGTGTAGGTTGCCGGGTTCGAGCGCGGCGTGCGGCCAATCGGCGATTGGTCGACGTTGATGACCTTGTCGAAATGCTCCAGGCCGTCGATGCGATCGTGCGCTGCCGGCTCCGGCGTCGAGCCATACAGATGGCGCGCCACTGCGTGGTACAGCGTGTCGTTGATCAGCGTCGACTTGCCCGAACCCGACACGCCCGTGATGCACGTCAGCAACCCGATCGGAATATCGGCCGACACGTTCTTCAGGTTGTTGCCGCTGGCGTTGATGATGCGCAGCCAGCGCTCCTCGTCCGGCGCTGTCCGCTGCTTGGGCACCTCGATGCGGCGCTTGCCGGACAAGTAGTCGCCCGTCAGCGACGCCGGCGATTGCTCGACCTGCTGGGGCGTGCCCTCAGCGATGATCTGGCCGCCATGCACGCCGGCACCGGGGCCGATGTCGACCACGTAGTCCGACGCGCGAATCATGTCTTCATCGTGCTCCACCACCAGCACGGAGTTGCCGAGATCGCGCAGGTGCTTGAGTGTGCCGATCAGCCGATCGTTGTCGCGCTGGTGCAGGCCGATGGACGGCTCGTCTAGCACGTACATCACGCCGGTCAGCCCCGAGCCGATCTGCGACGCCAGGCGGATGCGCTGCGCCTCGCCGCCCGACAGCGTATCGGCGCTGCGTTCCAGTGAGAGGTAATCGAGCCCGACGTTGTTCAGGAAGTTCAGCCGCGCGGTGATCTCCTTGACGATCTTGTCCGCGATCTCGCGCTTGGCGCCGTGCATGTTCAGCGTCAGGAAATACGTGAGCGCATCGCGCAGCGGCCAGCCGTTGATCTCGTAGATGCCGCGTGCCTGGTCGGCCTCGCCGATCTTGACGAAGCGGGCCTCTCGGCGCAGGCGGGTGCCGTGGCACTCTGGGCACGGCTGGTTGTTCTGGTACTTGGCCAGCTCCTCGCGCACGGCGATGGAGTCGGTCTCTTTGTAGCGCCGCTCCAGGTTGGGGATGATCCCTTCGAACGCGTGCTCGCGCACGGTGGTCTTGCCGCGCTCGTTGATATACGTGAACGGAATCTGCTGCTTGCCCGAGCCGTGCAGCACGATCTCTTGGATTTCGGCCGGCAGGTCTTCAAACGCGACATCGATGTCGACGTCGTAGAACGCCGCCAGGCTTTGCAGCATCTGGAAATAGAACTGGTTGCGGCGGTCCCACCCCTTGATCGCGCCAGACGCCAGCGACAGATTCGGAAAGGCCACCACGCGCTTCGGATCGAAGAACGTGATCTGGCCCAGGCCGTCGCAGTGCGGGCACGCGCCCATCGGGTTGTTGAACGAGAACAGCCGCGGCTCCAGCTCCTGCAGTGAATACGAGCAGATGGGACAAGCGAACTTGGAGCTGAAGCCGTGTTCCTTGCCGGTGTCCATTTCCAGCGCGATCGCGCGGCCGTCTGCCAGGCGCAGCGCGGTTTCGAATGACTCGGCCAGACGCTGCTTGAGTTCCGGGTTCACCTTCACGCGGTCGACCACGACCTCGATCGAATGTTTGTCGTTCTTCTTCAGCTTGGGCAGGTTGTCGACTTCGTAGACCTTGGCCTCGGCCTCGTGCGCCGTGCCGCCGCCCGAGCGGATGCGAAAGCGCACAAAACCCTGGGCCTGCATCGCTTCGAACAGGTCGACGTGCTCGCCTTTGCGGTTGGCCACCACCGGCGCCAGGATCATCAGCTTGGTGTCGGCCGGCAGCGCCAGCACGGCATCGACCATCTGCGACACGCTTTGCGCTTCCAGTGGCTGGCCGTGATCGGGGCAGTAAGGCGTACCGGCGCGCGCATACAGCAGACGCAGGTAATCGTGGATCTCGGTCACGGTGCCGACCGTGGAACGCGGGTTGTGGCTGGTGGCCTTCTGCTCGATGGAAATGGCCGGCGACAGACCTTCGATCAGGTCAACGTCGGGTTTTTCCATCAACTGCAGAAATTGCCGGGCATATGCCGACAGGGATTCCACGTAGCGCCGTTGCCCCTCCGCATACAGCGTGTCGAACGCGAGCGACGACTTGCCCGACCCCGAAAGCCCGGTAATCACGATCAGCTGATTGCGCGGCAGATCGAGGTTGATGTTCTTCAGGTTGTGGGTACGGGCCCCACGAATCTTGATTTCGTCCATGTGCGGCTGAGTGCAGCTGAATGCGGCGTCGGAGTGCGGACCGCCTGCGGCAATCGGCGGAGGGGTGGAAAAGGGTAAGCCTGCTAATATACCGAACTTCGGTTTTGCCGGTATCTGCTCCCAGATGGGGCAATCCGCAAAGCCGTTCAAGTGTTCTTGTCGCCGCTTTTCTTTCCGGTTTCCGCGGCGGTTTCCGCATCATGTCTTCCGCTTCCCCATCCATGACTTCCGCTTCCGGCCGCATGAACGGCCTTGAGCTGCGCGCGGCCGCCTCGCTGGCCGGCATCTTCGCGCTGCGCATGTTGGGTTTGTTCATGATCATGCCGGTCTTCGCGGTGTTCGCGAAAACGCTGCCCGACGGCAACAACACCCAGCTCGTCGCGTTCGCCATCGGCGTGTATGGCCTCACGCAGGCGGTGCTCTACATCCCCTACGGCTGGCTGTCGGATCGCTTCGGACGCAAGCCCGTCATCGTGACGGGGCTGGTGATTTTTGCGGTGGGCAGCCTGGTGGCGGCGTTTTCGCACAGCGTCGCGGGCATCGCCGTGGGGCGGGCCATCCAGGGCGCGGGGGCGATTTCGTCGGCGGTGATTGCCTTTGTGGCCGACCTCACGCGTGAGGAGCATCGCACCAAGGCCATGGCCATGATCGGGGGCAGCATCGGCCTGTCGTTTGCCGTGGCCATCGTGAGTGCGCCGGTCATCTTCCGCTGGGTCGGCATGCCCGGCATGTTCACGGCGATTGGCGTGCTGGCCATCGTCGCCATCGGCGTGGTGCTGTGGGTGGTGCCCAACCCGCCGCGCCCGCCGGAGCACGTGAAAGCGCCATTCGGCGAGGTCCTGCGCAACCCAGAGCTGCTGCGCCTGAACTTTGGCGTGTTCGCCTTGCATGCCACGCAGACGGCACTGTTCGTCGTGCTGCCGCACATGCTGGAAGCTGCCGGCCTGCCCGTCGATTCGCACTGGAAAATCTACCTGCCGGTGATGGGCGTGTCGTTCGTGCTGATGGTGCCGGCCATCATTGCCGCTGAGAAGCGCGGCAAGATGAAGGCCGTGCTGCTGTCTGCCGTGGCGCTGGTGATGGTGGCGCAGCTGGCACTGGGCGAGGTCAACCCGACACTGGCCGCGCTGGCGATTGCGCTGCTGGTCTACTTCCTCGGTTTCAATGTGCTGGAGGCGTCGCAGCCGTCGCTGGTCTCGAAGTACGCGCCGGGCGTGCGCAAGGGCGCGGCCATGGGGGTGTACAACACGACGCAAGCGCTCGGTCTGTTTGCCGGCGGCGCGGGCGGCGGCTGGATTCTGCTGCACGCCGGGCAGCACGCGGTATTCCTAACCTGCGCCGCGCTGGCTTTTGCCTGGCTTATAATTGCGAGCCCCATGCAGATGCCGGCATTGCGCCGACACTAATCCGGGCAACACGGCGGCATCACTTCAATTACCTTCGGAAACTCATCATGGCGTCCGTCAACAAAGTCATCATCGTCGGCAATCTCGGCGCCGATCCTGAAACGCGCTACATGCCCAGCGGCGACGCTGTCACCAACATTCGCGTGGCAACCACCGACCGCTACAAGGACAAGGCCAGCGGCGAAATGAAGGAAGCCACCGAGTGGCACCGCATCGCCTTCTTCGGCCGCCTGGCAGAAATTGCGGGCGAATACCTGAAGAAGGGCTCGTCGGTCTACATCGAAGGGCGCCTCAAGACCCGTCAATGGGAAAAGGACGGCCAGAAGCAATACAGCACCGAGATCGTCGCAGACCAGATGCAGATGCTCGGCGGCCGCGGCGGTGAGGGCGGCGGCAGCGGTGGTGGTGGCGGCTATTCGCGCGCCGGTGAAGGCGGCGGCGGTGGTGGCGGCAGCTACGGCGGTGGCCGCAGTCAAGGCCAAGGCCAAGGCGGTGGCTACTCGCGCGGCAGCGAAGGTGGTGGTCAGGGCGGCGGAGCACGTCGTCAGCCCGCACCGTCGAATGGCTTTGAGGATATGGACGACGATATTCCGTTCTAAGGCCCTCTCGGCACACAACAAAAAACCCGGCAGTCCGCCTAGGACGCCGGGTTTTTTGTTGGCCTTTCGTCTGCAGGGTCGCAGTGTACTAGTCGCTCTCACATGGCTTCTTGAAGAGATGCTTCACGCCGCATTTGGTCGCATGCGCCGCATTCTTCACGCCATGCCCAACTGTGCGCGCGGCATTCGCTGTCGCATGCCCGGCTTCCTTCGCGGCATGGCCGGTTTTTCGGGCTGCTTCCTTCGTGTCCTGCTTGATGTTTTCCTTGGTCTCGGACAAGTCGGCATGGGCCAGGGGGGTGAGCAGCGCCAGCAGCGCGGCGATCAAAAGCAGACGACCTTTCACGGCGGGAATCCTCACAGACAGGTTCATGCAACGGACGCGTCGAGCACCACGGCGGCGCGACCGGTCAACAGGATGCGTGCGCCACTGCGCACGGTGAATCGGTACAGCACGTTGTTGCCGTCGCCGCCGATGCGATCGGCTTCCACGTCGAGCGGTGTCTCGATGGTGTCGAGGCGTGGCACGTGGGCTTCAACGCTGCGCACGCTGGCGAGAAAGCCGGCGCGCGGTCGGGCTTGCGCAGCATCGCACAGCGCACCATGCACGGCCATCGCCTGAGCGGCGTATTCGATGCCGCAGACGGCGGCCAACTGGCCGTGCGAGCGCAGTGGATTGGCCGCATCAAGATGACTCGTGGCGCTGCAATGGATGTGCGCGTCGTCCCAGGCGACCACCGCGTCCAGGAGGCACATCGCGCCGCTGTGCGGAATGCGTGCCGCAATCCAGTCGCGATCGAGCGGCGGGGTTGACTGCGCGCTGGACGTCATGTCGTGCCGAGAGTGATGTCGACCTGCACGCGGGTTTCTGCCAGATACTCCAGCACCACCGGGCCCTGGCGCATTCCGGCCAGCGCTTCCAGCAGCGGCAGGGCGCGGGCTGCGGCGTTGCCGTGCCACAAGGTTCCCAGTTCCTGGTGTGCCAACGCTGTCGGCGGCGCGTCGGTCAGCGCAACGTCAATGCGCGCAAGCGTGCGCGGGCCGGCTTCGGGCGCGAGCACGAGCGCCACCGCAAACGTATCGGGCACAGGCCGCACTGCATTGAGCGGTTCCGGGTAGTCGCCGTCATAGGCGATCAGCAGCGTTGGCGTGGCGTCAATTGCGACCTGGCAGAGGCTGTCCAGCAGCCCGGCGGCAAAACTGCCGTCATACGCGCACAGCACGTTGGACGGCGCCATCGCGTGCGTGGCGATGCTCCAGTAGCCGGCCGGCGCGTTGTGCACGGAGTTGTGGAAGCGCGTCGGCGAGAGTTTGCGATCGTCGCCTGCCAGGGTCTCGCAGATGGCGTTGCAGTTATGGCCGTCGCCGCCGGACGAACTGAAGACTGTGGCCAGCGTGGCGGCATCGCGTCCGCTGGCTGCGACGGCTTCGTGGCCGACCGCCAGCGCGAGTTTGATCACCGGCCCCGTCCGACGACGTTCCACCGGCGGCAGGCCGGCTGGCGGAGGCAATTCCGTCGGCGCATGTGCGTAGGGTGCGCGGCCTGCGAGCACGTCAGCCGTGTGCGGCCAATCCCGCAGCCCGGGGCCCAGCACGCCAATGCTTTCGATGAAGACGCCCAGGCGGGTCATGACGCCCCCCCGACATTGCCTGCGCGGGCAAACAGCAGGCTGCAATTCGTGCCGCCAAATCCAAACGCGTTACTGAGTGCCGCGCGAACAGGCGCATCGCGGCCCGTTGTCAGGTAATTGACGTTCAAGGCCGGATCGGGCCGTGTGATGTTGATGCCGGCAGGCAGAAATTGATGGCGCAGCGCCAGCGCTGTGATCACGGCTTCCAAAGCCCCGGCTGCGCCCAGCGTGTGGCCGGTCGCGCCCTTGGTCGAACTGCACGCCGTGCCGTTGAACAGCGCCTCGATGGCCCGGGCCTCCGCAGCATCATTGCTGGGCGTGCCGGTACCGTGCAGGTTGATGTAATCGATGTCCGTTGCGCTCAGGCCGCTGGTGGCAAGCGCTTGGGCCATGGCAGCGCGCGCCCCCAGTCCTTCCGGATGCGGCGACGACATGTGATGCGCATCGCTCGATTCGCCAATGCCGAGCAGCAGGATGGCATCGTCGTCCAACGCGTCTTTGGCGTCGGGGGCGCGCTCCAGCAGCGCAAAGGCGGCTGCCTCGCCAATGGAGATGCCATCGCGCGCCGCGTCGTACGGCCGGCACGGCTGCCGCGACAGCAGCTCCAGGGAATTGAACCCGTACAGCGCAGTCAGGCACAGCGAATCGACGCCACCGACCACCGCCGCATCGATCAGCCCCGCAGCCAGCATGCGTCGCGCAGAGGCAAGCACCTTGGCTCCCGACGAACACGCCGATGAGATAACCATGGCCGGCCCGCTCAGCCCAAAGTACGCACGCACAAACGCAGCCGGCGAATAAATGTTGTGCGTATGCGCGTAGTGAAAACTTGAAGGCAGCGCGCCCGTTTGCGGATCGCGCTGCTGGTAGGCGCGTTCCGTTTCGAGAATGCCCGACGTGCTGGTGCCGATGAACACGCCGACGCGCGCGGCGCCATGGTGCACTTTGGCGGCTTCAACGCTTTCGGCAAAGCCGTCCTGCGTCAGGCCGATCTGGGCGAGCCGGTTGTTGCGGCACTCGAAATCGGCCAGGTCTGCGCGCACGGGCGCAGCATCGGCGCCAGGCACTTTGCCGATCCACGTGTCGAGTTCGGCACGCGGGAAGTCACACGGCGTGAGCCCGCTACGTTGCCCGCGTAACGCATCGAGCGTGGCGTCAAGGCCGCGTCCGAGGCAACTCGTGGCGGTGAAATGCGTGAGCAGGACGGGCTTCACGGGGATGGAGTGGGGGCGATTGTGGGATGGGGATCTGCCGGGCTGGAGCGCAGATCGTGCACAAATTTTATCAAACGGGCATCTATGAGCGGGCGGCCTGCGCGGCCTGGGCCGGAAGGGCGGCGCGCAACGTCGTCCAGTGCAACTGCGCGCGGGCCGCGGCTTCGAGCACCTGCGGCAACACGTCCAGCAACACAGGTGCCCCGTATGCATCGCGCGCTGCATGGCCGTCGTGCAGCAGCAGGATGTCCCGCGGCGCGAGACCGTGGAGCAGGCGGTGGGTGATGGCCCGGGCGTCGCGTGAGCGGGTATCGAAGCCGCGGCGCGTCCAGCTCGCCAGTTGCAGGCCCAGCTGACACAGCACGGGCTCCAGAAAGGGGTTGCGCAGGCCGGCCGGCGCGCGGAAGAACAGCGGGCGCGTGCCGGTGAGCTGCGTGAGCGTGTCCTGTGCGGCGGCAATCTCGCGCCGCAGCGCGCCCGGCCCCTGTAGCGAGAACGTATGTCGATGGCGCTGACTGTGGTTTTCCACCGCATGCCCGCGCGCGACGATGGCCTCGACGCAGCGTGGGTGCCTCAGCGCCAACTCGCCAATGCAGAAGAAGGTGGCCTTGGCACCGTACTGGTCAAGCATGTCAAGCACGCGCGGCGTGACTTCGGGGTCAGGGCCGTCGTCGATGGTCAACGCAATGTGCCGCTCCGCCGTGACGGGCAGACGTGTCCAGTTCGGGCCGAGCCAATTGCTGCGCGGCCACAGACCGCCCGCCATTAGCACAAGGTGCGAGGCGATGACGCTGCCGCCAGCCCACGGCCACGTCGACGGATCGGCCGCAACGGCAACGGCCGCACCGGCGTGCAGCGCCAGTGCGCCGTTGATCAGCGGGCTCGGCTTCCAGCGGCGAGCCGTGCCAAGCGGTGAGGTGGTCGGTGAGTTCATGCGGCGGCGTGCTGATCGTGATGGGCGCGTGGCGCCAGGATGGCGGAAAACACGAGCGCAAGCATGGCGCCCGGGCCGACGGTCAATCCGAACGTCTCAAGCATCGGCACGCGGGAGAAGGCCAGCAGCCCGAAGCCGGCCACCGTTGCCAGGTTGGCCACCAGTAGTGACACCAGCGTCTGCGGCGCAATGGCCTGGGTGCGCTGATTGAAGAACAGCGCGTAGTTTGATCCCACCGCCACGATCAGCAGCATGCCGACCAGATGCAGGATGGTCAGCGGCACGCGCGCCAGTGCAAAGCCGGCCGTCACCACCAGCACCGCCGCCACCAGGGGCGCCAACGCCCGCAAGGTCCGCTGCGGTGAGCGCAGCGCCACAAGCAGCAGCAACGCGATCGCCGCAAAACCCGCGAGCGACAGGCGAAGGTCTTCGCGCACGTAGTTGACATATAGCCGATCCGCTTCCACCTTCATGTCGACGAAAAGCGCGCCGGGCACGTCCGCACGATCGACGGCGGCGCGAATCGGCGCGGCATCGAGGCTGGCCGGGTTGGACGCGTTCTTCATGGCGGCCGGGGCGATTGTTGGCGCGCGCAATGGCAGCATGGCACTCCATTGGCCGGCGCGTTCAGTCAGCAGAGCGTCCACCGCCAATGCCATCGACGTACCCTTCAGGTCTTCGCGCTGCAAAAGGGGCTGCCCGCGTGCCGCCTCCACATCGGCGAAAAACGGGGCAAAGAGATCGGCTTTTACGCGGATCGGCTGGTCTTCCACCGCGCTGCGCATGTTTGTGGCCAGTGCATCGGCCGCCGGCAGGCTTGCGAGGCGCGCGCGCTGTGTGGCATCGCTCGGCAGGTAGCGCGCGGGATTCTCGAAGCCGGCGAGCCCGCCGTTGTCCACGAGCGGTTGCAGTTGCCTGGCGATCTTTTCAGCGCCTTCAAGGGCGGCCTGCTCCGTTGCGGCCGGGATCACCACCAGATAGCGCACGTCAGGCGCGCCGACATCTGCGCGGAGGCTCGCATCCAGCGCCTGGCCCTTCGCGGGCACGGGGCTCAGTGCCGACAGCTCGCGGTTCCACAGGCCATCACGATGCATCGCAAGGGCCACACACGCACCGACGAGCGCTGCGGCCAACAGCCAGCGCAGGCGCGGTGCAGCCGACGTTGCCCGGGCCAGCCACGCTCCCACGCGCGAGACATCGCGCAACGCCACTTCTTCGCCACGCAGATGCGGTAGCACGTACCGGGTCACGAGCGCTGCCGTGACCAATCCGACAATTGAATACAGCCCCAACTGCACGAGCCCCGGAAAGCCCGAGAACAACATCGACGCAAAACCGCATACGGAGGTCAGCACACCCAGGCGGATGGTCGGCCAGTACGTGGCAATCCATGCGCGCAGGCCGTCGTTGGAAGTGGCACCACGCAGGCGGGCGGATTGCACGAAGAGGTAGATCGAATAGTCGACCGCCTCGCCGATGAGCGTAGTGCCGAAGCCGAGCGTGAGCCCGTGTACCGCGCCAAACGTCAGGCTGACCGCTGCCACGCCCGCTGCCACGCCCGACAGCACCGGCAGCAACCCCAGCACCACGGTGCGCGGCGAGCGGTATACCGCCAGCAGCAGTGCCACCACGAGCACGAGGCTGACGGTGGAAAGCCGCTCGACGTCGTGCTTGATGGTGTCGCGCGATTCAACGGAAAACACGCCCGGGCCGGTCATCAGGATGCGCGTCGACGCAGCGTTCGGCACGGTGCGGGCAGCCGTCTCGAATGCGCGGCGCACGGTATCGATAGCGTGCGCTTGTGCATCGGTATCGGAGCCGGCAACCGTTGTCTGCACGACCAGCACGGCGCGCTGGCCATCGCGCGATGCCCACACCCCATGCATCGACGACGGCAGCGCCGTGTTGTCGAGCTGACTGACGAGCGTCGCCACCTCGCCGGTCGGATCGCGCGGCAGCATGTTCTTGGCGACGAGCCCGGCCGACGAACTGAGCAGATCCAGACTCTCGTCCAGCGCGGCGTGCAGACCTTCTGCGGAAAAGCGCTGCGGCGTGATGGCCGGGCTCAGTACGTAGCGGTGATCGAAGACGAACTGGCGGTCGCGTGCCTCGCTCACGGGCTCGCCGTTGTTGACGGCACTGAACTGTGCGTCGTTTCTCAGGGTGGCAGCGAGCTGCTTCGACAGCGCTGCGCGCGTGGCCGCGTCACCGCCCTCGATGCCCACGAGGATGAGCCTCGACACAAGCCCGTCGCGCAGCTGGTCGACCAGCACACGCTGCTCAGCGCTCGGCGAGCGCGGCAGAAACGCCGACAAGTCCGCCGTAAAGTGCGTTCGCCCGACCACGACCGCGCAAAGCAGCAGGCCAGTCAACCAGACCAGTACCGCAGGGCGACGCAGGGCGTGCAAGCGTTTCATGTGCGCGGCGCCCTCAGTTGCCGGGTACACGTTGCAGGCGCATCAGCGAATGATCGCCGTCGGCCTGGCGGATGGCGACGCTGCGCAGCACATCGCGCGTGCCTTCCAGCGTGATGGTGCTGACGACCTTCTGCATGCGTGCGTCGATCGGCGAGAGGGTGAGCGTCCAGTCATCGCCGTGGCCTGCGATGGCGACCTTGTAGACCGCTTCAAGTGCGTAGCGGTTACCGGCCAGCGTGGCGCGAATGCTTTCGATGAAGGCGCCGAGCTCGGGGTATTGCGACAGCGGCATCGTGAACGTGCGCTGGTTGCGCTCCACGGTGAGCTTGTCACCGTCGATGACGAGGTGCTCGGGCTTTGGGGCCAGCGTGTGCTTTTCCAGATGATCGGGCGCGACGAACACCAACTCGCCGGACGATTCGATGGGCTGGGCCGCGATCGACAACGTCTTTGTTTCCGTGAACGTCGCGCGCCCCGATTTGTTGCGTGCGAGCGTCGACATCAGGCGGTCGAGCGTCCAGGCGGTATCCGCCGCATGGGTGACCGTTGCCAACATGCTGGCCGCGACCATGGCCAGAAGGGCGCGAAGGAATGGGCGTGCTGCAGTCATGGCGTTGGGGTGGTCTGGCGCTCGGCCGGGGCGTGATCCTTCGCGCCGGACGCGTCGGCATCCTGCCAGAAGTCGAAGTAATTGAACCAGTTGTACGGTGCGATGCGGCAGTAAAGTTCCACCCGTTCCACATAGCGGCCGAGTGCGGCTTGCACGGCGGCGGCACGATCTTCGCGGCGCACCTCGGTGAAATCCGCCAACAGATCGAAATGCACAGCGTAGCGATTGCCGCCCAGGTGCAGCCCCGTCATGAACAGCACCGGGCGCTTCAGCATGGCCGCCATGTGCAGCGGGCCGAGTGGAAACGCTGCAGGGCTGCCGAGAAAACTCATCGGCTGGACGGATGGCCCTGCATCGCGCAGCAGCGTGCGGTCGGCCAGCATGCCGACAAGCCGGTTGTTGTCCAGGGCCTCGCGCACCTGCAGCATGGCGTCGACTCGCCCGAGCGAAATGACCTCGGGCGCCGCCGCCGGGTTGATTGCAGCAACGGCCGCGTTGATGTTTCGTGCGTTCTCTTCGTACATGGCGACGGCCACGCGCAGGTCCGGCACCGTGCGGCCGAGCGCGCGCACCACCTCGAAGCTGCCCAGGTGCGCGCCGAACAGGAACGCACCGCGCCCCTGCGCCAGCACGTCGTGCACGTGGTGTTGGCCCTGCAACCGGATGTCGAACAGATCTAAGCGACCGCTGATCAGGTAGATGCGGTCATGAATGGTCGTGGCGAACGTGAACATGTGGCCGAACACCTCACGCAGCGTTGCGGGGCGGCCGAGTGCGCGCTGCAGATAGTCACGCGAAGCACGTCGCGCTGCCGGCGAGGCCGCCACGAAATACACCGCTATCAGCCGCAGCAGGACCCGTCCGAACGGCCGCCCCAGCCGCAGGGACAGCCACGTCATCACGCGCAGCAGCGCGAGGTTGCTGCGCTCCGGACGCTCGGCCCAGTCGGTGCGCTTCATGCAGCCACACCCTCCGGCGCGGACGCAGACAGCACACCGCTGGCCACTTCACGCACGCCCGCGCGGATGGTGAAGCGCACGGCGTTGCTGGCCGTCGTTTCGAACGCGAGGTCAAGCAATTCGCCCGGCGCCGCGGGACTGAGAAACTTGGCCGAGCTGATCCTGCAGGCATCGAGCGGGCGGCCCAGCGCCGCACCGATCGCGTGAAGCGTATGGTCGAGCAGCACCACACCCGGCACGATCGGATGGCCGGGAAAGTGCCCCGGCAGCGCCGGGTGATCAGCGGGAATGGTGAAACGCATGGCGGCCCTGTCTGCGTTGCGAAGCGAATGTTGCGCGACCAGTGCGGCCAGCACATCGCGCGCCAGCTTGCCGGTTTCGTTGCGCGGCAGCGCGTCCACCAGCAGCAGCGGGCGCGGCAGAAATGCTGCATCGATGCGGTCGTGCAGGGCGTGCAGCACGTCCGCCGCGCTCAGCCCCGGCGCCACCACAAGTGCCGCGAGGCGCGTGACTGCGGCGCTGCCGTGCGTGTGCGGGGCGGTGGGCGCATCGTCCGGCATGTAAAACACGCCGTCCTCGACGCCCGCAATTGCATTGAGCTGATGGTTCAGATACGCCAGCGACGACCGCTTGCCGGCAATGTTGACGAGGTCGGCCTTGCGCCCGTGCAGCAGAAAATGTGTCTCATCGATCAGCTCGATCACATCTCCCATCGGCACTGCAGCTTCGACGTGTCCGCCGTAGACCCATACCGTCGGGCCGTCGTCTTCCGAGGTGCCGGGGCGCGACTCCATGCGGACGTCGGGGTACAGGCGCCACGCGGTTTGCTGCGCGGTGCGGCGCGTTGCAATCTGGCCGGTTTCGGTGCTGCCGTAAATCTCCAGGAGCGGCGCGGACAGGCGCGTCTCGGCCTCGCGCGCCAGCGCCTCCGAGAGCGGCGCAGTGGCCGACAGCACGAGCGATGCGCTCGGCACGGGGGCCTCCGATGCCAGCAGCGCTCGCAGATGCACCGGCGAGGTCACCAGCACGCGCGGCTGCGGCACGGCCTCCAGCGCCTCGCGAATGTCCGCCGGATAGAACGGCTGCCGGTTGCTGAACGCAAGCCCCCCTTGCAGGGCCAGCAGCACCGTCACTTCAAAGCCGTACATGTGCTGCGCCGGCACGGTGCCGACCAGCGCAAAGGCGCGCCCGTCGTCCAGGCCCAGGTGCGCGACCGCCGTGCGCATGCAGCGCACCAGCGCGCCCCACGTCTTGCGATGCGGCACCGGCGTGCCCGTCGAGCCAGACGTGAACAGCACCGCCATGACTTGCGAGTCGTCGATCAACGGCACGTCGATGGGCGTTGGCTCGGTCGCCAGCGCATCGGGATAACGAAAGCCCGGCAGGTCGACGGGGCAGGCAGCCGCATCGTGCAAACAGAACACATCCGGCGCGAAAGCGCACAACTGACGCACCATCTGCGGCGTCTGCATAGGCGGCAGCAGGCTGATCTTTCCGGCCACCAGCGTTGCGCACAGCCCGACGGCAAAGCGGTAACGGTCTGCGCAGGCATTGAATACGTGGCCGCCAGACGGCAGCATCGGAGCCAGCGCCATCACATCGGCCAGGAACGCGCGTGCGGAGACGGGCGTACCGTCACGCCAGGCAAGCGTGTTGTCCAGCGTTGAGTGGGAGACCAGCGGGTAAGTCGGCATGAAGCGAATCTTGAAGCGTGCGGGTTCAGCGGGGGCGCTCTGTGGCGATGGGCGTTGCGTGCCTGGATTGCTCCGATTGTCGATAAGCGCGCACCGCATCGAACAGGCTGGAGTGTGGTTCTCCGCGCAGCACGACGCGGCGGCATAGATATTCCGCCACGAACATCACGCCCACCAGCGGCAGCGACATGTAGTTCGCAAACGTCGACCACGCGACAGTCGATGCCGTGGCAAACAGCAGCGTAGATACGGCGGTGGTCGCAAGGAAAAACAGCGTCCACGCCAGGGTGATACGCCGCGCGTAACGCGCAATACCCGGCGTCAGGGTGCCGTGCACCATGCGGGCAAAGCGCGTGCACAGGGGCTCCCGCCCGGCCATCAGCGTCCGACCGAATACATAGGCCATCATCAGGTTGAAGCTTGCATGTTCGAGGTACAGGCCCCAGTCAAAATGCGCGGCCAACGGTGCGCGCGCCATCCACAGCGCGCCGCACACGAGCAGCCACAGCGGCAACAGCCTTGCACGATGCCTGGACCGCATGGCCGCCACCAGCGCAATTGCCAACGGCGGCAACAAGGCCATCGCCAGGCCCAAGCCGTGCGCACCTGGCGTGGCCGCTGCGTAATGCGCGCCGACCTGATACGCCACCACGGCGCACACGCCCGCAGCGCCGCGCGCAAAGGCGGTCAGTCGATTCATGGCAGAACAAGTTGGAAGGAGCCGCGGTGCATTGTGTTCGTAGGGCGGGCAGTTTCATCATAGGGCGGCCACATTCTAGGGCCCCGGGCGTGTCTCACCCGCGCCCGCGGCCGCGTGTTTGTAACCGGATGTACGCGCCCGCATGGCCCCGCTGTGCCACGCCTTCCCGGTTTACCGCGCCACACCAGCCGTTGAATCGTTTGCGTCACTTCGTGCACAGGGCGCGATATGCGGTCTTTGTCACGGTTTCGCGCTATACGGGGTGTAACCCTTCGTCTAGAATCCGCGTAGCTTAAACGACCCCCCTTCACAGGCTGGGCTGGACAAGGCAGGGGCTTCGCGCAAGGAGAACGTCGTTGGCTCTGGCCGCAATTCCCGCCCCATGCCGCCTGTGGTTGCAAGACCGATGAACGACCTGGAAAAAGAGCTCGCCGCACTCATGATCGGCGAACTGAATCTCGAAGACATGCAACTCGATGCCCTGACGGCGGACACACCGCTGTATGGCGAAGGGTTCGGTCTCGATTCCATCGATATCCTCGAAGTTGCGCTGCTGATCTCCAAGAAATTCGGTTTTGAGCTGCGCTCGGGCAATCCCGACAACCAGAAGATCTTCGCCTCGCTGGGCTCACTCGCCGCCTACGTGGCAGAGCACCGCACGCGATAGGCCCGCGCCAGCGCCCGACGCACTCCGCTTTCAATGTTTCGCCGGACCGACGCCATGCCGATGACCGGCGCCTCCACGACGCACCTCGTCCTGATTCCGAGCTACAACCCTGGCCCCAAGGTTGACGACACCGTACGCAGCGCGCGTGCGCAGTGGAACCCGGTCTGGGTGGTGGCAGACGGCAGCACCGACGGCAGCACGGAACGCCTGCAGGCCATGGCCGCGCAAGACCCGGGGCTGCGGGTGATCGTGCTGCCGCGCAATCGCGGCAAAGGCGTCGCCGTGCTGGCGGGGCTGGAGGCCGCTGCTGCGGCAGGCTTTTCCTACGTGCTGACCATGGACGCCGATGGCCAACATCCTGCAGACCTCATCCCCGAATTCATGGCCGCCTCGCAAGCTGCGCCCGACGCGATGATCCTCGGTCAGCCGGTGTTCGACGCGACAGCGCCGCAGGTGCGCGTGCAAGGGCGGCGCCTGTCCAACGGCTGTGCGGACATCGAAACGCTGTGGGCCGGCATTGGCGATACGTTGTTCGGTTTTCGCGTCTATCCGATTGCGCCGCTGGCTGAGATCATGCGCCGCCAGGCATGGATGCGCGGTTTCGATTTCGATCCGGAAGCGGCTGTGCGCCTGTGCTGGGCTGGCGTGCGTCCGATTCGGCTGGCAGCCCCGGTGCGCTACTTCCGCGCCCACGAGGGCGGCGTGTCGCATTTCCGGTATCTGCGTGACAACATCCTGCTGTTCGCGATGCATCTGCGCCTGACGGCCGAGGGCATGTTGCGGTTGCCGTCGATGATTGCGCGGCGGGTGCAGCGCGGCTGGTAGCCTGCAGCGGGACAATTCAGACCGCTTCCGCAGCGGCCGTGGCGTGGTTCAGCAGGGTGTGTGCAGCGTCCCAGGCGCGCGACGCGGAGGATGGATCGCCGATCGCGCGGGCGTCGGCCGTGGCGCCCGACAGCAGCATCACGTACACCCCCGCAAGCTGCCGCGCGGAATTGGCGGGCACCACATCCTTGAGCAGCGTTTCCATCATGGCGAGCAGGTCGTCGCGGTAGCGCACTGCCACGTCGGTCACCTTGGGGCAGGTCGCGCCGAACTCCGCCAGCGCACGCTCGAACAGGCAGCCTGCAAAGTCGGGGGTGCGGAACCACGTGCCGTACCACTCGAAGATGCCCCTCAGGCGGGCAATGGTGTCAGGCATGGGGCTGAGTTTCTCCGCAATGCTGCCCATGACGTAGGTGTAGCGCTGCTCCAGCACTTCCTTGATCAGATCGTCCTTGCCGGCAAAGTGCCGGTACAACGTCATGCGAGCGACGCCGGACTCGTCGATGATCCAATCGACGCCCACGGGGTGAAAGCCGTGCCTGGAAAACAGTTCGCCGGCCTTGTCCACCACCTGTTGGCGCTTGCTTGCGCGCATTGCCACCCCTCCTGTTTGCGGTGCCGCATCTTAGCATCGGCCTCTTTTCGCGGCCTGTGGATTGGGCCGTCGGAAGCCGCTGCCCGCCGCGTGTGTTGCCATGTCAGCTTTACGCTTTGTTAACACAACAGCACACGCTTCACGCTAGAGTAGACCGATCTATATCATCAGCCCGCGCCACCTACGGGCGCGGGGAAGAGAAAGCGTTGTGAAGCCGCTCCGGCGGTGCCGGTTTTGCGAACGGGATCGCAAAAAAATGACCGGCCCTTGCCAGGTTGTCAGCGGAATTTCTCTCGATCAACAGCAACAATAAAAAAACAGGGGTCAGGCGAATGCGGAATCGTTTGCTGATGTTGGGAGTCGTGTCGCTGCTGGCCGCGTGCGCCCAGCCGCAGCCACCCAGCGATGTGGTGCGGGTGTGCGACGACCGCGGCTGTGCCGATCGGCCGAAGGCCCAGGTGGCGTTTGACCAGGCGAATATCCCTGACGAAGACCCGCGCATCGTCGCCCTCAAGGATGTTGCCAAGCGAGAACCGAAGGCCGCCTACGACTTGGGCTTGCGATATTTCCGCGGCGATGGCGTCCGCCAGGACAGCTACCAGGCATTGAACTGGATGCGCGAGGCGGCCGAGCACGGCAACCTGCAGGCGCAAAAGGCGCTTGGTGCGTTCTACCTGTTCGGGCTGGAAGAGATGGGCTCCGATCCGCGCGAAGCCGAAAAATGGCTCTCGATTGCCGTCAGCCGTGGCGACAAGGAATCGAAGAAGCTGCTCGATCAGGCCCGCGCCGCCAAGAAATCCGACGAAGACGACTATAAGTGGCGCGCGCAATGGCGCAGCACGTACTACGGCTATTGGTATTCCGGTTATCCGTACCTTGGCGTCTGGCGCCAGACGGGCTGGTACTGGTACTGAGCACGCTCGGCAGCCAGCCGTTTCAAAGCGTTTCAAGGCAGTGCGGGGAGGGGGGAAAGCCTGTTGCACACCGCGCACGCCTGATCAAGGGGGGCTTATTGAGTCGCAGGACGCATAAGCCAAACATCGACTCAATGTGAGCCACACAACAATATGAAAACCAATCTACTCAGCCGCACTGCCAAGGCCGCAGGCGTGGCACTGATCACCGCTTCCCTGGCCGCGTGCGCAGGTGGCGGCATGGTGACCCCGGGTGGCCAGAACGCGGGCGTGAGCGGCGCTGCGGCCGGTGGCTCCAGCGTGGGCGCAGACCCGACGCTCGAGCGCTGCGCCTCGCCGCTGGGCACCATCGCCATGGATGATGGTCGTAACGCAGACTGGTACGGCCAGTTCGGCAGCGCCACCAAGGTGACGACCATCGACCCGCTGCTGCGCATGGCCGTGCAGCAATCGAACTGCTTTGTGATCACGTCGATCGGCAACCAGAAGACCGACGCACGTCTGTCCCGCATCACCGATCTGCAGCGCAACTCCGGCGAATACCGTGCCGGCTCCAAACAGCAGAAGGGCCAGCGCGTGGCGGCTGACTACTACATGGAGCCGCAGATCATCATCAACGACTCGCCGGTCGGCGGTGTTGCCGGTGCGGTGGGCGGCCTGCTGGGCAACAGCGCCATCGCCGCGCTGGCCGGCAGCGTGAAGTCGAAGGCTTCGGTCGTGACGCTGACGCTGTTCGACGTGCGCTCGGCCGTGCAGATCGCGGCTGCGGAGGGCAGCTCGACCGCGACGAACTACGGCGCCGTGCTGGCCGGTTTTGGCGGTGGCGTGGGCGGCGGTCTCGCCGGCTTCTCGGCGACCCCGGAAGGCAAGGCCACGGTGGTCGCGTTTATCGATGCGTGGAACAAGATGGTCGTCGCGCTGCGCAGCTACAAGGCGCAAGACGTCAAGGGTGGCCTGGGCCGCGGCGGTCAGCTCAAGGTCAACTGATCAGGATTGAACGGGGAAAGCGCTGCGAGGGCATTCAGCGCCCCGAAGTGCGAAAGCAAAAAGCCTGCGGCGGTTGCGTCGCAGGCTTTTTGTTTTTGAATCGGGCGGCGCTCAGCGCGCGTCTTTCGGCTTGTCGCCCTTGGGCCAGTCCTTGGCGCGCGCGGCATAGTCGGGGCGGGGCTGATGGGTAAAGAAAGCTGCCACGTCTACGGCCTCCTGCGCGGTCAGCGTGCCGCCCTGGCCCAGGGGCATGTTGTGCTTCACAAACGCAGCAGCGGTGTACATGCGCGCCATGCCCGCGCCCACGTTGAACGAATCGTTGCCCCATAGCGGCGGCATCAGGTAACCGCCTTGCGGGTTTGGCAGCCCCTGGCCTTCAGCGCCATGGCAGGCGGCGCAGCGCTGCGCATAGATCGCTTTGCCGTTCTCGCGGTTGGGTGCGAGCGTGGTGTCGATCTTCTCGAAACCCCGGCCCGTGACGTTGGTGCCCACGGGCACGCCGCTGGAGAGCCATTTCATGTAGGCGAGGATGGCATTCATGTCTTCGCCAGCGAAGGCGATCGGCTTGCCGTTCATCGAGCGCTGGAAGCAATCATTCACGCGCTGCTGCAGCGAGATGACCGCGCCGCTGCGCGAGCGGTACTCCGGAAACGCAGCGGTCAGCCCGACCCACGGCGAAGCGTAGGGCGTCGTTCCGCCATTGAGGTGGCAGCTCGTGCAGTTCAGGCCGTTGCCGACGTTGTGCGGCAGCTGGCGCTTGGTGTCGGTGAGGATCAGCTTGCCGCGCTTGATGGCGTCGCCCACAGGCCCGGCGGGGATGGTGGCTTCGTCCGGAACTGGCAACGTGGTCGGCGTTGTTTGTGCGAATGCGAATGCGAATGCGGATGTGCCGATGGCGAGCGCCGATGCGGCACCGAGTTTGCACAGCGTCATGTTGTCTCTCGTGGGTTGGTATCGGTTGTATGCACGGGCGCCGACTGGCTAGCGCTTGCGTTCCAGCATGCTGAAGACGGCCATGCCCGCCACCATGGCGGCGACAAAACCGACAGCCTTCGGCACACCCGCGCCCAGCGCCACGAGTGCCGGGCCTGGGCAGAAACCCGCCAGTCCCCAGCCGATGCCAAACACAGCGCTGCCCAGCACGAGGCGGGCGGTCACGCCCGTGGCCGACGGCAACTGGATCAGCGTGCCCAGCCACGAGCGCCCGCGCCGGCGTGCCACGAAGAAGCCGACCCCACCAACGGCAATCGCTCCGGCCATCACGAAGGCCAATGAAGGGTCCCATCGGCCGAACAGATCGAGAAAGCCGAGCACCTTGGCCGGATTAGCCATGCCCGACACGATGAGCCCCGTCCCAAACAGCAGGCCCGCAACGAGTGCAATCACGATGGCCATGTCAGCCTCCCACCACGTGGCGCACCACGAATACGGTGGCGATGCCAGCGGTCATGAAGGTGAGCGTTGCCACCAGCGAGCGCACCGAGCCGCGCGACAAACCGCAGACGCCGTGGCCGCTCGTGCAGCCGCCTGCGTAGCGGGTGCCGACGCCGACGAGAAACCCAGCCGCCAGCACCTCGCCCCAACCGGCGGCGATGTCCGGCACGACGGGGTGGCCCAGCAGTGCGCCAATCATCGG
Organism: Ralstonia pickettii; assembly: GCF_030582395.1. Lineage (NCBI taxonomy): Bacteria > Pseudomonadati > Pseudomonadota > Betaproteobacteria > Burkholderiales > Burkholderiaceae > Ralstonia > Ralstonia pickettii. The sequence continues at coordinate 350,064 of NZ_CP104381.1, forward strand.
CGCGCCTATCAGGCCGATCAGAAATGCGACGCGCCAACCCATATCCCCATGCGGGCCCTGCAGCAGGCCGCCAACGATGCCGCTGATGCCGGCAATACGGCCGCTGCCCAGCACCAGCACGGCCGCCGCCAGCCCGATGATGAGCCCGCCGACGAGGGCCGCGCCCGGGGCGAAATGAGCGAAATCGATCGACATGGGAAAGGGTGGCGCAGATAACAATCTAGATCCGAATAATATATAAATTTATAGATTGTTTGTCATGTGCCGAGGCAAGGAAGCCAAGCCCGGGCTTGGCGCGACGGAACGGCAGCCTCAAAGTCGGACGACATAGCCCTCGCGCGGGTGGGTGCGGCCCGCATGCAGCGCAGCAATGCGCGCCTGGGCGGCGGCCATGCCGTGTTCCTCGATCAGCGTCAGCCAGCCGTGCCCCGGCTCGCGTACGTGATCGATGAAGCGTCGCTGTGCCGCGTTGAATTTTTCGGTGACGACCGCAGGGCCCCAGTCTGTATTGCGCTTGCGGATTTGCACAGGCGCGAAATAGAACTGCGGCGCGGGGCCGGGCAAGTCGGCAGCCTCGATGAAATCCGTGTTTTGTGCCGATCCGGCAAAGCAGTCATAGACGAGCGCCTCGCCAAAGTGTTCGTGTACGCGCCGGCGCAGTGCCGCATCGCCGGAGAAATCGACGTAGAGCGTGGGAACGTCGGTGGCCAGCGTGTCGAGTGCGTCGTACGTGACGCTGTCGTGGTAGCAGCCCAGGCCATCGACAAAGGCGCGATTGCCGCCCGACGTGAGCGCGGTGAGCGTGAGCCCCGGCGTGTCTTGCAGGCAGAACGCGGTGCCGTACGCTGTTTTGCTCGATGCGCTGGAAAAGACCAGACGCCGCGCGCCAAAGAAGGCGTTGTCCGCGAGAAAATCCGCCAGCATGAACGACGTGATGAACAACGGGCGGTAGAGCATCTGGTAGTTCTCCAGCGCGGCGTCATAGGCGGCGTCTTGCGACACGCGCGTGTATTGGTTGTAGGCGGAGACGAGCGCCTGGCGATGTGCGGCGCCGTCGTAGAAGCCGCGCGGCGTGACGCGTTCGGGCTGCATGCGCAGATGCGTGGCGATCGGGAAGTAGCCGTAGAAGCGCTCGCCGACGTCGACGCCTTCCACTGTCGAGCTGACCACATCGGCAAAGCCCCACACGGGCATGTGGCCCCAGCCATCGTGGCCGGTGGGAAAAAACGCCCAGTACTGCATCGCGTCGCCAAAGGCCGCGTAGGTGATGTTGTTGGTGGTGAGGGCAAAACGGTCCAGGCGCAGCACGACTTCGCCTGGCGCCGCGGCGGGCGCGGTGTCGGCGGTTTCCAGGCGGCTTTCGTTTAGGGCATTCTTGCGCGTAAGGAGCCGCTGGTAAGGGGCGTTCATGGTGTCTTCTCCATTCTCGGGATTGTTGGGCGGATGGCTTCACTCTATCGTCGGCAGGCGGGCACCGGGTTCGGAAACGAGCCGGCCGAAACCGCCCGCGCCAAACCGCTGAAGCGGCCGTCGCAGCGCCGCGCCAAGTTCACGGTGCAGGCTATCTACGAGGCGTTTGTTCGGATTTGGCAGCGCGGCGGCGCGCAGGCCGCGACCACGCGGGCGGTGGCCTTGGAAGCCGGTTGTTCGGTCGGCACGCTGTACGAGTACTTCCCGAACAAGGAGGCGCTGCTCTCGGGCTACGTGCGACACACCATCGAGGTACTGCTGGCGCGCATTCAGAGCGAGGTGACCGACCGTGTCGGTACACCCTGGCCTGACCGCGTGCGTCACCTCGTGAGGCTGAGTTGCGGCGATCCGGCGCTCGATCCGCCGTACTTTGATCACGCCATGCTGATGCGCGAAGACCGCATCGCCGAAGCCAAGCACCATGCGCGCTTCTTCGAAGAGCTCGGCGCCGCTTGGCGCCGCGCGCTGGATGCCTGTTCCGATCTGCCTGTCCGGCCCGACGACGCGCTGGTACAAACGCTGCTACAAGCCATCTGGGGCGCACGTCGCTATCGCCTGTTGCTGCAGGAGCGGGCGCTGCCGACCCCGGTGTGGATCGGCGAGATGGAGCGGCTGTGCCTGCTCGCCCTGGGTGCAAGACCTGACGCGCCTTGATGCCGGGGTTTCGGAGGGGTGTTGCCCGATGGGGACACACGCGTGAAGGCAGGGTGTGGACCGATTGTTTGGGCAGCGCATCCTCGCTAGGCTGAGACTTTGCAGGGAGGACTGCGATGAGTTGGCAGAACTGGGTTGTCTCGAGGATGGTGCGCAACCAAGTCAAGAAGCCGACCGAGCGGGAGCCGTTCGACCCTATCGCTACGCGCCTGCATGCCGAGAAGCGCAAGATGCCTTCGCCGGTGGAATTGCCGCCGGATTGGCGCATCGTGCCGGCCTTTGGGGCCAACGGCGGCCCCCTTACCGGCGAATGGATCGAACCCGCTGATCCAGACCTGCATGACGACGCGCCCGTTGTCCTGTATCTGCATGGCGGCGGCTATTTTTTCTGCAGCCCCCGCACGCACCGCCCGATCACCATTGGGCTCGCCACACATGCGCGTGCCCGCGTGTGCGTCCCGGACTACCGGCTGGCGCCCGAGCACCCGTTTCCCGCGCCGGTCGAAGATGCACTGTTGACGTACCGCACGCTGCTGGCACAGGGCGTGGCGCCATCGCGCATCGTGGTGGCGGGCGACTCCGCGGGCGGCGGGCTGGCATTGGCGCTGCTGGTGGCCTTACGCGATGCGGCCGATCCGCTGCCGGCGGGCGCCGTGCTGTATTCGCCGTGGACGGATCTTGCCGCCACCGGCCAAAGCCTGATCGAAAACGATGAATCCGACGTGATGTTTCGCGGAGCTTGGATGGCGCACGGTGCGGCGTTGTACCTGGGCGACTCTGGGGCGCCGACGGACCATCCGCTCGCCTCGCCGCTGTATGCCGATTTCACGGGGTTGCCGACGCTGCACTGCTATGTCAGCACCAGCGAAGTGCTGCGCGACGACACCCTCCGAATGGCCGAGCGTGCGCGGGCGGCCGGGGTATCCGTTTCGGTAGAAATGGGGCGGCGGCTTCCGCACGTGTGGCCGATCTTCTATCCTTTCCTTCCAGAGGCGCGTGTAGCGCTCAAACGATCGGGCGAGCAGATCAGGCGACTGGTTGCCGCCCGGCACGAGAACCGAGAACCGGTGGCACTGACGCCGGCATGACCGGACCGGCGGCGCCCCTTGCGTAGCCCGGTCGGGATGCGCAAACGGGGAGCCCAGCATGCGTCGGGTGGTGGTATTGGGTGTGGTGCTGGCCGTGGCGGCCGGTACCTGGCAGTGGATCCGGCTGCATCGGCTGAGGCTGGCCGATGTGCGTTTTGCTCCGATCGAAAATGTTCTTGCCGCGCCCGGGGTCGCGGGCGCCCCTGCGCGCAATGCCAACAAATCCCACTGGCTCAAGGCCTGCGACCAGGCACTCGGCCCGATGCGCGTGGAGGTGCGCGCCACTGAAACGCCGCTGTCCTTTTCCAACGACCGCTCGGTCGAGCAACTGACAGCCGAGGCGCCGCCGTACGACCGCTCAGCGCGCGTGCTCGGCAAAACCTATGCGACGCTCGTGGCGCGATTCGACGTCAACAGCCGCTACATGGCCATCGCGACGCAGCCGGCCACGACCTGCCTGCGGCCGTCCATTTCGGTGGAACTGGTGCTGAGCAACTTCAGGGTGACGGTGGCGCGTGAATTTGCGCCGGGCACTTGCGCCTACAACGCGATCCGCGAGCATGAGCTGCGGCACGTCGCTGTGAACCGCGCGGTGCTGCCGCACGCCGCCGAGGTGATTCGCAAGGAAATCGAGAGCGAATACGGCGGCCGCCTTTACTTTGGCGATCCGGACCGCATTGCCGCAGATTTGCAGGCAGCGCTCACGCGCCATTGGCTGCCGCGCGCGCAATCACTGATCGAGCTGGGCTTGCAGGCGCACGAGCAGATCGATACGCCGCGTGAACAGGACCGCATGAGCCGCGTGTGCAACGGCGAGGTGCAGGCTGTGTTGCAGCAACTCACGCGCGGCTAGCGCGTGACCGCGTGCGAGTTCACGCGGCCGGGCGGTGCGCGGCGCGGGCCTGCAGTTGGGCGACAGCTTGGTCGACGATGGCCTCGGGCGGCAGGGCAATGTCGACGACGATGGCGTCGGCGGGCTCTTCGAGCGTCTCGAACTGGCTCCGCAGCAGGTTCGGGTTGAAGAAGTGATCTTTTCGGGCGGCAAGGCGGCCTTGCAGCAGATCGAAATCGCCCTTCAGGTAGACGAATTCAGCGTTGCCGCCGGGGCCGCGCAGCACATCGCGGTAACGCTGCTTGAGAGCGGAGCAGGCAACCACCAGCGATTGCCCGTTGCTCGTCTTGTCGTCCATGTAGGCGCGGATGGATTCGAGCCAGGGTTTGCGATCGTCATCGTTCAGGGGGATGCCGGCGTGCATCTTGGCGCGGTTGGCTTCGGAGTGAAACTCGTCGCCATCCCGGAACGCGCAGCCCAGTCGCTCGGCGATCTTCTGGCCCACCGTGGATTTGCCGCAACCCGAAACACCCATCACTACTACGATCATCGTCGATCCCTACGTGCAAGAAAGCCCAAAACGTCAGGCCGGCATGTTAGCGCGTTGGCGAGCGCGCCCGCCGATTTTTGCTGCTGCAGCGCAGCAATTGTTCCGCGTCATTGTTCGTCTGGGAACGGATTGCCAAATGCGTCAAGCTGCGTCAAATTGCGACCGACGCAGTGGTGACAAATCATTCAGAACAAGGCCCCAAAAAGGCCAACGTTGATTGGAGGAGATATCCATGGCTGGTGAGGTTTTCGACGCGCGCCCGCGCAACGGTGCGTCGTATGTGGTGGGCGATACGGCCGTGCCGCTGGCGCATCTCACGGTCTCGGCGTTGCTGGCGGATACCGTGCGACGCTGCCCCGACGACGAGGCCGTCGTGTTCCGCGAACAGAACGTGCGCTGGACGTGGCGTGCCTTTGCCGAGCAGGTCGATGCGCTTGCCGCCGGGTTATACGCGCTCGGGCTGGAGCGGGGCGACCGCATCGGCATCTGGTCGCCCAACCGCGTGGAATGGGTGCTTACACAGTTCGCGACGGCGCGCCTGGGGCTTATCCTCGTCAACATCAATCCGGCGTATCGGCTGTCGGAGCTGGAATACGCCCTCAACAAGGTCGGCTGCAAGGCCATTGTGGCGGCCGAGGCGTTCAAGACCTCGCGCTACCTGGACATGCTGCAGACGCTGGCGCCTGAACTGGCGTCTGCGCAGCCCGGCGCTCTGAACGCGGCCAAGCTGCCGGCCTTGCGCTGGGTCATCCGGATGGGCGAGGCCCATACGCCGGGCATGCTCAACTTTGCCGACGTGATTGCGCGTGGAAAAAGCGTACCCGTTGATGCGCTGGATGCCATCACGGCCACGCTGTCGCCCGACGATGCCATCAACATCCAATTCACCAGCGGCACGACGGGCGCACCCAAGGGCGCCACGCTCACGCACGTCAACGTCGTCAACAACGCGCGCTTCGTTGCCATGGCGATGAACCTGCAAGAGGGCGATCGACTGTGTATTCCGGTGCCGCTGTATCACTGCTTCGGCATGGTCATGTCGGTGCTGACCTGCACGGCGACCGGCGCATGCATGGTGTTTCCGGGCGAAGCGTTCGACCCGCTGGCCACGCTGCGCACGGTGGCGGAGGAGCGCTGCACGCAGCTGCACGGCGTGCCGACGATGTTCATTGCGCAGCTCGATCATCCGGACTTCAAGCGCTTTGACGTATCGACGCTGCGCGGCGGCATCATGGCCGGATCGCCGTGCCCGATCGAGGTGATGAAGCGCGTGGTGTCGGAACTGAATCTGCGCGAAGTCACCATCGCGTATGGCATGACCGAGACGAGCCCCGTGTCCTTCCAGAGCGCCGTGACCGATCCGCTCGACAAGCGCGTCACAACCGTTGGCCGCATCCAGCCGCATCTCCAGGTCAAGCTCGTGGATGGCGCGGGAGAGGTGGTCCCGGTGGGTGAGAAGGGCGAACTGTGCACCAAGGGCTATTCGGTCATGCTTGGCTATTGGGACGACGAGGCCAAGACCGCCGAATCGATCCAGGACGGCTGGATGCGCACAGGCGATCTGGCAACGTTCGATGCCGAGGGCTACTGCAACATCGTCGGTCGCGTGAAGGACATGCTGATCCGCGGCGGCGAGAACGTTTACCCGCGCGAAATCGAAGAGTTTCTCTTCCGGCACCCGAAGGTGCAGGCAGTCAACGTATTTGGCGTGCCCGACCCGAAGTACGGTGAAGAGGTCTGTGCGTGGATCGTGCTCAAGCCCGGCCAGCAGGCCACGGAAGACGAGATCCGCGCGTTCTGCCAGGGCCAGATCGCGCACTACAAGATTCCGCGCTACATCCGCTTCGTTACCGAGATGCCGATGACGGTGACGGGCAAGGTGCAGAAGTTCGTCATGCGCGATCGCATGATCGAAGAACTCAAGCTGACAGTGGCCGCCACTGCCTGAATCGAGCTTGCAGTTTCGCGGTTGAAATGCGATCGGGTTGCGCGCGGCTTTTCGTTGCCATGAAGGTGCGTGCCGCGCGCCGTTTCGTTCTCCTGCCCGGGCAGGCCGCAAGGAAAAAACCGAGACACGTTTCCCGCATGCGTCTTGCCGATAGGGGGCGCTCGCAGTCAAGCCTCCACGCAAGACGCCATGTTTGCGGTCCGCACATCATCGAGGTGCGCCACGCGACGCGACGTGCGCCACGGGATGCTCGACCGCCGGAACCCACCGCCCACGCAATGTGAGCGACGATGCCCCGATGTATCACGCCTGAAACATCCATCCGATCGCTTGTCTGAAACGCCTTTGCCGTGCGTATGCGCTCGCGGGGATTGCGTCTTGGGGCGGACGTCATGCAAGGCGTGGCTGCCAGGCGTTCCACGGCGATGTATCAGCGCTGCAACAGAAAGGGCCAAAACCCGCTGCCGAAAATGGACGTCTCGACACGATCGCGCGGCGCTGCGTGCACCTCTAGACGCCGGTCTCGCTGAATCTTCCGCGTTTTCAATCACTTAGAACAGCCGCGTAAAGCGTGCCCGGAAGTTGGCACCGATTATGCAAACGAGCCGCCCCGGGGTGGGTCATGTTTTTCCCACAGGCAGAGCGCGCCGGCCTTACTGGCTGCGTTTCCAGCCGTCCCTCTTACCTTTATGGAGTGCGTTATGAAGAAGACCTTACTGGCCACCGCGATCGCCATGGGATTAGGGGTCTCTGGCGTTGCATTGGCCGATATCGGGAATACGGCGTCCGGCTCGGGTAACAAGACCCAGACCAACACGTCGACCATCAACAGAACCAGCACGGAGACGACGACAAGCACCGCAACGACCACGACGACCACGGCAACCGACAACTCGAATCAGCACAACAACCAAAGCCAGGGCAGCAACCGCGACAACAGCGGCTGGGCCAGCGCTGAAGGCTATGGCACCGCTGCCGCCAACAACGGTGGCGTAGCGACCGCAACATTCACCAACTCCTTCAACACCAGCAAGGCGATTGCCGTCTCCAAGCTGGAAGGCACCGTCACTAACATCAGCGTATCTGGCATCGGCAATGTCGCTACCAACAATGGCGGCACCGCCAATGGCGGCGCCGGTGGGCGTGGCGGCTACGGCTACGGCGGCACAGGCTCTGGCGGCAACGGCGGCGCAGGCGGTGCCGGCGGTGGCGGCGGCGCAGGCGGCAGCTCGGGCAGCGTCACGCATGGCAGCGCAACCAACGGTGGCGCGACGGCCGGCAATGGCGGCAATGGCGGCAATGCCGGCGGGAACGCCGGCGGTGGCGGTAACGGCGGCAGCTCCGGCACGCTGTCAGCGAGCCTGGGCGCAGGGCTGGGCGGCCTGGCAGGCAGCACCAGTGCGGCCGGCGGCGGCGCTGGAGGCAGCGGCGGCGGTGCCGGTGGCTCCGATGGCGGTGACGCCAACCGCCATAACGGCTCAGGCTCGGCAACGGGCGGCGCTGCAGCCGCAGCCGGCGGAAACGGCGCGGCGGGCGGCACCGGCACCAGTGGCACCGCTACCGCCTCGGGTGGCGCTGGCACTGGCACGAGCACGGCCACTGGCACCAGCACGGGTGGCGCAGGCGCGGCCGGCGGGGCGTCTACCAACGTGGCCGGCACTGGCGGCGCAGGCGGTACTTCCACGAATGGCAGCGCGACCAATGGAGCAGCATCGTCCACGGCCGGCAATGGCGCTGTGGGCGCAGTCGGCGCGGCCGGCGGCGCAGGTGGTGTTGGTAATGGTGGCGTCGGCAATGGTGCGGTGGGTGGCACGGGCGGTGCAGGTGGCACGGTTGTGGTGGACGCAGGCACGTTCAACATGTCCAACGCCATGACCAGCGTCGGCCAGTCTGCAGCAGGCGTGATGGTGGCGAACCAGAACAGCGGCTTCGCCTCTCTCATCCAGCAAAGCATCAACGTGCAGGCCAACCTGAATGTGGGCAAATAGCCCGGTACGGGCATGAGCGGGGAAGCGCCGCGGCGCGAGCGATGAAGCTTCGCGCATGACGGTGGATGGGGCCGGACTGCTTCGGCGGTCCGGCCTGCAGTTGGAGCGTGTAGGAGACATTCGATGCGATCCGACAGAAGAACCACAGCAGGATGGGCGGCATGGTGGTTGGCATGCGGCCTGGCAGTGTGGCCAGCGGCAGCAGCGATGGCGGCGGACGACGTGCCGATCGCAGACGGTGCGCAGGTCGCCAACACGGAAGCGGTGCGTCCCCCGGTCGCCGCGGCCGTGTCGGTGCCTGGGTTCGGTCATGCGGTGGGTGCGGATCGGCTCGACAGCTATCGCGGCGGCACGCAGGACCTCTACCAGACCGTCAATGACGCACGCTTGTCGGGCACTGTGAGCGAGAACGCCGCCATAAACGTGGCGACGGGGTCGAACATTGTGCGCGACGGCTCGTTCGCTAACGCAAGCGGGATCCCCACGGTCATCCAGAACAGCGGAGCGAACGTGTTGATCCAGAACGCCACCATCGTCAACGTGCAGTTCCGGCCTTGAGTTTGCGAGGGGCGGAATGATGCGCAAGACGTTGGGTGCAGTGCTGATGGCGCTGGCGTGCGGGCCTGCGTGGGCGGGCGCGATCGACATGCTCGGCACGGGCGGCGGTACCTATGCCGTGCCGGTGACGAGCATGAAGGCCGCGCGCTACCTGCGTACCGTGCATCAGCGTTTCGACTTCAGTTGCGGGTCGGCCGCGGTGGCGACGCTGCTCACGTATCAGTACGGTTATCCGGTGACCGAGCAGACCGTGTTCCAGGCCATGTACGAGCATGGCAACCAGGAGAAGATCCGGCGAGAAGGCTTTTCGCTGCTCGATATCAAACGCTATCTAGCATCGCTTGGTTTCGAGGCGGATGGTTTCGAGCAGCCGCTGGATGCATTGAAGGACGCCCACTTGCCGGCCATCGTGCTGTTGACCGAGAACGGCTATCACCACTTCGTGGTGGTCAAGGGGGTGCAGGAAGGGCGTGTGCTGGTGGGCGATCCGGCCATGGGCACGCGCGCGATACCGCGTGCAAATTTCGAGAGCATGTGGGACAACCATTTGCTGTTCGTCGTCCACAACCGCGAGGCGGGGGCGACGTTCAACGCTTCATCGGACTGGCGCGTGGCACCGCGTGCGCCGCTGGAAGAAGGCATGGACCGCAGTGGCCTTGGAAACATCGTCGTTCCCAAGCATGGTCCGTCCGACTTTTGAGCGTCGTGTGCGCGATGGTGCGGTCGTCCGGCAGGAGGGCATCATGAAGCGGTTTGGCAAGGTAGCGTGGGCCGGGTGGTTCGTGCTGGCTGCGGCCGGGCATGCCTGCGCGTCCAGCATTGACGGCACGGACAACAACCCCGTCCATGCCTGGAAGGCCGTGTCCGAAGACAAGCTCGACGACATGCGCGGCGGGTTTGATGTGCCCTCGCTCGCGGGGTTGCACATTTCGTTCGGTATCGACCGTGCGGTCTTCATCAACGGCGATCTGGTGGCGAGCGCATCAGTCAATATCCCCGATGTAGCGCGCATGACCGCCACGCAGGCGCAGCAACTGGCCTCCGTGGTCAACACGGTGAACCTCGTGCAGAACGGGCCCAACAATGTTGCGCCACCCGAAGTCACCGCGGGTGCGGCAGCGGCGGCTACGGTCATCCAGAACAGCCTGAACAACCAGACGCTGCAGGCAGTGACGACCATCAATGCAGCGGTCAATAGCCTGCCGCAGTTTCGTCAGCTGAATCTCTCCAACGTGCTGCAGGGCGCGCTGGCCAACGTCGCCACCCTGCTGCACTGAGCTAGCTAGAACTGGATCGGCAGTCGAAGCGTGACGGTCAGGTCCGGCGTGTCGCGCGTCAGGCCTGCGCCCACAGACAGGTTCAGCGTCATCTTGGGCGAGATCCGGTACGAATAGCCGACCAGCAGCGTGCCGAGAATGGTTCGCACCGAGCCCGGTACGCGCTCACCGTTCTGCTTGGTCGGCGCGATGATGCTCTGGTCGTAGCCGATGGAGAACGACGCCTTCTCATTCAGCGCCAGGCCCATGCCGAAGTTCAGGCCAATGATGTCGCCGGCCTTCACGTTGCCCAGGAACTGCTTCGAGCCGTCCACCAGGTTCAGGCTCACGTCCTTGCGCTCGAAGTTGTGCAGGTAGCTGATGCTGCCGAAGAACACCGCCGGATCCGTCGGGAACAACCACGTCAGCCCCGGCTGCACGGCGAAGAAGCCCGAGCCCGTCGGTTGCTGCAAGGGCAGGCCGGTGCCCGTGGTATTGCTCACGCAGCGCGTCACGCAATCGGTGGTGACCTCAAACGGATCCTTGCCGGTGCGTGTCTTGAAGCGCAGCCAGCCGATGTAGAACGGCTTGTCGACGCCGCCCGCATTGAGTTGGTAGCGCGCGGTCAGCTCCACATCGCCGATGCCGTGCCCGTGCGAGCTGAAGGCACGGTCGGTCGCCGTGCCGGTAAACAATTCGCGGCTGACGGTGTCGCTCGAGCTGTAGACATAGGGCACGCGCGCTTCCAGTTCCCAGCGTCGCGCCAGGCCGTAGCGCACCGCTACTGTGCCGGTCAGCGTGGTGGTCTTGACCTGCCGTACGTCGATCAGCCCGATCAGCAGCGCGGGGATGATGGTGTAGCCCACGAGCGCCACGCGGTCCGACGACGAATAGGCCATCTGCAAAGACGGCTCGACGACCACCTTGCCCGGCGGAGTCAGGGCGCTGGGCTCGTCGAAGATCTGCGCAATGCGTGGTGGCCTGTCAGGAGGCTCCGGCGGTTTGCCGACCGGCGTGGTGCCGGTCTCGTCGTTCTGTGCAATTTGCGATGCCTCGCCCGCCACGCCGGGAGCGCCGGCTCCGCGCACCGTGTCGAGGCGCCCCTCGCTCATGCCGAGTGCCCGCCGCATGTGCCGCAGATGCGCTTCCTGTTGCTGGATCGAGCGCTTGAGCTCCTGCAGGCGCGCCTGCGTATCGGCAAGCTCGCGCTGCAGCGATTCCAGGCTGGGTGGCTTGTCGTCCACCGGCTCGTTGGTCTGTGCTAGTGCCGACCTGCCGCATAGCAGCAGGCATGCGCACGCAACCGCACGAAGCGGCCCCCATGGTGCGTTCTTCATGGCGATATCCCCGTCGAGAGTGCCCTGTCCACGAAAAGCGGATGGGCCCTTCACGATTTCCCCCGGGTGGCGTACTGCGGATACCACTATAGGCGAGTGGGCGTGAAACGATAGGGCATTGGCGTCCACAAAACGGACGAGGCCGCAATGCCCGTTTGGCGGATCGCCCGGGCAAGAAAAAAGGCGCCCGAAGGCGCCTCGCGTGTCTTGCGTAATGTCAGCGCTTACTGACGCGCGTTGCGCAGGTTATCCGGCCACGGCGTGTTGAAGTTTGTGCGGAACGGGTTGATGTCCAGCCCGCCGCGCCGCGTGTAGCGCGCATAGACGGCCAGTTTGACCGGCCGGCACTGACGCAGGATGTCCGTAAAGATCCGCTCCACGCATTGCTCGTGGAACTCGTTGTGCTCGCGGAACGAGATCAGGTACTTGAGCAACCCTTCCTGATTGATCGGCGCGCCCACGTAGCGGATCTGCACGCTGCCCCAGTCCGGCTGACCCGTGACGAGGCAATTGGACTTCAGCAGGTGCGACACCAGCGTTTCTTCGACAGGGCTTTCTTCCTCATCGGCATGCAGCAGCTCGGGCGTGGGCTGGTAGATGTCCGTTTCGATGTCCAGGCGATCGAGCAGCAGGCCATCGAGTTCGCCCATGCGTTGCCGGGCAAACTCTTCGTGCGTGACGATGCGCACCTGCACCGGCGCTCCGCACGCTTCCGACAGATCGTGGTGGATCAACTGCTGCAGCGCTTCGTGCGACGCCACCTTCGTCTGGTTGAACGAATTCAGGTACAGCTTGAACGACTTCGATTCAACGATGTTGGGCGAATCCGCCGGCACGATCACAGTGCCCAGCGCCACCTGCGGCTTGCCCCGCAGGTTCAGCCACGACAGCTCGTACAGGTTCCAGAGGTCCACGCCGAAGAAGGGCAGCGGCGTGCCGGCCGCGAGGCCGATTTCGTCGCGCTTGCCCTGGCGCGGAATCGGAAACAGCAGGCTCGGGTCGTATTCCGTCTTGTAGGCGGACGTTTTGCCCAGCGGCGAATGTTCGGGTTGGTTGCTCATCACAAAAACAGACTGTAGACGGGGTTCTCGCTTTCGTCCCAATAGGTATAGCCCAGCGTGGCGAGGAACGCCTTGAACTCGCGTTTCTCGTTCTTCGGCACCTGGATGCCGACGAGGATGTTGCTCGAATCCGCGCCCTGGTTACGGTAGTGGAACAGGCTGATGTTCCAGTTCGGGCTCATGCTCGAGAGAAACTTCATCAGCGCGCCGGGCCGCTCGGGAAACTCGAAGCGATAGAGATGCTCGTTTTCCGCCAGGGGCGAGCGGCCGCCCACCATGTAGCGGATGTGCTGCTTGGCCAGTTCGTCGTTCGACAGGTCCAGCGTGGGGAAACCGTGCTTGCGGAAGTTCTCGGCAATCTTGTCGCCCTCTGCGCGCGATGCAATCTGCACGCCCACGAAGATATGCGCAGCGTCTTTGCTGGCAATGCGGTAGTTGAACTCCGTCACGTTGCGCGACCAGCCGACCAGTTCGCAGAAGCGCTTGAAGCTGCCGCGCTCTTCGGGAATCGTCACGGCAAACACGGCTTCGCGCGCCTCGCCCACTTCAGCGCGCTCGGCCACGAAGCGCAGGCGGTCGAAGTTCATGTTCGCACCACTGGCCACGGCTACCAGCGACTCGTTCTTCAGCTTGTGCGTCTCCGCATACTGCTTGAGCCCGGCCAGCGCCAGCGCGCCCGACGGCTCCAGCAGGCTGCGCGTGTCCTGGAACACGTCCTTGAGCGCCGCGCAGATGGCATCCGTATCCACGGTGATGATCTCGTCGACGAGTTCACGCGTGAGGCGGAACGTCTCCTTGCCGACCAGCTTGACCGCCGTGCCGTCCGCAAACAGGCCGACTTCCTTCAGTTCGACGCGCTTGCCGGCGGCCACCGAGCGCGCCATCGCGTCGGAATCCACGCTTTGCACACCGATGACCTTGACGTCCGGCCGTACGGCCTTCACGTAGGCCGCAATGCCCGAGATCAGCCCGCCCCCGCCGATCGAGCAAAAGATTGCATGGATCGGCTGTGGATGCTGGCGCAGGATTTCCATGGCGATCGTGCCTTGGCCGGCAATCACTTCCGGGTCGTCGAACGGGTGCACGAAGGTGTAGCCGTGTTTTTCCTGCAGCTGGGCGGCGTGGTTGTACGCGTCCGAATAGCTTTCACCGTGCAGCACGACCTCGACCCAATCGCCGCCGCGCGAGCGCACGCCGTCAATCTTCAGCTGCGGCGTCGTCACCGGCATGCAGATCACGGCCTTGCATTCCATGCGCGCCGCGCTGAACGCCACGCCCTGCGCGTGGTTGCCCGCCGATGCCGTGATTACCCCGCGCTTGCGCTCGGCCGGCGTGAGCGAGGCCATCTTGTTGTAGGCGCCGCGCAGCTTGAACGAGAACACCGGCTGGTCATCCTCGCGCTTGAGGTACACGCGGTTGCCGGTGCGCGCCGACAGGTTGGGCGCGAACTTCAGCTCGGTTTCGACCGCGACGTCATAGACCTTCGCAGTCAGGATTTTCTTGAGGTAATCGATGGCCATGGTGCGGACCGGGGTTGGACGTGAGCAGAGCCCGTAAGCCTATCACGCGGCGTCTTGCCCGCCTTGCCGGACTGGCGTGCCGGTCGGTACACTGCCCCGGCCGTGTCCGGGCGGGCGCGGCGCATCATCGGCGAGAGGCCTCCATGAACACCCCGTCGTCTTCCTCCCAGCCTTCCCGGCCCGCGCGCCGGGGCCGCACAGTCTGGTCCGGCACGCAGCACGTCATCGCCTACGGCATGCCGCCGCTGGGCTGGCGCGACGTTTACCACCACGCGCTGGAGGTCAACTGGCCGACCTTCTTCGCGCTGCTGGCGACGATGTTCCTGGCACTGAATGCAGTATTCGCAGGGCTGTATTCGCTGGGCGACGGCGCGATCGCAAACCAGTCGCCGCCAGGCTTTGTCGGGGCATTCTTCTTCAGTGTCGAGACGCTGGCCACGGTCGGTTACGGCGACATGCACCCGCAAACGCTCTACGCCCACGTCATCGCCACGCTGGAGATCTTTATCGGCATGTCCGGCATCGCCATGGCGACCGGGCTCGTCTTTGCGCGGTTCTCGCGCCCGCGCGCCAAGATCATGTTTGCCCGCAACGTTGTCGTACGGCCGCTCAACGGCAGATCCACGCTGATGCTGCGTGCCGCCAATGCCCGCCAGAACGTCATCGCAGAGGCCACCGCCCGGCTGCGCCTGATGCAGGACGAGGTCTCGCCGGAGGGCTACTCGATCTACAAGATCCACGACCTGAAGCTTGAGCGCAGCGAGCACCCGATCTTCCTGCTGGGCTGGGTGATGATGCACGTCATTGATGAAACCAGCCCGCTGCATGGCGCGACCGCGGAGTCGCTCGCCGCACGGGATGCCTTGCTGCTGCTCACCATCGAGGGCGCCGACGAGACCGCCGCGCAGACTGTGCAGGCGCGCTATTGCTGGCGGCACGACGAGATCCGCTGGAACTATCGCTATGCCGACCTGATTCACGACGAGGGCGGCGTCACATCGGTCGACTACGACAACTTCCACCTGATCCACCCGATCGAATCGCCCACCCACCCATCCTGAGCGTGCCTCACGCAACGCGGCGATCGGCCTGTGGGCGTTCCATGATCGCCGCAATGACATACGCTTCCGCAAGCGCGATGACGGCCCAGAAGCCGAGTTCGGCCAGCACCAGCACCAGCGGCTCGCCGAACAGATTGATCGGCGTGAAGAACTCGAAGAACAGGTACGACAACACGAAATTCAGCCCGGCAAGGCGCAGCGCACGCGGGGGGGCATTGGCCGGCCACGCCGGCGCCAACCAGCGATAGACGACCGCGTGGACCACCCCGAACAACAGCAAGCCCGCGATCATGGGCACGGGGTTGACGACGATCAGCGGCAGCGGCTCGATCTGTGTCCATACCGCAATCAGCTTGGGGCTTTGGATTGGCGCGGTGAGGAGAAAGCCGCCACCATTCCAGCCGAAGCCGATGAGTCGGAACGTCAGCAGCATGACGATGTTGAGGGTCAGGCCCCCGGCCAGTCCGGCTGTGAGCAGTCGGGTCATATGGCCTCCATGGTGTGGCGCGGGTGACATCGCGATCCAGGCAGTATAGGCAGCCGACTCACGCCTGCGGGCCGGTCCGGCGCGGGGCTCCGGCACAATACGCTTTTGTTCAGCATGGACGCGTCGTGGCCCTGAACCTCGTCTGGCTCGCTTTCTTTCTTGTTGCCTTCGTTACCGCATGTGTGCAGGTGCTGCAGGGCGACATGGAGGTTTTCTCCCGCATGCTGACCGGCATGTTCGATGCCGCCCGCACCGGCTTTGAAATCGCGATCGGCCTGACCGGCATGATGGCGCTCTGGCTGGGCATCATGCGCGTGGGCGAGCGCGCCGGCGTGGTGGATCTGTTCGCGCGTCTTGTAAACCCGCTGATGCGGCATCTGTTTCCCTCTGTGCCCGCCGGACATCCTGCCAACGGCGCGATGATGATGAACGTGTCGGCCAACGTGCTCGGGCTGGACAACGCCGCCACGCCGCTCGGCCTCCAAGCCATGCGCGAGCTGCAGCAGATCAATCCACAGCCGCAGCGCGCCAGCGATGCGCAGTTGATGTTCGTGGTCTTGAACACGGCGGGCGTGACGCTGGTGCCGACGTCCGTCATCGCCATCCGCCAGGCCATGGCGGTCAAGCAGGGCCTGGTCGGTTTCAATGCGGCAGACATTTTCCTGCCGACCTTGTTGTCCACGTTCATCGGCTTCTGCGCAGGCATTGCGGCGGTGGCGTGGTATCAGCGCATCAACCTGTTCAAGCCTGCGCTGCTTGCGTATTTCGGCGGCTTTGTCGCGACGATGGGGCTGCTTTTTGCGTGGCTGCGGCAGTTTCCGCCGCAGCAGATGGCGGCATGGATTGGCCTGATCGGCGCGGGCGCCATCCTCACCATCGTCGTGGCGTTCCTGGTCTGTGGGGCAATTCGTCGCATCAACGTGTACGAAACCTTCGTCGATGGCGCCAAGGATGGCTTCCAGGTGGCGATCGGCATCGTCCCGTATCTGGTGGCGGTGTTGGTGGGCATCGCCGTGTTTCGCGCAGCGGGCTGCATGGATTTTCTGATGCAGGGGCTTTCTGCGCTGTTCACGCACGTGGGCATCGATACGCGCTTTGTGCCGGCGCTGCCGGTGGGACTGATGAAGACGTTGTCGGGCGCAGGCGCGCGCGGCCTGATGGTCGATGTGATGACCACTTACGGCGTCGATTCCTTCCAGGGCAAGCTGGCCGCCATCATCCAGGGTTCGACCGAGACCACGTTTTACGTGCTGGCCGTGTATTTCGGCAGCGTTGGCATCAAGGACACGCGCTACGCGCTGGCGTGTGGCCTGTGGGCGGACTTGATCGGGCTGATTGGCGCCGTGCTTGTCGCCTACCTGTTCTTCGCCTGAGGGGCTAGGGCCGCCCCCAAGCGACGCCGCGGCCGCCCGCCCTCTACAATCGACCGCATGGAACAGTGGATCGACACGCTTTTTGCCACGCTCGCCCTGCCCAAGGTCGGGCTGCCCGCCGTCTTCGTCGTCAGTTTCATTTCGGCGACACTCTTGCCGCTCGGTTCCGAGCCTGCGGTTTTTGCGTACATCAAGCTCAATCCGGACATGTTTTGGCCGGCCATCGTGGTGGCCACGCTCGGCAATACGCTGGGGGGCGTGGTCGATTGGTGGATGGGTTACGCGGCCAAGCTGGCGCTAGTGCGCTATCACCTGGCGCGCCGCCGCCGGCAGCACAACGTCGAGCACGCCCAGCACGTGCCGCACCCCAAGCGCCATCGCGAGCCTCCGCTCGACAAGAAATACTTCCGCTGGATGCGCCGCATCGGGCCGGTGTCGCTGCTCGTATCGTGGCTGCCGGGCATCGGCGACCCGCTCTGTACGCTGGCCGGCTGGCTACGCCTGAAGTTCTGGCCCAGCGTCATGTACATGGCCATCGGCAAATTCCTGCGCTATCTGGCGATGACCGCGGCCCTCATGACCCTGCCCGACGGCTTCTGGCATGGCATCTTCGGGTGGATCAAGTCCGTGATGATGTGACGTTTGCGTGGCGTTTGGCGCACCCTGACGCCCCTGCGCTTTTCGCAAGCCATTGAAAACGTGACGGTTTTCCCGCCCATATCGGTCGCAGGGATACCGTTGTTGCAACGCATCAACTGCGTGCGTTGCAGTACAATCGCCCTTTAAAGACCGCGCGGCTCAAGCCCTCTTTGCCGCGACCTCCTCCCCAGCGGCACGCCATGAATGCCCCACTTCTGATCGACGCCAAACTCACGGCGCAGGACGCTGCGCCCCGGCTGCGCGAGATTCCCTACAACTACACCTCGTTCTCGGATCGGGAAATCGTCATCCGTCTGCTGGGCGAGTCTGCGTGGCAGATCCTGGACGAACTGCGCGCTGAGCGCCGCACCGGCCGATCGGCACGCATGCTGTACGAAGTGCTGGGCGACATCTGGGTGGTGCGCCGCAACCCGTATCTGCAGGACGACCTGCTCGACAACCCGAAGCGCCGGCAGATGCTGATCGACGCACTCAATCACCGCCTGGCGGAGATCGAGAAGCGCCGCGTGGCCGACCACGATTCGCATCACGACCCCGTGGGCGACGAGCGCGCCAGCAAGGTGCAGCAACTCGTCGTGCATGCCCGCCGTGCCGTCAAGGCGTTCCAGGAAGAATTCGCCCAGGTGTACGACCTGCGCCGCCGCGCCCAGAAAGTGCTCGGCCGCGTCACCGCGAAGGACAACATCAAGTTCGACGGCCTGTCGCGCGTGTCGCACGTGACAGACGCCACCGACTGGCGTGTCGAATATCCGTTCGTCGTGCTCACGCCCGATACGGAAGAAGAGATTGCCGGCATCGTGAAGGGCTGCTTCGAGCTGGGCCTGACCATCATCCCGCGCGGAGGCGGCACCGGCTATACCGGCGGCGCCGTGCCGCTCACGCCGTTCTCGGCGGTCATCAATACCGAAAAGCTGGAACGCCTGGATGCGGTCGAGATGACCGACCTGCCGGGCGTTGACCACCCTGTGGCGACCATCTATTCGGGCGCCGGCGTGGTGACGCGACGCGTGGCCGATGCGGCGGAAAAGGCCGGCCTCGTCTTCGCCGTGGACCCGACCTCGATCGACGCGTCGTGCATCGGCGGCAACGTCGCCATGAACGCGGGCGGCAAAAAGGCGGTGCTGTGGGGCACCGCGCTGGATAACCTCGCCTGGTGGCGCTTGGTCGACCCGGACGGCAACTGGCTCGAAGTCACGCGCCTCAATCACAACCTGGGCAAGATCCACGATGCGCCGGTCGTCACCTTCGAGCTGAAGTGGTTCGACGGCAATGCGCCGGTCGGCGCCAAGCTGCTGCGCACCGAGACCCTGACCATCGAAGGCCGCAAGTTCCGCAAGGAAGGCCTCGGCAAGGACGTCACCGACAAGTTCCTGGCCGGCCTGCCCGGCGTGCAGAAGGAAGGCTGCGACGGCATCATCACCAGCGCGCGCTGGATTCTGCACCGCATGCCCAAGTCGATCCGCACCGTGTGCCTGGAGTTCTTCGGCCAGGCACGCGACGCGATCCCCAGCATCGTCGAGATCAAGGATTACCTCGACGCCGAAACCAAGAAGCCCGGCGGCGCGATCCTCGCGGGCCTGGAACACCTTGATGAGCGCTACCTGCGCGCGGTCGGCTACGCCACCAAGAGCAAGCGCAACGCGTTTCCGAAGATGGTGCTGATCGGTGACATCGTCGGGGATGACGATGACGCCGTGGCGCGCGCCACCTCGGAAGTGATCCGCCTGGCCAACGGCAAGAGCGGCGAGGGCTTCGTGGCCGTGAGCCCCGAAGCGCGCAAGAAATTCTGGCTGGACCGCTCGCGCACAGCCGCGATCGCCAAGCACACCAACGCCTTCAAGATCAACGAAGACGTGGTGATCCCGCTCAATCGCATGGGCGAGTACACCGACGGCATCGAGCGCATCAACATCGAACTGTCGATCAAGAGCAAGCTCAAGCTGACCGACGCGCTGCTCGATTTCTTTGCCGGCAGCAACCTGCCGCTGGGCCGCACCGACGACGCCAACGAAATCCCCAGCGCTGAACTGCTGGAAGACCGCGTGCAACAGGCGCAGCAACTGCTGCGTGCCACGCGCGCACGTTGGCAATATCTGCTGGACCATCTCGACACGCCGGTCACCACGGCGCGCGCGAGCCTCATCGGCCTCGGCCTGGGCTACCTTGCGCAGACCATCGACGACCGTCTGGTGAACCAGCCCGACGCGAACCTGTTCCACCTGCTGCAGGATCGGACGATCCGCGTGTCGTGGAAGGCGGAGATTCGCGCCGAGCTGCGCAAGATCTTCAACGGCGGCGAGTTCAAGCCGATCCTCGACGAGGCCCAGGCGATCCACAAGAAGGTGCTGCGCGGCCGTGTGTTCGTGGCGCTGCACATGCACGCCGGCGACGGCAACGTGCACACCAACATCCCCGTCAACTCGGATGATTACGACATGCTGCAGGACGCCCACAAGGCGGTGGCCCGCATCATGACGCTGGCGCGTTCGCTGGACGGCGTGATTTCAGGCGAGCACGGCATCGGCATCACCAAGCTGGAATTCCTGACCGACGAAGAGATCGCCGACTTTGCTGCCTACAAGCGCCGCGTCGACCCGAACGGCCGCTTCAACAAGGGCAAGCTGCTGCGCGACATCAATGACCCGCAAGGCCTGGCCGCCGACCTTCGCAACGCCTACACGCCGTCGTTCGGCCTGATGGGGCACGAGTCGATCATCATGCAGCAGAGCGACATCGGCGCCATCTCGGAGTCGATCAAGGACTGCTTGCGCTGCGGCAAGTGCAAGCCGGTGTGTGCCACGCACGTGCCGCGCGCCAACCTGCTGTACAGCCCGCGCAACAAGATCCTGGCCACGTCGCTGCTCATCGAGGCCTTCCTGTACGAAGAACAGACGCGCCGCGGCGTATCGGTCAAGCACTGGGAAGAGTTTGCCGACGTGGGCGATCACTGCACGGTCTGCCACAAGTGCGTGACGCCGTGCCCGGTCAAGATCGACTTCGGCGATGTGTCGATGAACATGCGCAACCTCCTGCGCAAGATGGGGCAGAAGAAGTTCAACCCCGGCACCGCAGCGGCGATGTTCTACCTGAACGCGACCAACCCCGAGACCATCAACCTCACGCGCAAGGTGATGTTCGACTGGGGTTACAAGGCGCAGCGTCTGGGCAACGACATCCTGAAGAAGTTCGCCAAGAAGCAGACCGCTCATCCCCCGGCAACGGTGGGCAGGCCGCCGGTGCGCGAGCAGGTGATTCACTTCATCAACAAGAAGATGCCGGGCAACCTGCCCAAGAAGACCGCGCGTGCGTTGCTGGACATCGAAGACAACGAGATCGTCCCGATCATCCGCAACCCGAAGGCGACCACGCCCGATAGCGAAGCGGTGTTCTACTTCCCGGGCTGCGGCTCGGAGCGGCTGTTCTCGCAGGTGGGTCTCGCTACACAGGCAATGCTGTGGCACGCCGGCGTGCAAACGGTGCTGCCGCCGGGCTACCTGTGCTGCGGCTACCCCCAGCGCGGCACGGGCCAGTTCGACAAGGCCGAGAAGATCGTCACCGACAACCGCGTGCTGTTCCATCGCGTGGCCAACACGCTCAACTACCTCGACATCAAGACGGTGGTGGTGAGCTGCGGGACCTGCTACGACCAGCTCGCGGGGTACGAATTCGACAAGATCTTCCCGGGCTGCCGCATCATCGACATTCACGAATACCTGCTGGAGAAGGGCGTGAAGATCGACGGTGTGCAGGGTACGCGGTACATGTACCACGACCCTTGCCACACCCCGATCAAGACGATGGACCCGACCAAGCTGGTCAACCAGCTGATGGGCGGCAACATCGGCGCGGACGGCCAGACCCGCGCAATCGAGAAGAACGACCGCTGCTGCGGCGAGTCCGGGACGCTGGCGATCTCGCGCCCGGACATCTCCACGCAGGTCCGCTTCCGCAAGGAAGAGGAGATGCAGAAAGGTGCCGACAAGCTGCGCAGCCTTGGTCAGACCAGCGGCCAGGGCGGCGAGGCGTTCAACGGCGACGTGAAGATTCTCACGAGCTGCCCGGCATGTCTGCAGGGCTTGTCGCGCTACACCGAAGACGTTTCGGTACAGGCCGACTACATCGTGGTCGAGATGGCGCGTCACGTGCTCGGCGAGACCTGGCTGCAGGACTATGTGGCGCAGGCCAACGCCGGCGGCATCGAGCGGGTTCTGGTGTGACGTCTGCGACGACCGGCGAGCGCGCGCCCGGCTGCGCCCTGTGCGAGGCGGACGGCGGCGAGCCCGTCTGGCGTAATGCCAAGGCACGGGTGGTCCTGGTCGAGCACGCGCGCTTCCCCGGCTTCTGCCGCGTCATCTGGAACGATCACGTGGCCGAACAGACCGACTTGTCCGACGCAGATCGCCACTGGCTGATGGACGTCGTCAGCCGGGTCGAGCGCGTGCTGCGGGCCGAACTGGCGCCCGACAAGATCAACCTCGCCAGCTTCGGCAATTTCGTGCCGCATCTGCATTGGCACGTCATTCCGCGCTATCGTTGGGACACGCATTTTCCAGAGGCCGTCTGGGGCCCCGAGCAGCGCGCCCCTGATACCGCGCGCATGGCCGAGATCACGGCCAAGTTGCCGGCGTTGTCGTACGCGCTGCACGCGGCGCTGGCCGACGCTTGAGATCTGTTGACGGTAGGCTGCCTAGCGCCTGGTAACGCATCGCCCCGTCGTGCGCGGAACCCCCGTGGCGCGCACGACGTCTGATTCTCTTTCTGTTGCGCCAACGCCCTCGCCATGACGACACCGCGCACCGCCGCCACGCCAGATTCCCACAAGGATTCCATCTCCGAGTTGACCGTTCACCATGGACGGCTGAACCTCTCGGAGACCTGGCACCTGATCCGCCCATACTGGTTTTCGGAAGACCGCCACAAGGCCTGGGGGCTGCTTGCATTGGTGGTCGCCCTGAACCTGTTTCTGGTCTACATGAACGTGCTGTTCACGGACTGGAACCGGCTTTTCTACAATGCGCTCGAGCAGAAGAACTACGGCGAATTCTGGACGCAGCTGGGCCGCTTTTCCTGGATTGCCGCGTTGCTGATCTTTGGCTCGATCATGCGTTTGTATTACTCGATGATGCTGCAGATGCGATGGCGGACGTGGATCACCGGTAGCTTCCTCGACGACTGGCTCAGCAAGCAGGCGTTCTACCGCCTGGAGCAGACGCACAGCGCCGACAACCCCGACCAACGGATCGCCGACGACCTGCGCAACTTCACCGATGCGACGCTCACCTTGGCGCTGGGTTTCCTGAATTCCGCTGTCACGCTGGTGTCGTTCTTCGGCATCCTGTGGGCGGTGTCGGGGCCGCTGGCGTTCAGCCTGGGCGGCCACGACTTCGTGATTCCCGGCTACATGGTGTGGTTTGCGCTGCTGTACTCGATCGTGGGCTCGGTCATCATCCACTTCGTGGGGCGGCCGCTGATCGGGCTGTCGTTCCAGCAGGAGCGTTACGAGGCGTACTTCCGTTTTCTGCTCGTGCGCGTGCGCGAGAACAGCGAGAGCATCGCCCTGTACCGCGGCGAGCCGACCGAAAAAGCCATCCTGCGCGGCCGTTTCGAACGCATCCGCACCAACTGGAACCAGTTGATGGAGTACACACGGCGCCTGACCTTTGCCAGTTCCGGCTATGCACAGTTCGCCATCATCTTTCCGTTTCTGGTGTCGGCGCCGCGCTACTTTGGCGGCACGCTCACGCTGGGCGGAATGATGCAGGTTGCCACCGCGTTCGGGCAGGTGCAGGACGCGATGTCGTGGTTTGTCACGAACTACCGCACGCTCGTCACCTGGAAAGCTTCCACCAACCGTCTGATTGAATTCCAGCGCGCCATCCGCGCCGCCGAGCGCGAAGAAGAGCGCCGCGCCGGCGTGCGGGATGTCGAGGTCGAAGCCGCCGCCGTACCCGCCATCGAAGCCCGCGGCCTCGCACTGAACCTGCCGAACCGCAAGCCCGAAGACTTGCTGGTCGAACCCTTCGACATGACGCTCGCGCGCGGTGAGCGTGTGCTCATCAACGGCCCGTCGGGCTGCGGCAAAAGCACGCTGGTGCGCGCCGTGGCCGGCATCTGGCCGTACGGCAGCGGTCGCATCGAGGTGCCGGACGATGCTCGCGTGCTGTTCCTGCCACAGCGCAGCTACCTGCCGTCGGGCACGCTGGCCGATGCGCTGTCGTATCCGGATTTGGCCACCCAGTACACCGCTGAGCGTCTGACCCAGGTGCTGAACGCATGCCGGTTGCCGACACTGGTCAATCTGCTGGACGAGGTCAGCAACTGGAGCCTGCGCCTGTCGCCTGGCGAGCAGCAGCGCCTGGCTTTTGCTCGTGCGTTGCTGCAACGCCCCGATTACCTCTTCCTCGACGAGGCCACCAGCGCACTCGACGAAGACACCGAGGCGTTCATGTACAGCCTGATGCTCGAATCGATGCCCGATGTGACGATTGTCAGCGTGGCGCACCGCAGCACCGTGGCACGTTTCCATCATCGCCGCCTGCGCTACGTCCCCGAGGGCAATCCGTTGACTGCGGTAAGCTATCGGGTGGTGGAAGAACCCGCGCACATGGCGCTGGCGGCTTCCTGAAGCACCGTTTTCCGACTCGACGAGACGTTTTTCATGGCCGGACTTTCCGCCGACACCCCACACCCGACCGGTATTACCGTCCACACGCAATCGCGCGTGCTGGAAATTGCCTTCGCCGATGGCAAGCAGTTCAGCCTGCCTTTCGAATACTTGCGCGTGCTGTCGCCGTCGGCAGAAGTGCAGGGGCATGGGCCCGGACAGGAGGTTCTGCAGACCGGCAAGCGCGAGGTGGGCATCGTCGGCGTGGAACCGGTCGGCAATTACGCGATCCGGCCACTGTTCTCCGACGGTCACGATTCCGGCATCTACGATTGGGCTTATCTGTACCGCCTCGGCGTCGAACACGACGCACTCTGGCAAGCGTATCTCGATCGTCTGGCCGCCGCCGGTGTCGACCGTGACGCCCCGATGGCAGCCAACGCCGGCCACGCCTGTGGTCACAGCCACTGATTCCCGATTCACTTTGCGGCGCCGTTGCGCTGCGTCCGTATCCCTTTCTGTCATGAGCCAAACCCACTTCGGATTCCAGCAGGTCGATGAGCAGGAAAAGGCCGGCAAGGTTGCCGGCGTGTTCCATTCCGTCGCGAGCAAGTACGACGTGATGAACGACCTGATGTCCGGCGGCCTGCACCGCGTGTGGAAAATGTTCACCATTGCCCAGGCAGCAGTGCGGCCTGGCTACAAGGTGCTCGATATCGCTGGCGGCACGGGTGATCTGGCGAAGGCCTTCGCGCGCCAGGCAGGTCCGACCGGCGAGGTCTGGCTGACCGACATCAACGAGTCGATGCTGCGCGTCGGCCGTGACCGGCTGCTCGATGCTGGCGTGCTCACCCCCACCGCCCTGTGCGACGCCGAGCACATTCCCTTTCCGAATGCTTACTTCGATGTGGTGACAGTGGCATTCGGCTTGCGCAACATGACGCACAAGGATCGCGCGCTTGCTGAAATGCGCCGTGTGGTGAAGCCGGGCGGCAAAGTCATGGTGTTGGAGTTTTCCAAGGTGTGGCAGCCGCTGGAGAAGGCCTATGACCTGTACTCGTTCAAGGTACTGCCCTGGTTGGGCAGCAAAGTGGCGGGCGACCCCGAGAGCTACCGCTACCTGGCCGAGTCCATCCGCATGCATCCGGATCAGGAAACGCTCAAGCAGATGATGGAACAGGCCGGATTCGACTCGGTCGAATATTTCAATCTGACAGCGGGTGTCGTGGCTCTGCACGTCGGCCGTCGCCTTTAAGTGTGCCGTCGTTCCACCGGATGGGCGATGTAGCGCGTTGCGGCGATATGCCACGATCCTTCCCATTGAATTTCGGCGTTGACGTCTTCATCTAGTGGCGTCACTGCCACTGGAGAGAAGACAGCGATGAGTTTGCATTGGGGTGGAAAATTGATGGCGGGCGCGCTGGTCGCGACGCTCGCACTGGGCACGGCAATCGATGCCAACGCCAAGCGCATGGGTGGCAGCCGCAGCATCGGCAAGCAGTCGTCCACCGTGACGCAACGCCAACAGACGCCGCCGGCCACAACGCCTTCGCCGACACAGCAGGCCGCACCGGCTGCGCAACCTTCGCCGGCCGCTCCGGCCCCGACCGCACCGGCGGCAAAGCCCGGACGTAACTGGGGCGGCATGCTCGGTGGCCTGGCAGCCGGTCTGGGTATTGGATACCTGCTGTCGAAGTTTGGTCTCGGGGCGGGCCTCGCCTCGTTGCTATCGAACCTGATCCTGATTGCGCTCGTCGCCTTCGTGGTGATGTGGATCATTCGCAAGGTGCGTGGCAGCCGTCCGCAAGGTCCCGCCTACGCGACGGGCGGCCCCTCCTTGGGTGGCGACCGCGAGCCGTACGTGCCGCAACCTGCAGCGCCGGCTCCGCAGGCGCCTACGCCGGCGGCCTCCTCGCTCAACACCGGCAATGCGTCGGGTTTGGGCGCTGGCGCCGCAACCGCAGCACAGTCGTGGAACCTGGGCGGTCCGGCCGCCTCGACCGCGCAGGCTGTCAACGCTCAACCGGCTGCAGCCGCGCCGCAGCAGCCGTGGGGCGTGCCGGCAGATTTCGACACGCAAGCCTTCCTGCGCAACGCCAAGGTGTACTTCATCCGCCTGCAGGCCGCTTGGGATGCGGGCAATCTCAACGACATCCGCGAGTTCACCACGCCCGAGATGTTCGCCGAGATCAAGATGGACCTGGCTGACCGCGGCACTTCGCCCAACAAGACCGACGTGGTCTCGGTTGAAGCCGAAATGCTGGGTATCGAAACTCAGGCCGCCGAATACCTCGCGAGCGTGCGCTTCTCGGGCATGATCCGCGAAGAAGCCAACGCGCCCGCACAGCCGTTTGCTGAGGTGTGGAATCTGACCAAGCCGACGCAGGGTGCGGGGGGGTGGGTCTTGGCGGGCATTCAGCAGTTGCAATGATGCTGTAACAACTCGAAGCGCCGCAAAACGGTCGTTTCAACATTCCCCGTAAAATAGGGCCCGACCTTCTGGTTCGGGCCTTTTTGCTGCCCGCCGCGAGCCCGCTTCTTGCTGCTTTCCTGCTGTTTTTGCGCACCATCACCGCATGTCCTCGACAGCCACTTCGTCTCCGTTTCCGCTTGTGCTGATGCAGCCGCTGCTGCTCGCGCTCAACCATCTGCTGCGCCAGGAGCCCTGGGCGCAGGAGACGCTGCAGCCGTTCGCGGGCCGCGTCGCACGCTTTGATCTGGCGCCCCTGTCGATGACGTTGCAGGTGGACGCCGCCGGCCTGGTGACGGCTCCCGAGCCTGATGTCGAACCGGCGGTGACGGTTGTCGTGCCGCTCGCGGCCGCTGCAGCCGACTACGCCGCAGGCGGGCAGGCCGCCGTGCTCAAGCACGTGCGCATCGAGGGCGAAGCCGAGTTTGCCAACGTGCTGTCGACGCTGCTGCGCAACCTGCGCTGGGATGCGGCGGAAGATCTTTCGCGCGTGTTTGGCGATGTCATCGCGCAGCGCATGGTGAGCGGCGCGCAGGCTGCCCGTACCGAAGCCACGCGCGTGGGCCGTTCGCTGGCGGAATCGGTGGCGTCTTACCTGACTGATGAGCAACCGACGCTCGTGCGCCACGCGCGCCTTGCGCACTTCGCCGCCGACGTGGCGGCGCTGCGAGATGCCGAGGCGCGTCTGGTCAAGCGGCTGGAGCGGCTCGAAAAACTTCCACGACCGGCCACCCGGATCGCACGTCAGGGTGAATCGGCATGACGCGCTTCTTCCGGTTGGGCAAGATTGTTTTCGTCATTCTCTATTACGGGCTGGATCAGCTGGCGTTGTCGGGCTTCAAGAGCCGCCGCATTCGCGCGCTGGTCTGGTTGCTGACGCTGGGCCGCAAGCCGAAGCTGCCCCGCGGCGAGCGCCTGCGCCTGGCGCTGGAGCAGCTTGGGCCCATCTTCGTGAAGTTCGGGCAGGTGCTGTCGACGCGGCGCGATCTGCTGCCGCCAGATGTGGCCGACGAACTCGCCAAGCTGCAGGATCGTGTGCCGCCGTTCGACCCGAAGGTGGCCGCCGCCATCGTGGAGAAATCGCTCGGCAAGCCGCTCTCGGCGCTGTTCCATCGTTTCGATCATCACCCCGTGGCGAGCGCGTCGATTGCCCAGGTGCATTTCGCCACATTGCGCGGCGGCCCCTTCGATGGTCGCGAGGTGGCGGTCAAGGTCCTGCGCCCGGGCATGCTGCCGGTGATCGACAGCGACCTCGCGCTGATGCGGGATCTCGCGACCTGGATGGAAAAGCTGTGGGCCGACGCCAAGCGCCTGAAGCCGCGCGAGGTGGTCGCCGAATTCGACAAGTACCTGCACGACGAGCTGGACCTGATGCGCGAGGCGGCCAACGCCAGTCAGCTGCGCCGCAATTTTGCCAAGTCCGACCTGCTGTTGGTGCCCGAGGTTTTCTGGGATTGGTGCACGTCCGAAGTGTTTGTGATGGAGCGCATGCACGGCATGCGGATATCGCACACGGAAGAGCTGCGTGCGGCCGGCGTCGACATGCACAAGCTCGCGCGCGACGGCGTGGAGATTTTCTTCACGCAGGTCTTCCGCGATGGCTTTTTCCACGCCGACATGCACCCCGGCAACATTCTCGTGAGCGTGGCGCCTGAGACGCTGGGCCGCTACATCGCGCTGGACTTCGGCATCGTCGGGGCGCTGTCGGAGTTCGACAAGAACTACCTCGCGCAGAACTTCCTGGCGTTTTTCCAGCGCGACTACCACCGCGTAGCGGTGTTGCATATCGAGTCCGGCTGGGCGCCGGAAGAAACACGCGTGGAAGAGCTGGAAGGTGCCATTCGCGCCTGCTGCGAGCCGTATTTCGATCGGCCGCTGGGCGAGATCTCGCTGGGTCTGGTGTTGATGCGGCTGTTCCAGACTTCGCGCCGCTTCAATGTGGAAGTCCAGCCGCAGCTTGTGCTGCTCCAGAAGACGCTGCTGAACGTCGAAGGGCTGGGCCGCCAGCTCGATCCGGATCTGGACTTGTGGAAGACGGCCAAGCCGTTCCTCGAACGCTGGATGCACGAGCAGATCGGCTGGCGCGGTTTTGTCGAGCGGCTGAAGGTCGAGGCGCCGCAATGGGCCAACAAGCTGCCGGACTTCCCGCGCCTGGTGCATCAGATTCTGGATCGCCACTCCCGGGAAGATGGAAACGCGCAGACCGCCGCGCTCACCGCGCTGCTTGCCGAGCAAAAGCGTACCAACCGGCTGCTGTCCGCCGCGCTGCTGTTCGTCGGCGGCTTCGCGGTCGGCATCATTGCGACGCATGTGCTGGCCTGGATGTCCCGCTACTGACCCGTGTTGAACTCTTGAGCGCCATGGCCGAACCGCCCGTCTTCCAATCCCGTGACGCAGCCGATCCCGCCTTCTGGGACGAACGTTTCACGCGTGAGCACACTCCGTGGGACGCGGCCGGTGTGCCCGCCGCCTTCCGGCAATTCTGCGAAGCGCAGCCTGCGCCGCTTTCCACATTGATCCCCGGATGCGGGAACGCCTACGAAGCCGGCTGGCTGGCCGAGCGTGGCTGGCCCGTCACGGCCATCGACTTTGCGCCGAGCGCCGTGGCATCGGCCAAGGCTGTGTTGGGCCCGCACGCCGACGTGGTGGAACTGGCGGATTTCTTCGGCTTTTCGCCGGCTCGCTCGGTGCAATGGATTTATGAACGCGCTTTCCTGTGCGCGATGCCGCGGCGCCTCTGGTCCGACTACGCCGTCCGCGTGGCGAAACTGCTTCCGCCTGGCGGATTGCTGGCCGGTTTCTTTGCCGTGGTGGAAGGCCGTGAAGCGGTGTTGAAGGGGCCGCCGTTCGAGATTACGCAATCCGAGCTGGATGGGCTGCTGCTGCCTGCGTTCGAGCGCGTCAGCGATATGCCTATCGCCGAGGCCGATTCCATTCCCGTGTTCGCTGGGCGCGAGCGCTGGCAAGTCTGGCGCCGCCGCGCCGATTGACCCGTCGTCCGGGCCAGTGTTGGTGCGAAGCAACATGGGCCATGGTCAGCGAAAAGCCTGCCCGCGCCCGTTGCGGGCCGTCGCACAAAAAACTGGCAAACGGGGCGGCATTCGTGGTCGCACCGATGCCCCGCCGCGCGGTCCCATCGCTATAATCCGGCCACTTTGCCCGGCGCCCAGCGGCCCCAAGCCGGGACGCCCTGGGGTCTTCCCGCTTCTTTCCGCGCTGCCATGCTGATCTGGTTTGTCATTGTTTACTGGGTGATTTCGGTCGGGATCGGCCTCTGGGCGGCGCTGCGCGTGCGCAATACCGCCGATTTCGCCGTGGCTGGCCGCAGCCTGCCGTTCTACGTCGTGACCGCCACGGTGTTCGCCACCTGGTTTGGCTCCGAGGCGGTGCTCGGGATTCCCGCAGAATTTCTCAAGGACGGCCTGCACGGTGTGGTGGCCGATCCGTTCGGTTCGTCGTTGTGCCTGGTGTTGGTGGGTCTGTTCTTCGCCAAGCCGCTGTACCGGATGAACCTGCTCACCATTGGTGACTTCTATCGCAACCGCTTCGGCCGCGTCGCAGAAACGCTGACCACCCTGTGCATCGTCGTGTCGTACCTGGGCTGGGTGGCAGCGCAGATCAAGGCGCTGGGGCTGGTGTTCTACACCGTGTCTGACGGCGCGGTTTCGCAAGACCTCGGGATGATGATCGGCGCGGGCAGCGTCCTCGTCTACACGCTGTTCGGCGGCATGTGGTCGGTGGCGGTGACCGACTTCATCCAGATGATCATCATCGTGATCGGCATGCTGTACATCGGCTGGGAAGTGTCGGGTCAGGCCGGTGGCGTCGGCACGGTGGTGGCGCACGCGGCGGCTTCGGGCAAGTTTTCGTTCTGGCCGGCGTTCAATCCGATCGAAATCATCGGCTTCGTGACGGCGTGGATCACCATGATGCTCGGCTCGATCCCGCAGCAGGACGTGTTCCAGCGGGTGACGTCGTCGCGCACCGAGCGCATCGCCGGCACAGCTTCGGTGCTGGGCGGCGTGCTGTACTTCATGTTCGCGTTCGTGCCGATGTTCCTGGCGTATTCCGCCACGCTTATCGACCCGCAGATGGTGGCAAAGTACATCGATACCGATTCGCAGATGATCTTGCCGAACCTGGTGCTGCAGCATGCGCCGATCTTTGCGCAGGTGATGTTCTTCGGCGCGCTGCTTTCGGCTATCAAGAGCTGCG
Organism: Ralstonia pickettii; assembly: GCF_030582395.1. Taxonomy (NCBI): domain Bacteria; kingdom Pseudomonadati; phylum Pseudomonadota; class Betaproteobacteria; order Burkholderiales; family Burkholderiaceae; genus Ralstonia; species Ralstonia pickettii. The sequence goes on from NZ_CP104381.1 coordinate 381,196, forward strand.
CCAGCGCGACGCTGCTCGCGCCGTCCGTGACGTTTGCCGAAAACGTGCTGCGCCCGTTGTTGCCGAACATGGACGACAAGCGCTTCCTGCGCGTCATGCAGGCCGTGGTGCTGACCTTCACGGTGCTGGTGACGCTGTTTGCGCTGAACTCGCACCTGTCGATCTTCCACATGGTCGAAAGTGCTTACAAGGTAACGTTGGTGGCTGCCTTCGTGCCGCTGGCCTTTGGCCTGTTCTGGAAGCGCGCGACGAAGCAGGGCGGTCTGCTGGCGATTACCCTGGGCCTCGCGGCATGGATCTGGTGCGAAGTGTTCCTGCCCAATGCGATGCTTCCGCCACAATTGGTTGGCCTCCTGGCCAGCTTCGGTGCAATGGTCGCTGGCTCGCTCGGGCCGCAATGGATCGCGAACCGTGCGCCAACGACCAAGGCCGCCACACAAGCCTGAGCGTGTTGTCGCGTGCGTGCGCGGTGTGCCACTTTGTCGCACGTCGCCTTCGCCCGCGCCGAATCTGCGGTCTGGAATTCCCTCAAAAGGGTTTATAATTCAAGGCTTTGCGCGCCAGCACTTGTATGGCGTGCAGTTGCCCCAATCTTGCGTAAGCCCGTGCGTGTGCGTTAGTTCCCGCATCGCGTCCCTGGTGTGCGCGGGCAATCCAATCGCTTTCTTGTCATTTGTTTGCTCCTGGGTGAGGACACCATGCCGATCTATGCTTATCGATGCGACGCCTGCGGCCACGCCAAAGATGTGCTGCAGAAGATGAGCGACGCTCCGCTGACGGATTGCCCCGCATGCGGCGCGCCGGCGTTCAAGAAGCAGCTCACCGCTGCAGGCTTCCAGCTCAAGGGATCGGGTTGGTACGTGACGGACTTCCGCGGCGGTTCCGGTGGTGCATCGGCTGCCGCAGGTGGCAGCGGTACGGCGGCCCAGACGGATGCCGCAGCGCCGACCGCCGCCGCACCGGCTGCCTCGTCGGACAGCGTGTCGTCCAGTGCCAGCGCGCCGGCTGCGTCCGGTGGCTGCGGCACGTCCTGCGCTTGCCACTGATTGCATCGCTTACCTTTTGGTCCATCGCCCATGAAACAGAAAACCAGCGCACTCAAGACATGGTTCCTGACCGGTCTTCTGGTGCTTGTCCCGCTCGCGATCACGCTGTGGGTGCTGTCGCTCATCATCGGCACGATGGACCAGAGCCTGGCGCTGCTGCCGTCGGCATGGCAGCCGGATCAGCTGTTCGGGCGGCGCATTCCTGGCGTAGGCGCGATTCTCACGCTGGCGTTCATCCTGATCGTGGGCGTGCTGGCGCACAACTTCATCGGCCAGAAGCTGGTGCTCTGGTGGGAAGCGCTTGTCGGCCGCATTCCCGTGGTCGGCCCGATCTATTCGAGCGTGAAGCAGGTGTCGGACACGCTGCTGTCGTCCAACGGCAATGCATTCCGCAAGGCGCTGCTGGTGCAGTACCCGCGTGAGGGCTCCTGGACGATCGCCTTCCTGACCGGCCGCCCCGGTGGTGATGTCGAGAACCACCTGCAGGGCGAGTACGTCAGCGTTTACGTGCCGACCACGCCCAACCCGACGTCGGGCTTCTTCCTCATGATGCCCAAGGCCGACACCATCGAGCTGGACATGACGGTGGACGCGGCGCTCAAGTACATCGTGTCGATGGGTGTGGTGGCGCCTGAAGCGCTGCCGCGCCGCATGGACCCGCCCGATGCCTCTCAACAGACGGAGGACCGGTCGCCGGCTCAAGGGCCGCGCGACTCTTCGAATCCGACCGCGCTGCCTGCAGAAGGCGGCGCCATCGCGGCACCCTGAGCCGGCGACAGAACGAAGTCGAATCGACGCAGGCTCCCCAATCAACTTTCACGCGCGACGCTGTAGTGGCGGCGCGCTTCGCGGAAAACCACAACATGCAAATGCGTACTCAATACTGCGGTCAGGTCACCGAACAACTGCTCGGCCAGAGCGTCACGCTGTCGGGCTGGGCCCATCGCCGTCGTGACCACGGTGGCGTGATCTTCATCGACCTGCGCGACCGTGAAGGTCTGGTACAGGTGGTGTGTGACCCGGACCGCCCGGAGATGTTCAAGGTGGCCGAAGGTGTGCGTAACGAGTTCTGCCTGCAGGTGAAGGGCGTCGTGCGCGCCCGCCCGGAAGGCACGACCAACGCCAATCTCACCAGCGGCAAGGTTGAAGTGCTGTGCCACGAGCTGACGGTGCTCAACGCTTCGGTCACGCCGCCGTTCCAGCTGGACGATGACAACCTGTCGGAAACCACGCGCCTGACGCACCGCGTGCTGGACCTGCGCCGCCCGCAGATGCAGTACAACCTGCGCCTGCGCTACAAGGTCGCGATGGAGGTGCGCAAGTACCTGGACGACAAGGGCTTCATCGACATCGAAACGCCGATGCTCACCAAGAGCACGCCGGAAGGCGCGCGCGACTACCTGGTGCCGTCACGCGTGAACGCCGGCCAGTTCTTCGCGCTGCCGCAGTCGCCGCAGCTCTTCAAGCAGATGCTGATGGTGTCGGGCTTCGACCGTTACTACCAGATCACCAAGTGCTTCCGCGACGAAGACCTGCGTGCTGACCGCCAGCCCGAATTCACCCAGATCGACTGCGAAACGTCGTTCCTGAGCGAGCAGGAAATCCGCGACCTGTTTGAAGAAATGATCCGCACGGTGTTCAAGAACACCATGTCGGTCGAGCTGGACGCTAAGTTCCCGGTGATGGAGTTCCGCGAGGCGATGGCCCGCTTCGGTTCGGACAAGCCGGACCTGCGCGTCAAGCTGGAGTTCACCGAGCTGACCGATGCCATGAAGGACGTCGACTTCAAGGTGTTCTCGGGCCCGGCCAACGCAGAGGGCGGCCGTGTCGTGGCACTGCGCGTGCCGGGCGGGGCGTCCCTGTCGCGTGGGGATATCGACGCCTACACAAAGTTCGTCGAAATCTACGGTGCCAAGGGCCTGGCCTGGATCAAGGTCAACGAAGTGGCCAAGGGCCGCGACGGCCTGCAATCGCCGATCGTGAAGAACCTGCACGACGCGGCTATCGCCGAGATCTTGAAGCGCAGCGGCGCGCAGGATGGCGACATCCTGTTCTTCGGTGCCGACCGTGCCAAGGTCGTCAACGATGCGATGGGCGCGCTGCGTCTGAAGGTCGGCCACTCGGACTTCGCCAAGAGCACCGGCCTGTTCGAAGACGCCTGGAAGCCGCTGTGGGTGATCGACTTCCCGATGTTCGAGTACGACGAGGAAGACGCGCGCTGGGTGGCCATGCACCACCCGTTCACGAGCCCGAAGGACGAGCACCTGGAATACCTGGAAACCGATCCGGGCAAGTGCATCGCCAAGGCTTACGACATGGTGCTCAACGGCTGGGAAATCGGCGGCGGCTCGGTGCGGATCTACCGCGAAGAAGTGCAGAGCAAGGTGTTCCGCGCGTTGAAAATCAACGATGAGGAAGCGCGTGCCAAGTTCGGCTTCCTGCTCGACGCACTGCAGTACGGCGCGCCCCCGCACGGCGGTATCGCGTTCGGTCTTGACCGCGTCGTCACGATGATGGCCGGTGCCGATTCGATCCGCGACGTGATCGCTTTCCCGAAGACGCAGCGTGCGCAGGATCTGCTGACGCAGGCACCGAGCCCGGTCGACGAAAAGCAGTTGCGCGAACTGCATATCCGTCTGCGCGCTGCCGAGGCAAAGGTCGCTGCACCCACGGCTGCAACGACCGCCTAAACGCCCGTCATCGCGCTCCACGACAAACCGCGCCGCCTGATAAGGGCGGCGCGGCTTGTTTTTGGGCGCTTGCATTGGGAACATTGCGTGCTAAACCGAATCTTTCGTTTCTGTCACGTTGGGTGACAACGAAGGAGGAGTGCTTAGATGGACTACATCGACTTTGCGCGCACATGGGTCGTCGCACACGCCGAGTTCCTGTTGACGTGGTTGATTGCCGCGCTGGTGGTGATACTGCTGGCGTGGATCGAGATTCGCCGTGCCACGCGGCGTGCCGCCATCGCCATGACCGAGGCCGTGGCCACCACGGTTGCGGCCTGCGTGCCAGAAATTGCCGCAGCGGCGCAGAGTGCACATCCTGGCGTGCCTGCATCGGCAACGTCACCCTGCTTGGCCGAGGCGATGCGCGCACTGGGCGACCTTGCTGCGGAACGGATGCACTGGCTTCACGCCGTCGCGAACCTGCGTCTGCCCGAAGCGGCGCTGCCGCCAGCCGCACCGGGCATGCCGGTGCATCCGCTCGTCTACGACACGCCGCGCCCGTTGGCCGAAGCCCATTTGGCGGCAGAACGCCGGTTCGCCGATCACGCGCGCGTTCTGCAGGCGGAACGCCGCGCGCTCCAAGCGCTGGAAACTGCCGAGCGGGAGGGCACCAGCGAATTGCATCGCATCGAGCGTGAGACCTCGGCCATTGTTGAGCGCTTCGACCAGGCCAACGCGCAATCCGAGCAGACCGATGTACAGCGCTTTCTCATTCAGAAATTCAATACGCTTGGCAATCGCGAACGCGAGTTGACCACGCAGCTCGCAGCGCTGCGCCAACAACTCGCCGAGCGTACAGAGGCGTTGTGGGCGCAATCGCAGCGCGCGGCCGATGACTATGCTGCGATGCTCGATCCGCTGCTGGCCGTCGCGCGCCGGGAGCTTGGTCACGAAACTTCGACGGACGAGACGGCACTGTGGCTCGCCCGCACGCGTACCGGCCAAGGGCCCCTGCGCGCGGTCTGATGGCTGCCGCGGCATGGCGGCCCGCCGAACGTCACGGTGGCACGCTTCTGGCTGCGGTAAGCTATTGCCTTGCAGCGCGATCGCGCCCTCCATCGAAGCACGCCCCCATGCCGCACAAGATCCCCGTCTCCGTTCTGGTCGTCATTCACACGCCCGACTTGCATGTGTTGGTGATGGAGCGGGCAGATCATCCGGGCTTCTGGCAATCCGTGACAGGCAGCTGCGACGCCCTCGACGAACCGCTGGCCGACACCGCCCGTCGGGAGGTGCTCGAAGAAACCGGCATCGATGCGGCCCAGCATCATCTGGTCGACTGGGGTCACCAGATCGAATACGAAATCTACCCGCGCTGGCGGCACCGGTACGCGCCAGGCGTGACGCGCAACACCGAGCATTGGTTCGGCCTGCTGGTAAGCGGCAAGGTGCCCGTGCGCATGTCGCCGCGCGAGCATGTGCAGGCCGAATGGCTGCCTTACGAAGATGCCGCCGCGCGGTGCTTCTCGCGCAGCAATGCCGAAGCCATCTTGCAGTTGCCCGAACGCCTGGCTGCTTATCATGCCCGTCAAGCGGCACTGACAAAGGACCAAGCCTGACATGCTGCGTTTGCGCGTTGCCACCTACAACATCCACAAGGGCGTGACGGGCATCGCGCGGCGCGTGCGCGTGCATGACGTTCGGCAGGGCCTGCACACCATGGACGCCGACATCGTTTTTCTGCAAGAGGTGCAGGACCGCAACGACCGCCTGGTCGCCGCCGAGTTGTTCGACCCGAACTACACGCAACTGCGCTACCTTGCGACCGATGTCTATCCGCACACGGTCTATGGCCGCAACGCTGTCTACGAGCACGGGCATCACGGCAACGCCATCCTGTCGCGATTTCCGATCCTGCTGTCGGAAAACCTGGATATCTCCGATCACCGTTTCGAGCAGCGCGGCCTGCTGCATGCCGTCACCGATCTCGGCTTCGGCGAGGTGCATTTGCTGTGCGCGCACTTCGGCTTGTTTGCCCGCAGCCGGCAGCGGCAGGCGGAGGCACTGGTCGATCGCGTGCGTTCGGTCGTGCCACCCGATGCGCCGCTCGTGGTGGCGGGCGATTTCAACGATTGGAACAACCGGCTCGATCGCATGATTTGCCAGGCGCTGGGTGCGACCGAAGTGGCCGACAAGGCCGCCGATGCGCGCCCGGTCCGCACCTTCCCCAGCCAGATGCCATGGCTGCGGCTGGACCGCATCTATGTGCGCGGTTTCGATATTGAACGTGCGCACGCGCTGACGGGCCGCGAGTGGGCACAACGCTCCGATCACGTGCCCCTGCTGGCTGAACTGGCGCATCCATGAAGGTCGTGCGCGATGCGGGTCCGCTGCGCTCCGAATGGCGGCGGGGTAAGCCCCTGCCGGGCAACCACGTCGACCTCCTGCGCGGCGGCGCTGAATTCTTCCCCGCACTGATCCAAGCCATCGATGCTGCGCAGCGCCGCGTCGCACTCGAGACCTACATCTACACCGACGATGCCACCGCCCACAGCGTGACCGAGGCGCTCGCCCGCGCGGCGCGGCGCGGCGTGGATGTCCACCTGACCCTCGACGGCTTCGGCACCGGCCTGCTGCCCGCGACCATCGCCACGATGCTGAAAGAGGCGGGCGTGCGGTTGCGCATCTATCGACCGCTGCGCGGTTTCCGCCTGCAACGCCGCCACCTGCGACGGCTGCATCGCAAGATCGCCGTCATCGATGATGACGTGGCGTTCGTGGGCGGCATCAACATCATCGACGACCTGAACCACGCGCCATTCAACGACACCGCGCTGGGGCCGCGTTACGACTTTGCGGTGCGGGTGCAGGGGCCACTGGTCGCGCAGATTGCGCTGACCGTTGACCGGCTCTGGTGGCAGATGGGCGTGCGCGCCGGCATGCGCGAGGTGGGCGTCACGGGCGTCGCCGCAGAATTTCCGGTGATCACCGATACGCCACGGCCACGGCATCGAGGCGCATCCGGCCAGGAAAGCGAGCGCGCACCGGGCAACGTATTGGCCTCGCTGGTGCTGCGCGACAACGTCCGCAACCGGCGGGCGATCGAACGCGAATATCTGCGCGCGCTGGGCGCCGCACGACAAGAGGTGCTCATCGCCAACGCGTACTTCTTGCCGGGCGTGCGTTTCATGCGGGCGCTGTCTGCATGCCGACGGCGCGGTGTGCGCGTGCGCCTGTTGCTGCAAGGGCAGGTCGAATACCGGCTGCAGCACTATGCAACGCGTTCGCTGTATCACATGCTGCTGCGCGATAACGTCGAGATCCACGAATACACCGCGAGCTTCCTGCACGCCAAGGTGGCCGTGGTGGATGACCGCTGGGCGACGGTGGGCTCCAGCAACATCGACCCATTCAGCCTGCTGCTTGCACGCGAAGCGAACGTAGTGGTGTGGGATGCGACCGTCGCCAACGAACTGCGCGCGGCACTCGAAGATGCCATCGCCCGTCACGCACGCCGCATCTTGGCGGATGAGCATGCCGCGCGCCGCTGGTGGTGGCGCTTCGCAGATTGGTGCGCCTATCGGCTCGTGCGCCTTGGCGTGGTCATCAGCGGGCGCGCGGCGCACTACTAGCAGTCACATACCTACAAAACACAACAAGACGGAGGAGACATGCAAGTCATCACAACGGATGCGGCCGCGCGCTTGGTGGAGCCGGGGTGGACGGTGGCCTGCGCGGGGTTTGTCGGCGCGGGCCATGCAGAGGCGGTCACGCACGCGCTCGAGCGCCGGTTCCTGACCACCGGCGAACCGCGGGACCTTACGCTCGTCTACTCCGCCGGGCAGGGCGATCGCGCCACGCGCGGCGTCAACCACTTCGGCAATCCCGGAATGACACGCTGCGTGGTGGGCGGGCATTGGCGCTCCGCCACACGATTGGCGGACCTGGCGCTCGCCGAGCAATGCGATGCTTTCAACCTGCCTCAAGGCGTGCTCACGCATCTCTACCGCGCCATCGCGGGCGGCAAGCCCGGTGTGCTGACGAAGATGGGCCTGCACACCTTTGTCGACCCACGCACGGAGCTTGACGCGCGCTATCACGGTGGAGCTATCAACAACCGCGCCAAGGCAGCGCGAGCTGCGGGTAAGGCGTCGTGGGTCGAGTACGAGCGCTTTCGGGGCGAAGACTATCTCTTTTACCCGAGCTTCCCGTTGCACTGCGTCTTCCTGCGCGGTACGGCTGCCGACCCACGCGGCAACATCAGCACGCACGAAGAAGCCTTTCACCACGAACTGCTGGCCATGGCGCAAGCTGCGCGCAACTCCGGCGGCATCGTCATCGCGCAGGTGCGTCGGCTCGTCGATCGGCATGACAACCTGCAGGCGATCCACGTGCCGGGCATCCTCGTCGACTACGTGGTCGTTGCTGACGATGAAACCGAACACCAGATGACCTTCGGCGAAGCGTTCAATCCGACCTATATCCGCCCTTGGCAAGGCGAGGCAATCCAGCTCAAGGAAGACGCCATCGAAGCGAGCGAGGCGCTGGAGGCGAGCCAGCACGGCGCGCTGGATGCCCGTACGCTCGTGCAACGCCGCGCTGTGCTGGAACTGATCGCGCAGCAACCTCGGGTCGTCAACCTCGGCGTGGGCATGCCCGCGGCCGTCGGCGCCCTGGCTGAACAGGAGGGGGCGCGCGGTTTCACACTGACTGTGGAGGCCGGCCCCATCGGCGGTACACCGGCAGATGGCCTCAGTTTCGGCGCGTCGGCCTATCCCGAAGCGGTCGTGGATCAGCCCGCGCAATTCGACTTCTACGAAGGGGGCGGCATCGATCTCGCCATCCTCGGACTGGCGGAATTGGACGGCGCCGGCAACGTCAACGTCAGCCTGTTCGGCGAGGGCGGCGACACCATCGTTGCGGGCGTGGGGGGATTCATCAACATCACGCAGAGCGCGCGCTCCGTCGTGTTCATGGGCACACTCACCGCCGGCGGCCTCCAGGTCGAAGCCGAAGACGGCAAGCTGCGCATCGTGCGCGAAGGGCGGCTCAAGAAGATCGTGCCAGCGGTATCGCACCTCACCTTCAACGGGGAATATGCGGCCCGGTCGGGCATTCCTGTGCGCTACGTGACCGAGCGCGCCGTCTTTGAGATGCGTGACGATGGCCGCGGCGCCCGGCGTCTCACTCTCACAGAAATCGCGCCCGGCATCGACCTACAGCGGGACGTACTGGATCAATGCGCCGCAGACGTTGCCGTGGCAGCGGACCTGCGTGAAATGGATGCACGCATCTTTCGCCGTGGCGCCATGCATACCGGCATCACGCCGGTTTGATTTTTCTGGCTGTTTATTTACTGATGGGTAGCACTAGAAAATCCGTCAGAAATGCTGTGCCAAGCCCCTCATATGGGTGCGGCGCACACCGCGCAGATCCTTTACCTGAAAGGGTTTGCAGGATTCGCGCTGCGCCGCGCAAGGTGACGATTCAATATCGCCATTTAGATGGCGCTTTCTAATAAAACACTTGCCGCTCAAAGGCCACCTGTAAATAATTGAACGACCGTTCGATTTTGGGCTAGAGTGTTTGCGCAGGCTGGTTTACAGTCCTGCCCGGCACGCAAAAGGCGCCCTGCAGCAAGCCAATTTTCTCGCGTGTCACGCCCCAGAAAAGAACGGAGAGAAATCATCATGCGTCACCCGACCGCTCGTCTCGAATCGAATCACGCAGCAGCTACGCCGATGCGCAAGGGCGAGCTGACACGTGCAGCGATTCTCGATGCCGCGCTGGAACTGGCCTCGCGCGACGGACTGGAAGGATTGACGATCGGTGTGCTCGCGGAGCGCATGCAGATGAGCAAGAGCGGGGTGTTTGCGCACTTCGGCTCGCGTGAGGATCTGCAGGTGGAAGTGGTTCGCGAGTATCACAAACGGTTCGAGCAGGAAGTCTTCTACCCGAGCTTGACGGAACCGCGCGGTCTGCCGCGCCTGTGGAGCATGGTGCGACGCTGGATGGAGCGCCGCATTCAGGAAGTGACCACGGGCTGCATCTACATCAGCGGCGCGGTGGAGTACGACGATCGTGCCGAAAGCCCGGTGCGTGACGAACTCGTCAAGAGCGTGACGATCTGGCGTGCGGCATTGGCCCGTGCGATCGCTCAGGCAAAGGAAGAGGGCCACCTGCGTGCAGAAGCGGACCCGCAATTGATGCTCTTCGAGATGTACAGCCTGGAGTTAGGGCTGCATCACGATGCGCGTTTCCTGCGGTTGCCGAACAGCGCCGAACTGGCCATGGTGGCGCTCAACAAACTCATTCAGTCTTACCGAACCTGACGCGGCATCGCACACCTAGCGGTCGCGCAGTACACACCAAGGAGTTGCAAGATGGGTCAATACACCGCACCGCTGCGTGACATGCAGTTTGTTCTCCATGAGCTTCTCGGCGTCGAGAACCACCTGAAGGAGATGCCGCAGCACGCGGAGATCGATGCCGACACCATCAACCAGGTGATCGAAGAAGCTGGCAAGTTCTGCTCTGAAGTCATCTTCCCGCTCAATCAATCTGGCGATCGCGAGGGCTGCACGTACCACGGCGACGGCGTGGTCACTGCACCCAAGGGTTTCAAGGAAGCCTATCAACAGTACGTCGAGGCCGGCTGGCCCTCGCTGGGCTGCGATCCCGAGTACGGCGGTCAGGGTCTGCCCATCCTGATCAACAACGCGCTGTACGAGATGCTGAACTCCGCCAACCAGGCCTGGACGATGTATCCGGGCCTGTCGCATGGCGCCTACGAAGCCTTGCACGCACACGGCACCGACGAGCTCAAGCAGCGTTATCTGCCGAAGCTGGTGTCGGGCGTGTGGACTGGCACGATGTGTCTGACCGAGCCGCATTGCGGCACCGACCTGGGCATTCTGCGCACCAAGGCTGAACCGCTGGCCGATGGCTCGTACGCCATCACCGGCACCAAGATCTTCATCTCGGCGGGCGAGCACGACCTGGCCGAGAACATCATTCACCTGGTGCTGGCACGTCTGCCGGACGCGCCGGGCGGCACGAAGGGCATCTCGCTGTTCGTGGTGCCGAAGTTCATCCCCGATGCCAGCGGCAATCCGGGCGAGCGCAACGGCGTGAAATGCGGTTCCATCGAACACAAGATGGGCATCCACGGCAACGCCACCTGTGTGATCAACCTGGATGGCGCAAAAGGCTGGATGGTCGGCGAGCCGAACAAGGGCCTGAACGCCATGTTCGTGATGATGAACGCTGCGCGCCTGGGCGTCGGCATGCAGAGCCTGGGCCTGACCGAAGTCGCTTACCAAAACTCGGCTGCCTACGCCAAGGAACGCCTGCAGATGCGTAGCCTCTCGGGCCCGAAGGCACCGGACAAGCCGGCCGACCCGATCATCGTGCACCCGGACGTACGTCGCATGCTGCTGACCCAGCGCGCCTTCGCCGAAGGCGGCCGAGCATTCAGCTACTGGATTGCCCTGCAGATCGACCGCGAGCTGTCGCACAAAGACGAGTCCGTGCGCAAGGACGCGGCGGATCTGGTCGCGCTGCTCACCCCGATCGCCAAGGCCTTCCTGAGCGACAACGCATTCATCGCCACCAACGAAGGCATGCAGGTGTTCGGTGGCCACGGCTACATCGCCGAGTGGGGCATGGAGCAATACGTGCGCGATGCCCGCATCAACATGATCTACGAAGGTACGAATACCGTACAGTCGCTGGACCTGCTGGGTCGCAAGATCCTGGGCGACATGGGCGCCAAGATGAAGAAGTTCGGCAAGCTGGTCCAGGACTTCGTGGAAGCCGAAGGCACCAACGAAGCCATGCAGGAATTCATCAACCCGCTGGCCGACATTGGCGACAAGGTCCAGAAGCTGACCATGGAAATCGGCATGAAGGCCATGGCCAACCCGGACGAAGTCGGCGCCGCCGCTGTGCCGTATCTGCGTGTGGTCGGCCACTTGGTGTTTTCGTACTTCTGGGCCCGCATGGCCAAGATCGCCCTGGAAAAGCAAGACAGCGGCGACTCCTTCTACAAGGTCAAGCTCGCAACGGCGCGCTTCTACTTCGCCAAGCTGCTGCCTGAGACGGCTTCGCAGATCCGCATGGCACGTGCCGGCGGTGCGACGCTGATGGCACTCGAAGCCGATCTGTTCTAAACAGACGCATCCTCTTGAGGCGACGTGCACAAACGTCGCCTCGCTCGTCTCTTCCTCACCTTTCGCGAGGACACCATGACCCGCACTGAACTCCCCACCAGCGCGCAGCCGCAGGCCGGCCAGCGTTCCAACTTCCTCGTCCGGCGCGTTGCCGTGCTGGGCGCCGGCGTGATGGGTGCGCAGATTGCCGCGCACCTGATCAACGCCAAGGTTCCTGTCACGCTATTCGACCTGCCGGCCAAGGAAGGCCCCAAGAGCGGCATCGCGCTCAAGGCCATTGAAAACCTGAAGAAGCTGTCGCCGGCGCCGCTGGGCATCAAAGAGGACGCCAACCTCATCCAGGCTGCCAACTACGAAGACGACATCGAGCGCCTGCGCGATTGCGATCTCGTCATCGAAGCGATTGCCGAGCGCATGGACTGGAAGCACGACCTGTACAAGAAGGTCGCGCCGCACATCGCCCCGCATGCGATCTTCGCGTCGAATACGTCGGGTCTGTCGATCACCGAACTGTCGGACGGCTTTGATGCCGAGCTGAAGTCGCGCTTCTGCGGCGTGCACTTCTTCAATCCGCCGCGCTACATGCACCTGGTCGAGCTGATCCCGACCGCACATACGCGCGGCGACATCCTCGACAAGCTGGAAACGTTCCTGACCTCCGCGCTCGGCAAGGGCGTGGTGCGTGCGAAGGACACGCCCAACTTTATCGCCAACCGCGTCGGCATCTTCTCGATCCTGGCGGTGTTTGCAGAATCAGCCAAGTACGGCATTCCGTTTGACGTGGTGGACGACCTGACGGGTTCGAAGCTGGGCCGCGCGAAGTCGGCGACGTTCCGTACGGCCGACGTGGTGGGCCTGGATACGATGGCGCACGTCATCAAGACAATGCAGGACAACCTGAAGGACGATCCGTTCGCTCCGGTCTACGCCACGCCGCCCGTGCTGGCCAAGCTGGTGGAAGCAGGCGCCCTGGGCCAGAAGACCGGCGCCGGTTTCTACAAGAAGGAAGGCAAGGAAATCAAGGTGCTGGATCCGCAAAGCGGCCAGTACGGCCCGAGCGGCAAGAAGGCCGATGACATCGTCGTGCGCATCCTGAAGAAGGAGCCGGCTGAGCGCCTGAAGCTGCTGCGTGAATCGACCAACCCGCAGGCGCAATTCCTGTGGGCGGTGTTCCGCGACGTATTCCATTACATCGCGGTGTACCTGGAGCAGATTGCCGATTCGGCTGCGGAAGTCGATCTGGCGATCCGCTGGGGCTTCGGCTGGAACAGCGGCCCGTTCGAAGACTGGCAAGAGGCCGGCTGGAAGCAGGTGGCCGAGTGGGTGAAGGAAGACATCGAGGCCGGCAAGGCGCTGTCGAACGCGCCGCTGCCGCAGTGGGTGTTCTCGGGCCCGGTGGCGGACAACGGCGGTGTGCATTCGACGCAAGGTTCGTGGTCGGCGCATCAGGGCACGTTCCTCTCGCGTAGCACGCTGCCGGTGTACGGCCGCCAGGTGTTCCGTGCTCCGATCAAGGGTGCGACGACGGTCAACCCGCTCACCTACGGCAAGACTATCGAAGAGACCGATGCCGTGCGCATCTGGGTGGACGACGCGGCCGGTCAGGACGACGTGCTGATCGTTTCGTTCAAGAGCAAGATGAACACGATCGGACCGAGCGTCATCGACGGTCTGACGCGTGCGGTTGATCTGGCCGAAGCTGGCTACAAGGGTCTGGTGGTGTGGCAGCCGACATCGCTCAAGCTGGGCGCGCCGGGTGGTCCGTTCTCGGCCGGTGCAAACCTGGAAGAAGCCATGCCGGCCTTCATGATGGGCGGTGCCAAGGGCATCGAGCCGTTCGTCAAGAAGTTCCAGGACGGCATGATGCGTGTGAAATACGCCGGCGTGCCCGTTGTGTCCGCGGCGTCGGGCATCGCACTGGGCGGCGGTTGCGAACTGCTGCTGCACTCGGCGAAGCGTGTGGCTGCGTTGGAAACGTACATCGGTCTGGTGGAAGTGGGCGTGGGCTTGGTGCCGGCGGGCGGTGGCCTGAAAGAAGCGGCCCTGGCCGCTGCCAAGGCTGCGCAGGCAGCGGGCAGCACGAACATCCTGCAGTTCCTGACCAACCGTTTCCAGGCGGCGGCCATGGCCAAGGTGTCGTCTTCCGCGCTGGACGCGCAGAAGATCGGCTACCTGCAACCGACCGACACGATCGTCTTCAACGTGCACGAATTGCTGCACGTTGCGCGCAATGAAGTGCGTGCGCTGTCCGATTCGGGCTACCGCGCACCGCTGCGTCCGGTGGGCATTCCGGTGGCGGGCCGTTCGGGCATCGCCACGATCAAGGCGTCGCTGGTGAACATGCGTGACGGCGGCTTCATCTCGCAGCACGACTTCACGATTGCCTCGCGCATTGCTGAAGCCGTGTGCGGCGGTGATGTCGAAGCCGGCGCCCTGGTGGACGAAGAATGGCTGCTGGCGCTGGAGCGCAAGGCCTTCGTGGATCTGCTCGGCAGCTCCAAGACCCAGGAACGCATCATGGGCATGCTTCAGACCGGCAAGCCGGTGCGCAACTAATTGCCGCGACGACAGAGAGACAGGAGTTTCATCATGACCAAGCAACTGCAAGACGCCTACATCGTCGCCGCGACGCGTTCCCCGATCGGCAAGGCTCCGAAGGGCACGCTCAAGAACCTGCGCCCGGACGATCTGCTGGCGACCATCCTCAAGAGCGCTGTCGCACAGGTGCCGAACCTGGACCCGGCGTTGATCGAAGACGCCATTGTTGGCTGCGCGATCCCGGAAGCGCAGCAGGGCCTGAACGTGGCGCGTATCGGTGCGCTGCTGGCCGGCTTGCCGAACACGGTGGGCGGTGTCACCGTCAACCGTTTCTGTGCCTCGGGCCTGACCGCCGTGGCGATGGCTGCCGACCGCATCCGCGTGGGTGAATCCGACGTGATGATCGCCGCCGGTGTTGAATCGATGAGCATGGTGCCGATGATGGGCAACTCGCCGTCGATGTCGCCAGACATCTTCACGCGCGACGAGAACGTCGGCATCGCCTACGGCATGGGCCTGACCGCCGAGAAGGTCGCCCAGCAATGGAAGATCTCGCGCGAGGCGCAGGACGCCTTCTCCCTGGCTTCGCACCAGAAGGCGCTGGCCGCGCAGCAAGCCGGCGAGTTCAAGGACGAGATCACCCCGATCGAGATCATCGAGAAGTTCCCGAACCTGGGCACGGGCGCGATCGACATCAAGACCCGCACGATGTCGCTGGATGAAGGCCCGCGTGCCGATACGTCGGTCGAAGGTCTGGGCAAGCTGCGCGCCGTGTTCGCCAACAAGGGCAGCGTGACGGCCGGCAACAGCTCCCAGACGTCGGACGGTTCGGGCGCGTTGATCCTGGTGTCGGAGAAGATCCTCAAGCAGTTCAACCTGGTGCCGCTGGCGCGCTTCGTATCGTTTGCGGTGCGCGGCGTGCCGCCGGAGATCATGGGGATCGGCCCGAAGGAAGCGATTCCGGCCGCGCTGAAGGCGGGCGGCCTGACGCAGGACCAGATCGACTGGATCGAACTGAACGAGGCGTTTGCCGCGCAGTCGCTCGCCGTGATCCAGGACCTGGGCCTGGACACCAGCAAGATCAACCCGCTGGGTGGTGCGATCGCGCTGGGCCACCCGCTGGGCGCCACCGGTGCCATTCGTGCGGCCACGGTGGTGCACGGCCTGCGCCGTCGCAACCAGAAGTACGGCATGGTGACGATGTGCGTCGGCACCGGCATGGGCGCCGCGGGCATTTTCGAACGCATGTGACCCCACGTCAGGGGGAAGGATTAAGTTCTTCCCCCTGCTTGTAAATCGCCCGTCTCAACACGCATGATTGCGCAGGCGCGCGCAGTACTACATCAACAAGCGCGCCGAAGAACGCGGCCGGCACCTAGCCGGCATCGCGACAGAAGCGGAACCATGATTCCGCAACAGAGGAGACACACCACCGGGCCACCGGCGGTGCACCAAGAGGAGGGCGTGCGATGGGCAACACTATCGGCGACACAATCGTATTGACCGACGCGGCATGCGATATGCCACGCTCGATGATCGATCAACTGGGGTTGGGCGTAGTGCCGTTCCGCATTCGTGCGGGCGAATTGTTTGTGGAAGACCGCCGCGACGAGGTGGCGCTTCCGCAGCTCTATCGCAAATACCTCGTCGACAAGCAGGATCACTACGCCGAATCGATTCCGCTGCTCGAGCGCGAAATCGAAGACTTCCTGCTCAGGCACGTGGTCACGCAGCACGATCGGGCCTTGCTGCTGACCATTGCCAGTTCGCGCAGTCATTTCTACAGCCATGCAACTGGTGCGGTGGTAGGCACCACGGCCAAAAGCTTCAAGCCACGCAAGGATGCAGGCCGCTCAGGGCTGTTCGAGTTGACGGTGGTCGATACCGGCGCCATTGGCCCGGGCCAGGCGCTGATGGTGCATGAAGCCGCACGCATGCTGCGGGAAGGCGCAGAGGTACGTGACGTCGTGCACGTGATCGAAAACCGCCTGCGCGACGCCTCGCACGTCTATCTCGTGCCCGACGAGTTGCTGTACATGTACACGCGCGCCAAGCAGAAGGGCGAGAAGAGCATCACTTGGGGCCGCTACATGATGGGGACGGCGTTCAACGTGCGTCCGCTCATCCACATGCATCGTGGCGAGACGGAAGCCATCGCCAAGGTGCGCGGCTCGGAGGAAGGGATTCGCCGCCTGCTTGCGCATACCGAAACCATGATCGCCGAAGAGCGGCTGGCCACGCCCGTGGTGGCGATCACGTATTCCGGTTCGCTCGACACCGTACGCCGCATGGAACCGGTGCAAGCGTTGATGCGAACCGCACAGGACCACGGCGTGGAGGTACTGCTTGCGCCGATGAGCCTGACCGTGGCGTTGAACGTTGGGGCCAACGCGTTCTCCGTCGGTTATCTATCTGATTCGCCTGTGCCGATTTAGGGGCGCAGGTTTTACCTGGAGTTTTCATGTCGATTCGTACCGAGACTGCAGACGGCATCCTGACGCTGACCTTTGACCGCCTAGACCGCAAGAACGCCATCACGGCCGCGATGTATCAAACGCTGGCCGATGCTCTGGTGGCCGCCGAAACCGATCCCGCCATTCGCGTGATCGTGCTGGCCGGTCATGAGAGCGTGTTCACGGCGGGCAACGATCTCGAAGACTTCATGAAGAATCCGCCCAAGGACGAGAGCGCCCCTGTGCACCAGTTCCTGCGCGCGATCAGCACAGCGAGCAAGCCGTTGATCGCCTCGGTGAGCGGCGCGGCTGTCGGCGTGGGTACGACCATGCTGCTGCATTGCGACCTCGTCTACGCATCCGATACGGCCAAGCTGTCGATGCCGTTCGCGCAGCTGGGTCTCTGCCCTGAAGCCGCATCGAGCTTGCTGCTGCCGCAGCTGGCCGGCTACCACCGCGCGGCTGACAAGCTGCTCTTCGGCGAGCCATTCGACGCGAACGAAGCGCGCGAGCTGGGCTTGGTCAACCGCGTGTTGCCGGCCGGCGAGCTGGATGCCTTCGTGCGCACGCAAGCGCGCAAGCTGACGTTGTTGCCGCCCGCATCGCTGCGCGCCACCAAGCGCCTGATGAAGGAGGGCGCAACGCCGCAGATCGCCGAGCGCATGTCGGTGGAAGGCAAGCAGTTCGGCGAGATGCTGCGTGCCCCGGAGGCGCGCGAGGCGTTCACGGCGTTCTTCGAAAAGCGCCGCCCGGACTTCTCCAAGTTCCACTGAGCGAATCGTTTCCTGCAAAAGAAAACCCGGCGCGAAGCCGGGTTTTTTGTTGGGCGTGACCGTTCAGAGCGGCGGCAGCACGCGCGGCTTGCGGGTCTCGTCGGTCGCCACGTAGGTGAGAGTGGCTTCCGTCACCTTGACGGTGGCGTGCCGGCCGTTGGCGTGCATGCGTTGCGCATAGACTTCCACGTCCACGGTGATTGACGTGCGGCCTGTCTTCACCACGTTGGCGTAGAAGCTCACCAGATCGCCCACGTACACCGGCTGCTTGAAGACGAACGAGTTGACCGCGATCGTCGCCACCCGGCCGTTGGCGCGCACCACGGCGGGAATCGACCCTGCGATATCCACCTGCGACATGATCCAGCCGCCAAACACATCGCCGTGAACGTTGGCGTCGGAGGGCATGGGCATCACGCGCACGGCGGGTTGCTTGTCGGCGGGCAACGTGACGGTTTCAGGTGGGGCTTGGGTATCGGACATGATGATGCAGGGCAGCATTGAAGCAGAGGGAGGGCCCACCAGCGAGGCCAGGGCGCGCGCAGGTGATCGGTGGGAGAATACACAATCCGCTATTTTATTGCACCGCACATGCGCCGCTTTCCCGCCTCTTCCGAACCGCCTCCGCCGGGGGCTGCCCGCGGCGACTGGCGCACCATCAAGAGCCTGCTGCCGTATCTGCTGGCCTACAAATGGCGCGTGGCGCTGGCGCTCTCGTTTCTGATCGCGGCCAAGGTGGCAAACCTTGGCGTGCCGATGGTCATGAAACGGCTGATCGATTCCATGAACGTGTCGCCGTCCGATCCGCGTGCGCTGCTGGTGGTGCCGGTGGGCATCATCATCGGCTACGGGCTGCTGCGGCTGTCGACGTCGCTGTTCTCGGAGTTACGCGAAATCCTGTTTGCGAAGGTGACCGAGAGTTCTGTGCGCACGCTCGCGCTGCAGGTGTTCCGGCATCTGCATGCGCTGTCCCTGCGCTTTCACCTTGAGCGCCAGACCGGCGGCATGAGTCGCGACATTGAGCGCGGCACGCGCGGCATCCAGTCGCTCATCTCGTATTCGCTGTACAGCATCCTGCCGACACTGGTGGAAGTCGGCCTTGTCATCACGTATTTCTTCGTGAAGTACGACGTGTGGTTCGCGCTCATCACGTTCTGCGCGTTGGTTAGCTACATCGTATTTACGGTGACGGTGACGAACTGGCGCACGCATTTCCGCCGCAAGATGAATGAGCTGGATTCGCGCGCCAACCAGAAGGCAATCGATTCGCTGCTCAATTTTGAGACGGTCAAGTACTTCGGCAACGAAGACTACGAAGCACGTCGCTACGACGAGAACCTGAAGCACTACCGCGCCGCCGCCATCCGGTCACAGAACTCGTTGTCGGTGCTGAACTTCGGCCAGCAGTTCATCGTCGCCACGGCGCTCATCCTGATTCTGTATCGCGCCACGCAGGGTGTGGCGGCGGGGCACATGACGCTGGGCGACCTCGTGCTCGTCAACACGCTGATGCTGCAGATCTACATTCCGCTCAACTTTCTGGGCGTGATCTACCGTGAGCTGAAGCAGGCCGTGACCGACATGGACCGCATGTTCAATCTGCTGCAGACCAACCGCGAAGTGGCCGACAAGCCAGACGCCCCGCCGCTGACGGTGCATGCGGGCGAAGTGCGCTTCGCGCATGTCGACTTCAGCTACGAGGCCAATCGCCAGATTCTGTTCGATGTCGATTTTACGATTCCGGCCGGCACGACCACGGCGGTGGTGGGGCAGAGCGGTTCCGGCAAGTCGACGCTGGCGCGCCTGCTGTTCCGTTTCTATGACGTGAAGTCCGGCGCCATCCAGATCGACGGACAGGACTTGCGTGATGTCACGCAATCCAGCGTGCGCGCCGCTATCGGCATCGTTCCGCAAGACACGGTGCTCTTCAACGACAGCATCTATTACAACATCGCCTACGGGCGCCCCGATGCAAGCCGCGAAGAGGTGATCGAAGCCGCCCGCGCGGCGCAGATCCATCACTTTGTCGAATCGCTGCCCGACGGCTACGAGACGCAAGTCGGCGAGCGCGGCCTGAAGCTCTCCGGCGGCGAGAAGCAGCGTGTGGCGATTGCGCGCACCCTGCTCAAGCGTCCACCGATTCTCGTCTTCGATGAAGCGACGTCTGCGCTGGACTCGCGCACCGAGCACGCCATCCAGGAAGAACTGATGCGCCTAGCGCAGAACCACACCACGTTGGTCATCGCGCACCGCTTGTCGACCATCGTCCGTGCGCACCAGATCCTGGTGATGGAGCACGGTCGCATCATCGAGCGCGGCACGCATGAATCGTTGCTGCGTGCGGAAGGCCGTTACGCGCAGATGTGGCGCATGCAGGCGCGCGAGCCGGAGCGCGTCTCCGAAGAAACAGAAGACGCCCGAGCAGGTTGAGGGGAGAGACAACGCGATGGAACTCAAATGGCTGGAAGACTTCATCAGCCTGGCCGAGACGCGCAGCTTTTCGCGCTCGGCCGAATTGCGGCACGTGACGCAGCCGGCGTTTTCGCGGCGCATCCAATCCCTTGAGGCGTGGCTCGGCAATGAGCTGATCGACCGATCAAGCTACCCCACGCGCCTGACCCCCGCCGGCGAGGTCTTCTACGAACAGGCGTTGGCGATGCTCGCCCAGGTAAGCGAGACGCGCGCACTGATGCGCGGCCAGCGTCCGGCCAGCGCCTCGACGATCGACTTTGCCGTGCCGCATACGCTGTCGCTCACGTTCTTCCCCGGCTGGCTTGCACAAGTGGAAGAAAAGATCGGCAAGCTGCAATGCCGGCTGCGCGCGCTCAACGTGCACGATGCCGTGATGACGCTGGTGGAGGGGGGGTGCGATCTCGTGATGGTCTATCACCATGCACGGCAGATGATCCAGCTCGACCCCACGCGCTACGACATGCTGGTGCTTGGCACCGAGCGCCTGTCTCCGTTTTCCAGGCCGGATGCAAGCGGGCGGCCGATTTATCGGCTCGTTCCGACCGCACGCAAGCCCATCGCCTACCTGAGCTACACGCCCAACGCTTTTCTCGGGCGCATGGTGGATGTGCTGCTGGAAAACTCGCCGGTGGCGCCGCTACTCGACAAGTGCTACGAAACCGACATGGCTGAGGCGCTCAAGGTGATGGCGCTGGCCGGCCATGGCGTGGCCTTCCTGCCCGAGAGTGCGGTGCGCGACGACGTGGCAGCCGGGCGCCTCGTGCGCGCCGAAGGCAAGGGCGGCGGTACGTTGTCGATCGAGATGGAAATACGGCTTTACCGCGAGCACCCGCAAAGCGGCGCACACGACCGTCGGCACCCCCAGTCCAAGCGCAAACGCGAGCTGATCGACACGTTATGGAGCGCGCTGGCGGACTAAACGGACACCCGGATTGGAGTAGAGGGTTATGCGCCAGATGCATAACCCGATGTAAAAACGGCATTGGATTTCGTTCTGGCCGGTCCCTAAGCTGGCGGGCATTTTGTGGGACTTGAAGGACCTTACCGAGGTCCAAAAAAGGAAGACAGCCATGTCCAATGTCGCATCTCCGTCGACACTCCAGCACGCCATCCCGTCCTATCTGCCGGCCGACAATCTTGGCCCGTGGGGCATCTATCTGCAGCAGGTCGATCGGGTCACCCCCTATCTCGGCTCGCTCGCACGTTGGGTTGAAACGCTCAAGCGCCCCAAGCGCGCGCTGATCGTCGATGTGCCGATCCAGATGGACGACGGCCGCATCGCCCACTTCGAGGGCTATCGCGTGCAGCACAATACGTCGCGCGGCCCGGGCAAGGGCGGCGTGCGTTTCCACCAGGACGTGACGCTGTCGGAAGTGATGGCGTTGTCTGCCTGGATGTCGGTGAAGAATGCGGCCGTGAATGTGCCGTACGGTGGTGCCAAGGGCGGTATCCGCGTCGACCCGCGCAAGCTGTCTTCCGGCGAACTTGAACGCCTGACGCGCCGCTACACGAGCGAGATCGGCATCATCATCGGTCCGAACAAGGACATTCCGGCCCCGGACGTGAACACCAACGCGCAGATCATGGCGTGGATGATGGACACGTACTCCATGAACGAAGGCTCCACCGCGACCGGCGTGGTGACCGGCAAGCCGATCGCGCTGGGCGGCAGCCTGGGCCGTCGCGAGGCGACCGGCCGCGGCGTGTTCGTGGTCGGCAGCGAAGCCGCACGCAATCTCGGCATCGACGTCAAGGGTGCGCGCATTGTGGTGCAGGGCTTCGGCAACGTCGGCAGCGTGGCCGCCAAGCTGTTCCACGACGCCGGCGCCAAGGTCATTGCCGTGCAAGACCACAAGGGCATCGTCTTCAACGGCAACGGCCTGGATGTCGACGCGCTGATCAAGCACGTTGACCACAATGGCAGCGTGGCCGGCTTTGCTGCCGAGACCGTCTCGCAAGACGATTTCTGGGCACTGGACTGCGAATTCCTGATTCCGGCCGCGCTGGAGGGTCAGCTCACCGCCAAGAACGCGCCCCATATCAAGGCAAAGATTGTCGTGGAAGGTGCAAACGGCCCTACGACGCCCGAGGCTGACGACATCCTGCGCGACCGCGGCATCCTGGTCTGCCCGGACGTAATCGCCAACGCCGGCGGCGTGACGGTCAGCTACTTCGAGTGGGTGCAGGATTTCTCGAGCTTCTTCTGGACCGAAGACGAGATCAACCAGCGGCTGGTACGGATCATGCAGGATGCCTTCCGTGGCGTCTGGCAAGTGGCGCAGGACAACAAGGTTACTCTGCGTACGGCGGCGTTCATCATCGCCTGTACGCGGATTCTGCAGGCTCGCCAAGAGCGCGGTCTGTACCCCTGATCGGCAACGCGCTGGTCAATACCGGCGCGGTGCTCCAACAGGGCACCGCACTGGTCTATCGCGTTGCTGCCGATCAGGTGGCTATGCGCGACGGTTGAAGAAAGCCGGTGCTCATGGGGCCAACCATAACGTTCCGGAGCGCCGCACCATGAGAAGGGCGATGGCGTCATCGTCGTCCTTCCCATCCTCAAGTCGGGTTCGTTAAGCGACAGAGAGCGCACATCGGGCGGGCTTTATTTCCCCTGGTTTTCCTTAGCAATTGGCGGTCATTCCGCTCAAGCAACCGTGCCCGCGTGCCGATGTTGCAGAGCGTCGCCATGTCTGGCCCTGCGCGTCTTTTCCGGTTTTCCGGAAAGCACAACGTAAGGTATCCGGTTGCTCGGAAAACACAGCTGCGGCAGGGTCCGCGCCAGAGGAAAAACTCCGTTGGATTCAACGATTTAGTGGCAACACCAATACTGTCTCCAAACGTTTTTTGGTACAGTCCCGTCTTTCTCTTTCATGGTCAAAAGGAGACTTTCATGAACCTCGCCAAGCTGGCAACCGTGGTTGCAGCCGTTGGTGTCGCCGTTGGTACGTTCGGCAGCGCTGCCCACGCAGAAGAGCTGACTGGTACGCTCAAGAAGATCAAAGACACCGGCACCATCACGCTGGGCGTGCGCGATTCGTCGATTCCGTTCAGCTACAACGTCGGCGGTGTCCGCACGATCGGCTATTCGTACGACGTCGCCACCAAGATTGCCGAGGACGTGAAGAAGCAACTCGGCCTGAAGGATCTGAAGGTCAACGAGATTCCGGTTACGTCCCAGAACCGCATCACGCTGCTGCAGAACGGCACCATCGATCTGGAGTGCGGTTCGACCACGAACAACCTCGAACGCCAAAAGCAGGCATCGTTCACGAACACCATCTTCATCATCGGTACGCGCATCATGGTGAAGAAGGATTCGGGCGTCAAAGATTGGGCAGACCTGAAGGGCAAGAACGTCGTGACCACCGCCGGTACGACTTCGGAGCGCCTGCTGCGCAAGATGAACGATGAGAAGCAGATGGGCATGAACATCATCAGCACGAAGGACCACGGCCAGTCGTTCCTGACGCTGGAATCGGGTCGCGCCGTCGCGTTCATGATGGACGACGCCCTGCTGTATGGCGAGCGCGCCAAGGCCAAGAACCCGGCCGATTGGGTGGTCGTTGCCAAGCCGCAATCGCGTGAAGCGTACGGCTGCATGGTCCGCAAGGATGACGCTCCGTTCAAGGCGCTGGCTGACAAGACCATTGCCGGCATGATGAAGGACGGCACGATCAATGCCGAATACAAGAAGTGGTTCGAGCAGCCGGTTCCGCCCAAGGGCGTGAACATGGAGTTCCCGCTGTCGGACGACATGAAGGCGCTGATCAAGAACCCGAACGACAAGGCTCTTGACTGATCGGCTCCCTCAACGGGCCTGATACAAGCGTCACCGAAACGGAAGGCAAAGGCCGGTTAACAGGTCTTCTCCCTTCCGTTTCTTTTTGAGGGAACCATCATGAATTACCACTGGAACTGGGGCGTCTTCTTTACGGAAGCCGCCCAGAATCAGACCTACTTGGACTGGCTGCTGGCGGGGTTGAAGACCACTGTCGTGCTCGGCCTGTCCGCCTGGATCATCGCGCTCGTCATCGGCTCCGTGCTGGGCGTGCTGCGAACGGTGCCGAACAAGTGGCTGTCGGGCCTTGCCGCAGCGTATGTGGAACTGTTCCGAAACATTCCACTGATCGTGCAGCTCTTCATCTGGTACTTCGTCGTGCCCGAACTCGTGCCGGGGGGCGACTACATCAAGCAGATGAACCCCAATACGTCGATGTTCCTGTGCGCGATGCTGTGTCTCGGTACCTTTACCGCGGCGCGCGTGTGCGAACAGGTGCGCTCGGGGATCAACTCGCTGCCGCGCGGTCAACGCAACGCCGGCCTCGCGATGGGCTTCACGCTGGCGCAGACGTATCGCTACGTGATGCTGCCGATGTCGTTCCGCATCATCGTGCCGCCGCTCACGTCGGAATTCCTGAACATCTTCAAGAACTCCGCCGTGGCATCGACGATCGGCCTGCTGGAGCTGGCCGCACAGGGCCGCCAGCTGGTGGACTACACCGCGCAGCCGTACGAATCGTTTATCGCCGTGACGCTGATGTACATGCTGATCAATCTGACCGTGATGGGCCTGATGCGCTGGGTGGAAGCACGTTCCCGGCTGCCTGGCTTCATCGGTGGCAAGTAATCGAGGCGAGGACTCTTCATGGCTTATCACTTCGATTTCTCGTCCATCAACGGCGACAACATGCGCGTGCTCGGCGAGGGCATGCTCCTCTCGCTCGAGATCACAGGCACGGCCATCCTGGTCGGCATCGTCTGGGGCACACTGCTGGCGATGATGCGGCTTTCGGGCGTCAAGCCGCTGCAATGGTTTGGGCAGGCGTACGTGAACCTCTTCCGGTCCATCCCGCTGGTGATGGTGCTGCTGTGGTTCTTCCTGATCGTGCCGCAGGTGCTGCAGAAGATCTTCAACCTGTCGCCTGCCACCGACATGCGCATGACGTCCGCGCTGGTCGCTTTCGCGCTGTTTGAAGCGGCGTATTACTCGGAGATCATCCGCGCCGGTATCCAGAGCGTGTCGCGCGGGCAGATGTTCGCAGCCTATGCGATGGGCATGACCTACGGTCAGGCCATGCGCCTGGTGATTCTGCCGCAGGCCTTCCGCAACATGATTCCGCTGCTGCTCACCCAGGCTATCGTCCTGTTCCAGGATACGTCGCTGGTGTATGTGAGCGCGCTGTCGGACTTCTTTACGCAGGCATACAACATCGGTGAGCGCGACGGCCGTATCGTCGAGCTGCTGCTGTTTGCCGGCTTGTGCTATTTCGTGATCTGCTTCGGCGCCTCCGTGCTGGTGAAGCGACTTCAGAAGAAGGTGACCCAATGATCGAGATCAAGAACGTTTCCAAGTGGTATGGCGCCTTCCAGGTGCTGACCGATTGCACCACCAGCGTGAAGAAGAGCGAGGTGGTGGTGGTGTGCGGCCCGTCGGGTTCGGGCAAGTCCACGCTGATCAAGACCGTCAACGCGCTGGAGCCGTTCCAGAAGGGCGAGATTCTGGTCGACGGCACGTCCGTCGGCGCCAAGGGCACCAATCTGCCGAAGCTGCGTTCGCGCGTGGGCATGGTGTTCCAGAACTTCGAGCTGTTCCCGCACCTGTCGATTACCGAAAACCTGACGATCGCACAGCAGAAGGTGCTGGGCCGTTCCAAGGACGAGGCAACCGCCAAGGGCTTGAAGTATCTCGAGCGCGTTGGCCTGAAGGCACACGCAGCCAAGTACCCCGGCCAGCTGTCGGGCGGTCAGCAGCAGCGTGTCGCGATTGCCCGCGCGCTGTCGATGGACCCGATCTGCATGCTGTTCGACGAGCCGACCTCCGCGCTGGACCCGGAAATGGTCAACGAAGTGCTCGACGTGATGGTCGAACTGGCCAAGGAAGGCATGACCATGATGTGCGTGACTCACGAAATGGGTTTCGCGCGCAAGGTGGCCAACCGCGTGATCTTCATGGACCAGGGCCGCATCGTTGAAGACTGCGAGAAGGAAGAGTTCTTCGGCAACATCGACGCGCGTTCCGATCGCGCCAAGCAGTTCCTGTCGAAGATCCTGTCGCACTGAAAATCGCTTCACGATCCTACTGCGCGACCCGATCTTGTCCCTGCGATGCTCGCCGTACCCATGTACGGCTGCGCTTCTCGGACCAACCTCGGGCCGCTCGCTACGGATCCTGAACCGATTTAAGCGCCGGGTTGGAGGCAACAAAAAGCCGCTCTCTCAGGAGCGGCTTTTTGTTGGGCGAAGATCGTGTCAGGTGCAAGCCGTATTGGCCGCATTGGCGATCTGCACGGCTTCCGGAATCGGCACCTTGGTCGCCATCGTGGCTTGGCCCGATTCGAACATCAGCAGCTCGCCCGGGGCGAATTGCGTCCAGACTTCGTTGTCGGTAAGCGGAGCAGTGGCGATGACAGCCACCCGATCGGCCGGCGTCGTGTATTTGGCGAAGTCGATCGTCATGTCGGCGTCGATCAAATGCGCCGTCGAGAACGGCCACTGCCGCACGATGTAATACAGCCGCGTCGAGCAATGCGCGAACTGCGCCTGCCCGTTGCACAGCAGGAAATTGAACACCCCGTAGCGGGTGATTTCCTTGGTGATGTCGGACAGCGCGTAGAACAGCTCGTTGAGCGGCGGCTGCGACCCGGGAAAGCGCTTGCGCAGCGCCTGCATGATGAAACAGAAGGCGAGTTCGCTGTCGGTATCCCCCACAGGCTGGTAGACGCCCGAAAGGAATGGCGAGAAGTTCTTCAGGTCTCCGTTGTGGGCAAATATCCAGTGCCGGCCCCACAGCTCGCGCATGAAGGGGTGGCAGTTTTCCAGCCGCACCGTGCCCTGCGTCGCCTTGCGGATGTGCGAGATGACGTTCTTCGACTTGATCGGATAGCGCTTGACCAGTTCCGCCACCGGCGAGGTGCCGGCCGACTGGTTGTCGATGAACAGGCGGCAGGCCTTGTCTTCGAAAAAGGCGACCCCGAAGCCGTCGGCATGGTGGTCGGTCACGCCACCGCGCGCGGCGAACCCAGTGAACGAGAACGTCACATCGGTCGGTTCGGCGCAGTTCATGCCCAGCAGCTGGCACATGGTGGGGGAAAAGTCGGATGCAATAAAATGTTCATTATCCTGCCGGCCGCCGGGGGTGCCAAGCGCCTTCGTCTTCCCGGCGCCGCCCCTGGGGTCGGGCGTTGCGCACATGCCGCACGCCATGCCTCCAGACTGCCTCAACCGGAACCCATTCGCATGAAGCTCGACCGCACTGCCGCCCGCGCCCTCCTGCTGGAGAGCTACGCTGCCGCCGTGGGCGCGGCCGACCCGCTGAAAATCGTCGCGGATTTCCTTCCCCCACCACACGCCGGTGGCAAGGCGCTCGTGGTCGGCGCCGGCAAGGCGGCTGCGTCGATGGCGCTGGCCGTCGAGCAGGCCTATGCCGGCCGCGCACAGATCGAAGGCCTGGTCGTCACGCGTTATGCGCATGGCCTGCCGACCGAGCACATCCGCGTTATCGAAGCCGGGCACCCGGTGCCGGACGAGGCGGGCGAACAGGCGGCGCAGGAAATCCTGGATCGGGTTTGCGCGCTCACCGAGCGCGACCGCCTGATCGTGCTGGTTTCGGGTGGCGGCTCCAGTCTGCTGTCCCTGCCTGCCGAAGGCATCCCGATGGCCGATCTGAAGGCCGTGACGCGCGAGTTGCTGCGCTGCGGCGCGCCGATCACCGACATGAACATCGTCCGCAAGCACCTGTCGCGCATCCAAGGCGGGCGGCTTGCGGCCGCATCCCGGGCGCCGGTCACGACACTGATCGTCTCGGACGTGGCAGGCGATGACCCGAGCGCCATTGCCAGCGGCCCGACCGTGCCGGATGCGAGCACTTACGCCGATGCGCTCGCCATCCTCAAACGTTGGCGCGCCCATATGCCGGACACCGTGAGCGCGCACCTCGAACGTGGCGCACGCGGCGAAATTGCCGAAACGCCCAAACCCGGCGACGCCTGCTTTGCACGCGTGACCAATCACGTCATCGCCACCGCGCAACAGAGCCTCCAGGCCGGTGCGCAGGTGTTTGCGGCGCGAGGTATCCACACGGCCATCCTCGGCGACACGGTCACCGGCGAGGCGCGCGAGGTTGCCCAGGTGTATGGCGCGCTGGCGCGGCAGGTGCGCCAGCACGGCACCCCGTTTGTAGCGCCGGTAGCCCTCATCTCCGGTGGCGAATGCACGGTGACGATCCCGCCAGGCTTGACCGGAGGCCGCGGCGGGCGCTGCGCGGAGTTCCTCCTCTCGCTCGGCGTCACGCTCGAAGACATGGACAACGTCTACGCACTCGCCGCCGATACGGACGGCATCGACGGATCGGAGGACAATGCGGGTGCGCTGCTCGACCCCGGATCCATCGCCCGCGCCGCCGCCAAGGATGTCGGCGCCCGTGCCGCGCTCGACGCACACGACGCCTACGGTTTCTTTGCAGCCGCCCATGACCTGATCGTCACGGGCCCGACGCGCACCAACGTCAACGATTACCGCGTCATTCTCATTCTCTGATTCACGTTTTTGCCGACCGCTTTCGCACGCACCATGACCGACACTCTTACGATCGTCCGCCCCGATGACTGGCACCTGCACCTGCGCGACGGCGATGCGCTCGCCGATGTGGTGGGCGACACCGCGCGCCAGTTCGGCCGGGCGATCATCATGCCTAACCTCAAGCCGCCGGTGACCACGACCGCGCAGGCGCGGGCCTACCGCGAACGCATCCTTGCCGCGCTGCCGGCGGGCACGCAGTTCGAGCCGCTGATGACGCTGTACCTCACCGACAACACCTCGCCCGAGGTGATCCGCGAAGCGAAGGCCAGTGGTTTCATCCACGGCGTGAAGCTGTATCCGGCCGGCGCCACCACAAACAGCGATGCCGGCGTGACCGATCTGCGCCGCTGCGCCAAGACGCTTGAAGCGATGCAGGAAGTCGGCATGCCGCTGCTCGTGCACGGCGAGGTGACCGACCCCACCGTCGACATTTTCGACCGCGAGGCGGTCTTCATCGACACGGTGATGCTGCCCCTGCGCCGCGACTTCCCCGCGCTGAAGGCCGTGTTCGAGCACATCACCACCAAGCACGCTGCCGAATACGTGCGCGATGCGGAAGGCCCGGTTGGCGCGACCATCACCGCGCATCATCTGCTGTACAACCGCAATGCGCTGTTCGTCGGCGGTATTCGCCCGCATTACTACTGCCTGCCGGTGCTCAAGCGTGAAACGCACCGCCTGGCGCTGGTGGCAGCGGCCACCTCGGGTCACCCGCGGTTCTTCCTTGGCACCGACAGCGCGCCGCACGCCAAGGGCGTCAAGGAACACGCCTGCGGCTGCGCCGGCTGCTACACCGCACTGCACGCCATGGAGCTGTACGCCGAGGCCTTTGAAGACGCCAACGCACTCGACAAGCTGGAAGGCTTCGCGAGCCTGCACGGCCCTGACTTCTACGGCCTGCCGCGCAACGCCGGCACGCTCACGCTCACGCGTTCGCAATGGCAGCTTCCCGCCGAAGTCCCGTTCGGCGAGCAGACGCTGGTGCCACTGCGCGGCGGCGAGATGCTGCGCTGGAAGTCGGTCTGATTTGGCAGTGGAATGCTTGGGTGCGATCGACTGGAGCCATCCGGCGTTCGCACCGTTGGAACCGATCGGCGCCCCAATTGCACGCGCGATTGAGGGCGGGTCTGATCTTAGAGACGCGCTGAACGCACATCCGGCCGCGCAGGCAATCCGTACCGCCGGCGGCCATGCCCTGCGCTTCGTGCCGCAAGATGCCTTGCTGGCCGGCATCGCCTACGAAGCACACATCGCCGCCACCGGCGAGGTGCCAACGCGGGACAATCTCCACGACTTTTTCAACGCCCTGATCTGGTTGCATTGGCCGCTTGCCAAAGCGGCACTCAATGCGCGTCAGGCGCGGGCGATTACGCAGGACGGGATTGGCGCGGCACGCGGCACCGTCCGCGATGCCGCCACCCTGTTCGACGAAAACGCCCTGATCTTCGTGCATACCGAAGCTGCCCCGGAGCGCAGTCTGACCGCTTTCGATTGGCGCGACCTGTTCGTAGAGGGAAGGGCACAGTGGGACGCGACGTGCGCCGTTCTGCCGTTCGGCCATGCGCTGCTGGAGAAGCTGGTGGCGCCTTACAAGTCGATCACCGCCCATGCATGGCCGGTGCATGTGGCGGCGTTGCCGGCGGACCACCCGTCCCTCGACGCTGCGCTGGCCGCGACGCTCCTGCACGCCGATCTCGCGCCGGGCAATTTCCGTCCGTTGCCGGTCATGGGGATCCCAGGTTGGTGCGATGCCAATGAAGACGCCGGCTTCTATCTGGATACAGCGGTCTTTCGGCCCGGCCGGCGGCGCTTCATACCTGAACAGTGCTAGACTCGCGCCTCGCGAAGCGGACCAGACAACCGCTGCTTCCGCCGCCTCGTGCGAGCGGAAGGGGAGGAAAGTCCGGACTCCATAGAGCAGGGTGATGGCTAACGACCATCCACGGTGACGTGCGGAATAGGGCCACAGAGACGAGTCTTCGCCCCGGCTTCGGTCAGGGCGAAGGGTGAAACGCGGTAACCTCCACCCGGAGCAATCCCAAGTAAGCAGGCGATGAAGCGGCTCGCTGAGTCTGCGGGTAGGGAGCTTGAGCCGGCTGGCAACAGCCGGTCTAGAGGAATGGTTGTCACGCCGCTGGTTTCGGCCACGCGGCGCACAGAATCCGGCTTATCGGTCCGCTTCGCTTCTTATTCCGATGCCGTTGGCTGCGTGGCGAGGTCCACCAGTTCCAACGAGTGCGTAATCTCGGCCGTCTTGGCCAGCATGATCGACGCCGAGCAATACTTCTCGTGCGAAAGCTGTACCGCGCGCTCCACCGTTTCCCGTTTCAGATTGCGCCCCGTCACCGTGAAGGTGAAGTGGATGCGCGTGAAAACCTTGGGGTCGGTCTCGGCGCGGTCGGCGTGCAGCTTGACGCTGCAGCCCTGCACGTCCTGGCGACCCCGCTTCAGGATCAGCACCACGTCATAGGCTGTGCAGCCGCCGGTGCCCAGTAAGACCATTTCCATGGGGCGCGGTGCCAAATTGCGGCCACCCCCGTCCGGCGCACCATCCATCGTGACGAGGTGGCCGCTGCCGGTTTCCGCCAAAAAGGCCATGCCATCCGGGCCGGTCCAGCTCACAGTGCAATCCATGTCCAATCCTTGTGCAGAGGGTCGGCCAGCGCCGACGAAAAGCCACATTGTAGCCATCGGCCCTCGCACGCGTTGGCATGCCTAGGGTGAACGCGGCTTGACAGTGACGCCCGTGCGAAAAGGTGCAACCCGTCACTTGTGCGCCAAAATGGCGCCTGGATTTGAAGAATAGCTCTAGCGTAGGCTGACTGGGTTGGCGGGGATTGCTATCAACCTATTGATTTATAAAGGAAATATTTCATCATCGCTCACCTGATTCGTATTCCGTATTACGAAATGCAATTTCGTAGTGCAAATTTCCTTGCGCGTGCCCCAGAAGTAGATATAATTTGCACCATTGGATCGACTGATGCGGTGCAACCCACCAAGTCAACGATCAGCAGGTGTCTCCTCCACCCTCCTCCTTTGGTGGATTCAAACCCAAGCTTGATAGCTTGGGTTTTTTTTCGTCCACCCGACTCGAGCGCCCCTTTTTTCTTGTGTCAAGAGGTCTGCGCGGGGTACAATTGAAATCTTTTCCGGATTGCCCGCGGAAAAGAAATCCAGAGAGCCCGCACCAACAAGCGGGAAGGCGGGCCGGCGATGACCTTGCATAAGGTTGCGCAGGCGTCCGCAAGACGATCCGTTCGTGAGCAGTCTGAACGCAAGTTCTCAGCGCGATACGGGTCCACTCGGGCACTGACTCAATATTTGGAAAAATCATGAAGACCTTTTCCGCAAAGCCCCATGAGGTGAAGCGCGATTGGTACGTGATTGACGCGACGGACAAGGTCCTCGGGCGTGTCGCCAGCGAAGTGGCACACCGACTGCGCGGCAAGCACAAGCCCGAATTCACTCCGCACGTCGATACCGGCGATTTCATCATCGTCATCAACGCAGCCAAGCTGCGCGTGACGGGCGCCAAGACGACCGACAAGAAGTACTATCGCCACTCGGGTTACCCGGGCGGTATCTACGAAACGACGTTTGGCAAGATGCAGCAGCGTTTCCCGGGCCGTGCCCTGGAAAAGGCTGTGAAGGGCATGCTGCCGAAGGGTCCGCTGGGCTACGCGATGATCAAGAAGCTGAAAGTTTACGCCGAAGGCTCGCATCCGCACGAAGCTCAGCAGCCGAAAGCGCTGGAAATCTAAGGGGCCTAATCCATGATCGGAAACTGGAACTATGGCACCGGCCGCCGCAAGAGCGCTGTGGCACGTGTCTTCATCAAGTCCGGCAAGGGCGACATCATCGTCAACGGCAAGGCCATCAACGAGTACTTCGCTCGTGAAACCTCGCTGATGATCGTGCGTCAGCCGCTGGAACTGACCAACCACGCCGCTACGTTCGACATCAAGGTGAACGTGGTCGGTGGCGGTGAAACCGGCCAAGCCGGTGCCGTGCGTCACGGCATCACCCGCGCCCTGATCGATTACGATGCAACGCTCAAGCCCGCCCTGTCGAAGGCCGGTCTGGTGACGCGCGATGCACGTGAAGTCGAGCGTAAGAAGGTTGGTCTGCGCAAGGCCCGCCGCGCCAAGCAGTTCTCGAAGCGTTAATCCGCTTCCACCTGCTTCAGCAAAGAACCACACCCTCGGGTGTGGTTTTTTGTTTTGAGCGTTCGAACTAAACGGTGTGATGTTTTGGGCGCGTTGCTTACCCTTTGCAACAGCTCCGACATGTCTGCAGGACTACAATTCACATTTCGTTAGCGTTCTGCCCGTATGATGCAATCCGCTGTTTCTCCTAATCCGATTCTGATCCGCAAGACGGGCCAGGAGGTGCGCGCATGAAGGCGCGTCGCTTGTTGCGTCGCGCTTCCGTGCTCGCGCCGAACGTCACTGTCCGTTCGCGCCTGCCTTGGCCAGTAACAGTTTTGCTGGTCGCGGTCGTACTGGGGCTGGCGGCAGCCGCGGCGCTGTGGGCGTTCGAAGAAGGGCGCCGACTGACCGGGCCGCACGATGCCGATTTGCGCGCAATGAATCGCGAGCTGGCTGCCAAGTTGGCCGCCGTGCAGGCCGAGCGCGACAAGCTTTCCGCATCGGCCGGCACGGTGGATGCCCGTCTGGGGATCGCCGAAGGGGCTCAGGCACAGATGGCCGAGCAACTCAAGGCACTGGAGACTGAAAATGCTCAGTTGAAGGAGGATCTGGCGTTCTTTGACAGTCTGTTGCCTGCCCCCACCAATTCCGCTGGTATCTACGTGCGCAGCTTCCGCATCGCGCCGGACGAGGCGCAGCCGACGCGCATGCGGTTCCGGGTTCTGCTGATGCAAGGCGGCGGCAAGGCCTTCGCGCCGGTGTCCGAATTCGAGGGGCAACTGGCGCTCACGCTTAACGTAGTGCAGGGTGGCAAACCTGCTACGATCGATTTCCCGGGCGCCGCAGCGAGTGGATCACCTGCGACCAGCGCCCGCGTCAAGCTCACGCACTACCAGCGCCTCGAGGGCTGGGTGGACGTGCCCCCCGGCGCCACGGTGCAATCGGTGATGGTGAAAGTGCTGCAGAACGGCAAGATCAAAGCGAGCCAGAGTTTTTCCATCTGACGGGCATTGTCCTGTCGAGGATCCGTACACAGAGGAGACGACGATGCTGTTTGGCAAAAAGAAAGGGCTAGCGATCGAAACGCTACTGGGTGCCCGTACCAAGCTGGAGGGGGATCTGCGTTTCTCGGGCGGTCTGCGGATTGATGGCGAGATCAAGGGCAACATCTACGGCGATCCTGACAAGCCCAGCATGTTGGTGATTACCGACAGTGCGCGTGTCGAGGGGGAGGTGCACGTCGGCCATCTGATCCTGAACGGAACGGTGGTTGGCCCGGTGCACGTGGCGGAGCTGCTGGAACTGCAACCGAAGGCGCGCATTGAGGGCAACGTCCAATATGCGGCGCTGGAAATGCACCAAGGTGCAGTCGTCATGGGCACGCTGACGCACGCGGCGCCTGGCGATGTGAAGCTGCTGCCCAACCTCAAGCTGGCCTCCAACCAGGACTGATCACATCCCGCACCGGCCGTTGCTGGCGCACCGCACAATGCCCACTTGAAACGCGGGGCTTCGGCACGATTTGCAGCTTGCGCTTAAAATACAGGCAAGTTTCAGACGTTCCCACAGGAGATTTTCATGAACGCAGTCGCGCAGGCAGCCACGCCCGATGTGAACGAGGTTCCGGCTCCGCTGGTCTTTACAGACAGCGCTGCGGACAAGGTCAAGCAACTGATTGAAGAAGAAGGTAACCCGGAGTTGAAGCTGCGCGTGTTCGTGCAAGGCGGCGGGTGCTCGGGCTTCCAGTATGGCTTCACCTTTGACGAAGAGACCAACGAAGACGATACGACGATGACGAAGAATGGCGTCTCGCTCTTGATCGACTCGATGAGCTACCAATACCTGGTGGGCGCCGAGATCGACTACAAGGAAGACATCAACGGCGCGCAGTTCGTCATCAAGAACCCGAATGCCTCGACCACGTGTGGTTGCGGCTCGTCGTTCTCGGTCTGACGCCATATCGCTGTAAAAGAAAAAGCGCACTTCGGTGCGCTTTTTTGTTGGCTGCAGATTGGGGCTCAAGCCGGGTAGATCGCGCCGAGGATGCGACCGCCCGATGCGCCGGTCGCGGTGTGCAGATTGCCGTGGGCGCGGAGCACGCACTGGCGCGCGAGCCACGCGAATGCGAGCGCCTCCACGTGATGTGCGGGCACACCGAACACCTCCGTCGGAGCGACTTGCACCCCCGGTAATTGCTGCGCGATGCGTGCCATCAGCGCGCCGTTGCGGGCGCCACCACCACAGACCAGTAGTGACGCCGCCTGTGGCGCATGGGTACGTACGGCATCGGTGATGGTGTCGGCCGTGAGCGCGAGCAGCGTGGCTTGAACATCCTCGGGGCGCGCGGTGTTCAGCGCATCGCCGAGGATTTGTTGCAGCCATGCCGGGTTGAACAGGTCGCGGCCGGTGCTCTTGGGCGGCAGCGCCGCGAAGAACGGTTCAGCCTTCAAGCGCGCAAGGAGCATCTCGTCGACGTGTCCGCTGCGGGCCCAGGCGCCGTCGGCGTCGTAGCGGGTATCGCGGTGCATTTGAACCCAATAGTCCATCAGCGCGTTGCCCGGGCCGCAGTCGAAGCCAAGTACGGCGTCGCGCGCGTTCGAATTCTGCGGCGGCAAGACAGTGAGATTGGCGATGCCGCCAATGTTGCAGACCACTCGCCAGGCATCGGGCAGGCCGAACAGCGCGCGATGCAGTGCGGGAACGAGGGGGGCGCCTTGGCCGCCGGCGGCGATGTCGCGACTGCGAAAATCGGCAATGACATCGATGCCGGTGCGCTCGGCCAACACCGCCGGGTGCTGCGTTTGGCGCGTGTAGCCGATGCCATCGTGGGTGCCGGGCTGATGACGGATGGTCTGCCCGTGCGCGCCGATGGCCCGCACGTCCTGCGCGGCCAGGCCGGTTGCGGCAAGCAATCGGGCAACGCAGTCGGCGTAGGCCATGGCCAGCGCATTGGCGGCCAGCGCCTCACGATGGATCTCGTCGTGGCCGGCGCGTTGCAGGTCCAGGAAGCGCTGGCGCAACTCGGGCGAGAAGGGCACGTACGCGTCGGCGAGGACGGTCGGGGTTTCGCCGGAAAAGTCCGCCAGTACGCCATCGACGCCATCCAGGCTGGTGCCCGACATGAGGCCGATGTAGCGATCGGTAGAGAGTGCGGTGTGGTTCGGATGGCTCATGCGCGACAGCTTACCAGCGCAATGGCAGGCCAAATGGACACATCACGGTAAAATCCCCGGATCGCGCGGCCGGCACGCTTCAATTGATGTCGGCCATCGTGCACGCACCTTTTCCCTGATTGTTGATCCGTTCGCGCCGTTTTCCCTGTGCGGCGCGGTGACCTTTCCTTTTGCCATGACTGCATCTGCCACTTCCGCCGCTTCCGACAACGCTACGCCGGGCAAACCAAAGTATCCGGTCACCCCGGAGGTGGCGCACGCGATGGAAGTGTCGCTGCGCGGCTGCGACGAATTGCTGATCGCTGCCGAGTGGGAGCAGAAGCTGGCCAAGAGCGCCGCGACGGGTGTGCCGCTGCGCATCAAGCTGGGCCTGGATCCCACGGCGCCTGACATCCACATCGGCCACACGGTGGTGCTCAACAAGATGCGCCAGTTGCAGGACCTGGGCCACCAAGTGATTTTCCTGATCGGCGACTTCACTTCGACCATTGGTGACCCGTCCGGCCGCAACGCCACGCGCCCGCCGCTCACGCGCGAGCAGATCGAGACCAACGCGCAGACGTACTACCGCCAGGCCAGCATGGTTCTGGACCCGAGCAAGACCGAGATCCGCTACAACAGCGAGTGGTGCGACCCGCTGGGCGCGCGCGGCATCATCCAGCTCGCCGCCAAGTACACCGTCGCCCGCATGATGGAGCGCGATGACTTCACCAAGCGCTACAAGGCCGGCGTGCCGATCTCGGTGCATGAATTCCTTTACCCGCTGATGCAGGGCTACGACTCGGTCGCGCTCAAGTCCGATCTGGAACTGGGCGGCACCGACCAGAAGTTCAACCTGCTGGTCGGCCGCGAACTGCAGAAGGAATACGGCCAGGAGCCGCAGTGCATCCTGACGATGCCGCTGCTGGTTGGCCTGGACGGCGTCGAGAAGATGTCCAAGTCCAAGGGCAACTACGTCGGTATCAGTGAGGCGCCGAACGAGATGTTCGGCAAGCTGATGAGCATCTCCGACGACCTGATGTGGACGTACTACACCCTGCTGTCGTTCCGCCCCTTGGCCGAGATCGACTTGATGAAGCAAGAGATCGCGCTGGGCCGCAACCCGCGCGATTGCAAGGTGATGCTGGCGCAGGAGATCGTTGCGCGCTTCCACAGCCAGGCGGACGCCGAACGCGCCCTGGAAGACTTCAACCACCGCGCACGCGGCGGTGTGCCGGACGACATTCCGCAGATTGAATTGTCGGGCGCACCGCTGGGCATTGCTCAACTGCTCAAGCAGGCCGGGCTGTGCCCGTCCACGTCGGACGCCAACCGCAACATCGAGCAGGGCGGCGTGAAGATCGACGGCACTGTCGTCAGCGACAAGGCCTTGAAGATCGACGCCGGCACGTTTGTGATGCAGGTCGGCAAGCGTCGCTTTGCGCGCGTGGTGCTGAAGTGATCGGACTGATCCAGCGTGTGTCCGAGGCCGCGGTCCGTGTGGACGGCCGCGTCGTCGGCGAGATCGGCCCGGGCCTGCTCGCGCTTGTCTGTGCGGAGCGCGGTGACACCGCTGCAGAGGCCGATCGTCTGCTCGAGAAGCTGCTGAACTACCGCGTCTTCTCCGACGCGCAGGGCAAGATGAACCTGCCCGTGCGCAATATCGACGGCAACGGGCAGGCAGGCGGCTTGCTGGTGGTGTCGCAGTTCACGCTGGCGGCCGACACCAAGTCCGGCACGCGGCCGAGCTTTACCCCCGCCGCGCCGCCGGAAGATGGCCGCCGCCTGTACGAACACTTCGTGGCGCGCGCGCGTGCGCAGCACCCGATCGTGGCGACGGGCGAGTTTGGTGCCGACATGAAGGTGTCGCTCGTCAACGATGGCCCGGTCACGTTTTGGTTGCAGGTTGCGCCGCAAGCTGCTGCATCTGCTGCAAAGACAGCCACGCCGGACGTGGCCAAATCTGTCTGACTCGTCCAGGAACCTTGTGATGCCACGCGCCGCCGCCATCCCCCTGCCGATGCCGCAGATCACCCACATCGTGCTTATCCGGCACGGCGAGACCGACTGGAACCGTGAGCGTCGCCTGCAAGGCCAACTCGATGTGCCCCTGAATACGCAAGGGCTGGAGCAAGCGGCGCAGCTTGGCAGGGCGCTGGCACGGGAGCGTTTCGATGCGGTCTATGCGAGCGATCTCTCGCGGGCCAGGCAGACGGCGCAGGCGCTGGCAGATGAAGTGGGCGTGACCGTGCGCGACGACGAAGGTTTGCGCGAGCGCTGCTACGGCCAGTTCGAAGGGCTGACTTACGCAGAAGTCGCCGCACAGCATCCGGCCGACTTTGATGCCTGGCAGAACCGCGTGCCCGAATTCGCCCCGCCCGGCGGCGAGACGCTCACTGAATTCCACGAACGTGCGGTCGAGACAGCGCTCCGCCTGATCCGTCGCCACCCCGGCGAGCGCATTGCGCTGGTCAGCCACGGCGGCGTGCTCGATTGCTTGTTTCGCCACGCCAACGCCATGACGCTGACCGAGCCGCGCCGGCATGAGCTGCGCAACGCGAGCATCAACCGGCTTTCATCCGATGGTCATCAACTGACCGTGTTGCAATGGGGAGATGTCGCGCACCTGGATCTGCTGGTGCTCGACGAGGTGGACCGCCGCGTTCCTTAAACCTTCAGCCGGAACGGCGTGAAATTGGTGTCGCGGTCATAGTAATCCTCGTTCTCGGCACGCTTGAGGAAGGCGACGACGCGGTAGGTGAGCGGCGTTGCGACGATTTCCCAGCCGGTCTTGAGAATGTATTGCGCGATGGCCACGCGCAGCACCTGTTCATGCGGCCAGATGCCGTAGAAGGCGATCACGTAGAACAGCGACGAATCGACCGCCTCGCCCACCACGGTGGACCCGACGATGCGCGTCCACAGCCATTTTCCTTCCGTCGCGATCTTCATCTTCGCCAGCGTGTAGCTGTTGGCAAAGCTGCCGCACCAGAACGCG
Organism: Ralstonia pickettii; assembly: GCF_030582395.1. Lineage (NCBI taxonomy): Bacteria > Pseudomonadati > Pseudomonadota > Betaproteobacteria > Burkholderiales > Burkholderiaceae > Ralstonia > Ralstonia pickettii. The sequence goes on from NZ_CP104381.1 coordinate 420,202, forward strand.
ATGAGCGACCCGGCGACGATGCGCGGCGTGTTGCCGAATACGTCGTTCAGGCTCTTCTGATAACCGGCCATGAAGGGCGCCACCGGCAGCGCCAGCACGACCAGCGACATGAACGACGCAAAGATCAGCGCAGCAAATCCCGCCCACACCACGCGCCGGTCGCGCCCGTAGCCGTAGACCTCGGTGAGGATGTCGCCAAAGATGTACGAGATCGGGAAGAACAGCACGCCAGCGCCAAACGTGACCGATCCCAGAACCGGCAGCGTGACCTGTGCCGCTTTGGCCGCGCCGATCAGGTTGGAGCACAGCAGCACCGTCACGAAGGCGGCCATCACGAAGTCGTAGTAGCGGAAGTTGCGCTGAGGACTTTGGGTGGTCATGGCGGCGGCCGATGCTCAGTTGTTGGTGTCGTCCCAGAGGTCAGGGCCCGCGCTGCTCTTGGGGGCGCCCAGCCCAAAATGCTGGTATGCCGAAGCCGTGGCCACACGTCCGCGCGGCGTGCGCTGCAGATAGCCTTGCTGGATCAGGTAGGGCTCGAGCACGTCTTCAATGGTGTCGCGCTCTTCGCCGATGGCGGCTGCCAGGTTGTCGATGCCGACCGGCCCGCCATTGAACTTGTGTAGGATCGCTTCGAGCAGCTTGCGGTCCATCAGGTCGAAGCCGACCGCATCCACGTCGAGCATGGCCAGCGCGGCATCGGCTACCTCACGTGTGATAACGCCGTCGGCCTTGACCTCGGCGAAGTCGCGCACGCGGCGCAGCAGACGGTTGGCGATACGAGGGGTGCCGCGCGAGCGCTTGGCAATTTCCAACGCGCCTTCGTCCACGATGTGGGCGTTCAGCAGCCCCGACGAGCGCGTGACGATCTTCGCCAGTTCGGCCGGCGTATAGAACTCCAGACGCGCGACGATCCCGAAGCGATCACGCAGCGGGTTGGTCAGCATGCCGGCGCGCGTCGTGGCGCCCACGAGCGTAAAGGGCTGCAGATCGAGCTTGACCGAGCGCGCCGCCGGGCCCTCGCCGATCATGATGTCGATCTGGTAGTCCTCCAGCGCCGGGTACAGGATTTCTTCCACAACGGGCGAGAGCCGATGAATTTCGTCGATGAAGAGGACGTCGTTGGCTTCGAGGTTCGTGAGCAGCGCGGCCAGATCGCCCGGGCGCTCCAGCACGGGGCCGGAAGTCTGGCGCAGGTTGACGCCCATTTCGCGCGCGATGATGTGCGCCAGCGTCGTTTTGCCGAGACCCGGCGGCCCGAACAGCAGCACGTGGTCCAGCGCTTCGCTGCGGTTCTTGGCTGCGGTCATGAAGATGTCGAGCTGGCCGCGCACCTTTTCCTGACCGACGTATTCGTCGAGCAGCTTGGGGCGCAGCGCGCGCTCGAACGCCTCCTCATTGGGGGAGGCGGGGGAGGCTGAGATGATGCGCTCAGCAGAGACAGCCTTGGCGGCGAGCTTGTCGGTTTCGATCATGACGGGCAGACGGCGCCGGGAAGGCGCGAGCAGGCCATTCTACCGTCTTGCCGCGCCGCGGGCGTCAGCCCTTGGACAGCGCCTTGAGGGCCAGCTTGATCCCCTCGGATACGCCCGTGCCGGCCGGCACCTGCTTGATGGCGAGCGCCGCTTCCTTGTCGGAATACCCCAGCGCCAGCAGGGCGTTGAGCACGTCGACCGCGTCGTCCGAGACGGCGGGGCCGGCGGGCACCGCACCCAGATCAGCGCCAAGCTTGCCCTTGAGTTCGAGCAACAGGCGCTCGGCCGTCTTCTTGCCGATGCCCGGGATGCGCGTCAGGCGCCCGGCTTCCTGCAGCGTGACGGCCTGCGCGAGCTCGGCCACCGACATACCCGACAGCACCGCCAGCGCGATGCGGGCGCCGATGCCTGAAATCTTGATGAGCTGGCGGAAGGTTTCACGTTCGGCGGCGGTGCCGAAACCGTAGAGCAGGTGCGCGTCCTCGCGCACGATCTGCTGCGTGAGCAGGACGACCTTCTCGCCGGTGGCGGGCAGGTTGTAGAACGTGCTCATCGGCACGTCGATTTCGTAGCCGACGCCGTGGCAATCGACCAGCAGATGCGGCGGGTTCTTTTCGATCAGCGTCCCGGCGATGCGTCCGATCATGGGTGGGGTTCTCCTCCAAAACGGGACGCAGTGTAGCCCAAACCCACCGCACGGCCCGGTCCGGGCTCGGCCGCTGCCTACGGCTCCGATGCGCGAAGGCTAGCGTTTGAAGGTCGACACGGCCTGCCGCCCGACGGCAGGATCATCCGTGAAGAAGCCGTCCACGCCCGCACGCAGGAACGCCTGGATCTCGGTAATCGAGCCGTTGACGTTGCGCGTGTTGTCCGCACCGCTGCGCAGCGACGGCGGCAGAAAGGTGTTCTCCGGACGGAACGTGTACGGATGGACAATCAGCCCGGCGTTGTGCGCGTTGCGGATCAGGTCGGTCGGATCGGTCAGCTTGCCGTTCGCATCCAGGCCCATGATGCTGCTCTTGTCCGGGCCGACGCCGTTGGCGTATGCGGCGATGTCGCGCATGCCTTGGCTCGTCATCATGTCGCCGAAGGTACGGCTGTCTTTGGCGACTACAAAATCGTAGGGCTGTCGTCCGGATGTGCCCATCAGCTGCACGAGTTTCCAGTTCGGTTGGCTGCTGCCGATCTTGTTGCGAATGGCCTTGAGGTTGGCGACCTCGAACGACTGGATGTAGACCGTCGTGCGGCTGGCCGTGAACGCGTCACGGCGCAGGCCGTCGATCAGCCTGTCTTCGAGCGGCAGGCCGATCGACTGGAAGTACGTCGGGTGCTTCGTCTCCGGATAGATGCCGATGTTGCGGCCGAGCTTGGCGGATTGGTCCCGCGCCAGCGCGATGATCTCGTCGAGCGAGGGAATGTCGAACTGATCGTTGTAGGCAACGTTGTCAGGACGGATGCTCGGGATGCGTTCGCGTGCGCGCAGCGTTTTCAATTCGCCAAGCGTGAAGTCTTCGGTGAACCAGCCCGTGACGCTCTGGCCGTCGATCGTCTTGGTGGTCCTGCGGCCGGCAAACGCGGCCACGTCGGCCACGTTGGTCGTGCCGGAGATTTCGTTCTCGTGGCGCGCAACCAGCACGCCGTCTTTGGTAGAGACGAGATCCGGCTCGATGATATCGGCGCCGTCGTCGATGGCTTTCTGGTACGAGGCCAGCGTGTGTTCCGGCCGCAATGCGGATGCACCGCGATGGCCGATCACCTGGAGGGTGGCGATGGGCGCGGTGTTGCCACCGCCACCGCTGCCGTGGTGGTACTCCAGCCGGCAGGCGGAGAGGGCGACGGACGTACTCAAGATCAGCAAGGTCGGCAGGATGAGGCGGCGAGGCATCGGAGGCTCCTGAAGACGGGTACCCGCATGGTAGTCGCCGTGCCTGGATGCTGCTACCCCGCCGGCTTTGAGAATCCTGTCAGCCGACGAGGCGGCCGCGCCGCACGCGCAGCCCCTTTTGCGCAAGCTGCGGCGCCAGACCGGCCATGGCGGCCAGCGTCTCACCGCCGTGCGCATGGCAGATCGCCACGCCCAGCGCGTCGGACGCATCGGCGCCCGGCCTGCCTGCGAGGTTGAGCAAGCGCACGACCATTTCCTGCACCTGGTCCTTGTTGGCGCGGCCATAGCCGACCACGGCCTGCTTCAGCTGCAGCGCGGTGTACTCGAACACGGGCAGGTTGCCGCTCATCAGGCCGCAGATCACCGCGCCGCGGGCCTGGCCCAGCAGCAGCGTCGACTGCGGGTTGACGTTGACGAACACCTTTTCGATGGAAGCGCAGTCCGGCCGGTAGGTGCTCACCAGTTCGGAGACACCGTCATACAGCGTCTTCAGACGGCTGGGCAGGTCGGCATTGCCATTGCTCTTGATCGTGCCCGAGGCCACGTAGACGAGCTTGTGCCCGTGCCGTTCGAGCACGCCGAAACCCGTGGTGCGAAGGCCGGGATCGATGCCGAGAATGCGCATGAAATGGAGCGGAGCAGAAAAGAAAAACGGGGCAGGCGCCAGTCTACGCCTTGCCCCGCTGATCGGTCGAACCACCGGGCCGTTTAGTGGCGGAAGTGGCGGGTGCCGGTGAAGATCATCGCCACGTTGCGCTCGTCGGCGGCGGCGATCACTTCATCGTCGCGTACCGAGCCGCCCGGCTGGATCACGCAGGAGGCGCCAGCATCTACCACCACGTCCAGGCCGTCGCGGAACGGGAAGAACGCATCCGATGCCACAGCCGAACCGGCCAGCGTCAGGCCGGCGTTCTGCGCCTTGATGCTGGCGATGCGGGCCGAGTCCACACGGCTCATCTGGCCGGCGCCCACGCCCAGCGTCATGCCGCCGCCGCAGAACACGATGGCGTTGGACTTGACGAACTTGGCGACGCGCCAGGCAAACATCAGATCGTCCATTTCCTTCGGCGTCGGGTGGCGCTTGGTGACCACGCGCAGCTCGCTCGGCTGCACGTTCTTGGCATCCGGGCTCTGCACCAGCAGGCCGCCGCCAACGCGCTTGAAGTCGAATGCGTTCACGCCCTTGCCGAGCGGAATTTCCAGCACGCGGACGTTCTGCTTGCCCGCGAACACGGCCCGTGCGCCTTCCGAGAAGCCCGGGGCGATCAGCACTTCTACGAACTGTTTAGCCACCACCTGTGCGGCCGCATCATCCAACGGCACGTTGAAGGCGATGATGCCGCCGAAGGCCGAGGTGGAGTCGGTCTTGAACGCCTTCTCATACGCCTCTTGGGCGGTGACGCCGATGGCCACGCCGCAGGGGTTGGCATGCTTGATGATGACGCAGGCGGCGCCCTTGGCGGGGTCGAACGACTTCACGCATTCCCACGCAGCATCGGCGTCGGCGATGTTGTTATACGACAGCTCCTTGCCCTGCAGTTGCGTGTAGTTGGCGAGCGCGCCGTCGACGGCCTTGAGGTCGCGATAGAAGGCGGCGGATTGGTGCGGGTTCTCGCCGTAGCGCATCTCCTGCACCTTTTCGAAGGCGAGGTTCAGCGTTTGCGGATAGGCGCTGCGCGTGCTGTGCGACTTGTCGGCGCCGAGGCTCGTCAGGTAGTTGGTGATCGCGCCGTCGTACTGGGCGGTGTGCGCAAACACCTTCTTGGCCAGCATGAAGTTGGTCTCGTAGCCGACCGTGTTGTTGTTGGCTTGCATTTCGGCCAGCACGGTGGCGTAGTCGGCCGGATCGACGATCACCGTCACGTCGCGATGGTTCTTGGCCGCCGAGCGCAGCATGGTCGGGCCGCCGATGTCGATGTTCTCGATGGCGTCGGCCAGCGTGCATTCGTCCTTGGCCACCGTCTGCTGGAACGGGTACAGGTTCACCACCAGCAGGTCGATGGTCGGGATGCTGTGTTCGGACAGCGCGGCCATGTGCTCAGGCAGGTCGCGGCGGGCCAGGATGCCGCCGTGCACCTTCGGGTGCAGCGTCTTGACGCGGCCGTCGAGCATTTCCGGAAAGCCGGTGTAGTCCGCCACTTCCGTCACGGGCAGGCCGGATTCGGCAAGCAGCTTGGCGGTGCCGCCGGTGGAGAGGAGCTTGACGCCGCGCTCGTGCAGGGCACGGGCAAAGTCGACGATGCCGGTCTTGTCGGAAACGGAAAGCAGGGCTTGCTGGATCATGGTGGAAACGCCGGTGGGCGGGTGTGGCGCTGGGTTTGCCGAACTGGCAGGAGGCGCCGTCAGAAAGGAAATCGGTTCAAAGGCCGGCCAGCAACTTCAGATGAGGCCGTGCTGCTGCAACTTCTTGCGCAGCGTATTGCGGTTGATGCCGAGGTAGTCGGCCGCCTGCGACTGGTTGTTGGAAGCCCATTCCATCACGGTTTCCAGCAGCGGCCGTTCAATGGCCTGCAGCACCATGTCGTAGACGTTGGAGGGGTTCTCACCGTCCAGGTCACGGTAATACGCATCCAGGCTGTCGCGGATGCAACGTTCGATCGGGTTGCGGCTCATGCGGCAAGCAGTTCCTTGTTGTTGTCGTTGTTGCCCGTCGTGGGGCGGTCGCCACCGGTCGCCTGGTCTTCGTAGACCAGACGGTCGGACAGCGCACGCTGCTCGTCGAAGAACGCGTTGACGGCGGCCAGCTGGGCCGCGGTGTCCTCGATGGTGTTCATGCGGTGGCGGAACAGGTTGGCCCCCGCCAACCCACGCGTGTACCAGGCGATGTGCTTGCGTGCGGTGCGCACGCCGGTGTATTCGCCATAGAACGCGTAGTGCTCTTCCAGATGCGCATTCATGATGCCGCGGATCTCTTCCACTTCCGGCGCGGGCAGCAGCGTGCCGGTCTGCAGGAAATGCTCGATCTCGCGGAACAGCCACGGGCGCCCCTGCGCCGCGCGGCCGATCATGATGGCGTCGGCGCCGGTCACGGCCAGCACGTGCTTGGCCTTGGCCGGTGTGGTGATATCGCCATTGGCCACTACCGGAATGCGCACCGACGCTTTGACCGCGGCGATGGTGTCGTATTCCGCTTCACCGTGGTACAGATCGGCACGCGTGCGGCCGTGCACGGTCAACATGCTGATGCCGGCATCCTGCGCAATGCGCGCTACGGTGAGGGCATTGCGGTGTTCGCGGTCCCAACCGGTGCGGATCTTCAGCGTCACCGGCACGCGATCGCCCACCGCACCGACCACGGCCTCGACAATGCGCTGGACCAGCGGCTCGTTCTGCAGCAGAGCGGAACCGGCGGCCACGTTGCATACCTTCTTGGCAGGGCAGCCCATGTTGATGTCGATGATCTGCGCACCGCGATCGACGTTGTAGCGCGCGGCCTCGGCCATCATCATCGGCTCGGCACCGGCAATCTGCACGGCAATCGGTTCGACCTCGCCCGTGTGGTTGGCGCGCCGCATGGTCTTCTCGCTTTTCCACAACTGCGCGTTGGACGCGACCATCTCGGACACCGCATAGCCCGCGCCCAGCCGTTTGCACAGCTGACGGAACGGGCGGTCCGTCACGCCCGCCATGGGGGCGACGAACAGGTTGTTGCGAAGGGTATGCGGTCCGATCTGCAAGGCTGGCGAAGAAGAAGCGGCTGGAAGAAACGAAAAATCACCCCTCCCGCCCAGCGTCGGATGACGATCGGGCGGAGCGACGGGAGTGAAAAAATGCGAGGACGGGATTTTACCGCCAAACCGCCGGATTGCCTAAATGTTGTGCACAAACTATGCCGCAGTGCGATCGGCGGCGCGGTTTTTGCCGTGGCTGGTGTTATTGGAAACGGTGCAGGCCGTAGGGGCGGGCGTCGATGAAAGGCGTGCGCTCGCTGATCAGATCGGCGATGAGTCGGGCTGTACCCGGCGCCCCCGTCATGCCCAGGTGGCCGTGCCCGAATGCAAAAAACACGTTGCGGTGGCGCTCCGAGCGGTCGATCACGGGCAGGCTGTCGGGTAGAGAGGGCCGATGGCCCATCCATTGGCTGTCGTCCGTAAAGCCTAGGCCGGGGAAGAGCTGCTGGCCCTGTTGCATGAGGACGCGGGCGCGGCGGTAGTCGGGCGGCGCGTCCAACCCACCGATCTCCACGGTGCCGGCAATCCGCAAGCCGCCTTCCATGGGCGTGGCGATGAACTTGCGCTCGCAATCCATGATCGGCCGTGAAGGCTGCACGCTGGGCGCGCGCAGCGTGGCGTGATAGCCGCGTTCCGTGTCGAGCGGAATGCGGATGCTGGTGAGTTTCGCGCCCAGCCGCATCGACCAAGCACCGGCGCACAGCACCAGTTTCGACACGGGCAGCGTGCCGCGATCGGTGTGCAGCCGAGTCGGGCCGCCGTAGTCGCTGCGGCCGAATTCCATGTCCAACACCTTGCGGCGCAGGAAGGTGCCCCCGGCCGCCGCAAAGTTGGCTGCCAGCGTCTTGACCAGCCGTTCCGGATTCACTGTGAAGCCGTTGTCGGGCAGCAGCAGACCGGATTGGATGTCGGCGGCCAGTGCGGGCTCCAGTTCGCGCGCTTCACCGGCGCTCAGGGCTTGCGAGCGCACGCCCGTCGCATCGCGAATGGACTGCGCCAGCACGTCGCCCGACGAACGCGCCAGCGTGCGCCACACATACAGGTGGCCCGTCTGGCGGATCAGGTCGTCATATTGCGCGGCGTCGAGCAGGTGGCGATAACCGGGGAAGGTCGCGCTGAAGAGACTCGCCAGCGGCTGCGCGGTCGCGCGGGCCTGCGCCTCGTTGCCCGCGAGCACCCATTGCAGCAGCCACGGCAGCGCGCGCGGCAGATAGGGCCAACGCACCGTCAGCGGTCCCATCGGATCGGCCAGCCATTTCGGTACCTGCTTGAGCATGCCCGGCAGCGCCATCGGCACGACCGACGCCACGCTCAGGCAGCCTGCGTTGCCGAACGAGCAACCCTCGCCAATGCCGGCCTGATCGAGCAGCGTGACTTGATGGCCATCACGTTGCAATTGCAGGGCGCACGCCGTGCCGACAATGCCGGCGCCAATCACGGTGATCTGGTGGCGATCGCCCGCAGCGCTGCCCTCGGGTGTTGCCACGCGTTAGCCCCGCTGCCCGAACATCATTTGCCGCGCCAGCCCGTGCTTGAGCGGCGGCAGGCATTCCAGCAGCGTCAGCGCCGCGCCCCGCAGGTGGCCAAACGGCCGGCCCGGCACGGCAAACGCGCGCGGCAGCAAATCGGTCAGACCGATGGTGACGGCGCGGTCGAACGCGCGTTCGCGGGCGAAGCGGGCGAGGGTGGCTGCCGTGGCCCCTTCCCGAAGCGCGCGCGCCATCTCGAACGCATCGCGCAGGCCGAGGTTGAAGCCCTGGCCTGCCACGGGGTGAATCGTCTGCGCGGCATTGCCGATGGCGGCGACACGGCGGTCGACCGGAATGCGCTGGGCGTGCAGCCCAAGCGCGAATGTGTGGCGCGGACTGGCGTGGGTGAAGTGGCCCATGCGCTCACCGAAGGCAGCGCCCAACTCAGCAAGGAAGGCGTCGTCGGGCAAGGCTGCGCGTCGGCGCGCTTCGTCGGGCGCGCAGCACCAGACGAGCGCGTAGCCGGGACCGTGCGCATCATCCTGCGGCAACAACGCGAGCGGGCCTTCGGGCGTGAAGCGCTCCCACGCCCAGCCTTCCAGCGGGGCGCTGCAGCGCACGTGCGCGACGATGGCGGTCTGGCCGTAATCGCGCCGCCGCGCCTGTGCAATGCCGCGTTGCTGCTTGCGTGCGTCGTCAAACAAGCCGCCTTCGGCCTGGATGACGACTTCGGTTTCGATGGCCAGCGGATGGCGCCCCTCGCGCAGCGCCCGCACGCGTGCCGGGGCCACCGTGCCGTCGGCGCGCGGCAGTTGCTCGACGCGCTCCACGGGCGTGTGGTCGTAGCGGGTGAGGCGCATCGGGTAGCGTGCCACCAGCGTGGCGAGTGCGGCGTTGAGCGCGGCGCTCAGGTCGCCGTATTGCACGACGTGTCCGAGCGCGGGGACGTCGTAGTCTTCGCGGCGGATATGCGCCTGCCCGAAGTGGCCGCGCTGCGAGACATGGATGTGCGTGATGGGCGTGGCGCGCGTAGGCCAGCCGCCAATCTCCTGCAGCAGCACGCGCGAGCCATGCGAGAGCGCCAGCGCGCGCGGGTCTCGCGCGGCGGCTTCAGCATCGCGCGCGTCGAACAGGGCGATGCGCAAGTCGGTGTCGCGCAGCAACCAGTTCGCCAGCGCCAGCCCGACGGGGCCTGCGCCGACGATGGCGACGTCGAACTCCGGCGCGGCGCTGTTCGCTGTGATGCTCCCGGTCATGCGCGGCTCCGCATCACCAGTTCGATTTCGTCTGGGGCCACCGGCACGTCGCGCGTGATGATTTCGCACCCTTCGGGCGTGACGATGGCGTCGTCTTCAATGCGGATGCCGATGTGCCAATACTGTTCCGGCACGCCGGGCGCGGGGCGCACGTAGATCCCGGGTTCGACGGTCAGCACCATGCCGGCTTCCAGCGGGCGCCACGGGCGTTCGCCTTCAGCCGGGGCAACGGTGCCGGGCGTGCGGTATTCCCCCACGTCGTGCACGTCCATGCCGAGCCAGTGGCCGGTGCGGTGCATGTAGAACTGACGGTATTGGCCGCCGGCGATCACGTCATCGAGCGTGCCGACCTTGTTTGCGTCGAGCAGGCCGGTGTCGAGCATGCCTTGGGCCAGCACGCGGGTGGCGGCATCGTGCGGCACGTTGTAAGGCACGCCGGGGCGCGTCTGCGCAAGGGCGGCTTCCTGCGCGGCCACCACAAGCTCATACAGTTCGCGTTGCGGGCCGGTGAAGCGGCCATTGACCGGGAACGTGCGCGTGATGTCTGACGCGTAGCCATCCAGTTCACAGCCGGCATCGATCAGGCAGAGATCGCCGTCGCGCAGTTCTGCATTGCCGGCGCGGTAGTGCAGTACGCACGCGTTCGGGCCCGTCGCCACGATGGAGTTGTAGGCAACGCTCTGCGCGCCGTGGCGGCGGAATTCGTATAGCAGTTCCGCTTCGAGATGGTATTCACGCAGCCCGGCACGCGACGCCTGCATGGCGCGCACGTGCGCCCCGGCAGAGATGCGTCCGGCACGGCGCATGATGTCAAGTTCGCTTGCGTCCTTGAACAGCCGCATCTCATCGAGGATCGCGCGCACGTCCAGGGCTTGGTGCGGCGACGACACCCCCGCGCGGCCTTGCATGCGCACTGCATCGAGCCAGCGGCGCATGCGGCGATCGAACGCACTGCTCTCGGCGAGCGGATAGGCCACGGCACCTGCATTGGCGAGTAACTTGGGCAGCGTCGCATCAATGTCTTCCACCGAGTGCCCTTCTTCCAGGCCGAAGGCGTCCTTCGCGGCTTCCGGGCCGAAGCGGAAGCCGTCCCAGATTTCGCGCTCCTCATGCTTCGGGCGGCAGAACAGCACGCTGCGCGCCGGCGCGTTGCCCGCGGGCACAACGATGGCGAGCACCGCTTCGGGCTCGGTAAAGCCGGTCAGGTAATAGAAGTAGCTGTCGTGCCGGTAGGGGTAGTCGCTGTCGCGGTTGCGCATCGCTTCGGGCGCGGTCGGCACGATGGCGACTCCGCCACGACCACCCGATGCAGTGCGCAGCCACTGCACGACGCGTTCGCGGCGCTGGCGATAGGTCTGGAGGAAAGCGAGTTCGGTGGCGGACATGGCGTGTTTTCCAGCGACAGAAAGGATGCATCGATTGTAACGCCGCGCTTGGCGGGCACTGGGAGGGGGGCATCGCTACACCCAAAAGGAGACTTGTGCGGTGCGGACGGCGTCTCCTAAAGTCTCGGGCGGCGGCCGCCGTTAATACTGAGCTGTTTGCATCCCGGTTGCGACCTCCGCCTGCAGTGGATTGGCCGCATTGGATCGGCCTGCCCAGGAGAACCGATGCTCGCCAGTAGTTACAACCCTCTTCTCGTCCTGCTTTCCCTCTTCGTGGCCATCCTGGCGTCGTATACGGCGCTGGATATGGCAGGACGCGTCGTGACCGCGCAAGGCCGCGCGGCGTTGTGGTGGCTCATCGGCGGCGCCTCGGCCATGGGGTTGGGCATTTGGTCGATGCACTTTGTCGGCATGCTGGCGCTGAACCTGCCGATCCCGGTTGGATATGACGCCGGTATCACATTGACGTCGCTCGCCATTGGCATTGGGGCGTCAATATTTGCGTTATGGCTGGTCAGCCGGCGTGAACTGCCGTGGCCCCGCTTGGCGGGCGGCGCCGTCCTCATGGGCGCAGGCGTGGCGGGTATGCATTACACCGGCATGGCCGCGCTGCGCATGAACCCCGGCATTCAATACGACCCCGCCAGGTTTGCTCTGTCGATCGTGATTGCCGTGCTGGCCTCGGGCGTGGCGCTGTGGATGGCGTTTCGCCTGCGGCAGCAGTCGCGACGCGTTCGTGCGCTGCGTGCCGGTTCGGCGGTGGTGATGGGCGTGGCGATCGTCGGCATGCACTACGTGGGTATGGCCGCGGCGGCGTTTCCATACGGCAGCGTGTGTGGCGCTGCGCACACCGGCGCGAGTGCCGAATGGCTGGCGCTGGTCATCATCATCGTGACGCTGGCGGTGCTGGCCATCGCGCTCATCATCTCGGTGCTGGATTTGCGCATGGAAGCGCGCACCGCCTTGCTGGCGAACTCGCTGGCCGCAGCCAACAAGGAATTGGCCTACCTTGCGCTGCACGACAACCTGACCAAGCTGTCCAACCGCGTGCTTCTGGAAGACCGTCTGACCCAGGCGATCCGCACGGCTGATCGCGAGAAGCGCCGCTTCGCAGTCATGTTCATGGATCTGGACGGTTTCAAGGCCGTCAACGATGTCTATGGCCACCACGTGGGTGATCTGCTGCTGATCGACGTCGCGCAGCGCATCGGCGCGCGGGTGCGGCAGCAGGACACCGTGGCGCGAGTCGGTGGGGATGAATTCGTCGTGCTGGCCTATGTGGATGATCCGGAAGACGCCGGCACCCTGGCCGACGCGCTGCTGGGCGTGGTGCGCGAGCCCTTCATGGCCGGCGGTCACGAATTGCGCGTCTCCACCAGCATCGGCATCGCGATCTACCCTGGCGACGGCGGCAACCAGCATGACCTGCTGACCAACGCCGATGCGGCGATGTACCACGCAAAGGGCCTGGGCCGGAACGCCTACAGCTTTTTCGAGCCATCGATGAACGCCGACGTGCATCAGCAGTTGCAGCTTGTGCAAGACCTGCGCCGCGCGGTCGAGCGGCACGAACTCGTGCTGCATTACCAGCCGAAATTCAATGCGCCCAATGGGCCGATCATGGGCGTGGAGGCGCTGGTGCGCTGGCAGCATCCGCAGCGCGGTCTGGTGCCCGCCGATGAATTCATCCCGCTGGCCGAAAAGACCGGTCTGATCGTGCCGCTGGGCGCCTGGGTGCTGGACGAGGCCTGCCGCCAGATGGCGCAATGGCAACGCGAGGGGCACGCCGGCTGGACCGTCGCCGTGAATCTCTCCGCGCTGCAGTTTGGCCATGCCGCACTCATCGACACCGTGCGCGATACGCTCGCGCGCCATGCGCTGGACCCGCGCAGCCTGATGCTGGAAATTACAGAATCGACCGCCATGCGCGATGTCGACGCGAGCCTGCAGATCCTGCAGCAGCTCGACGCGATGGGCGTGAGGATTTCGATCGACGATTTCGGCACCGGCTATTCCAGCCTGCTCTATCTCAAGCGTTTGCCTGCCAGCGAACTGAAGATCGACCGCGGCTTCGTGCGCGACCTGGCGCACGACACGGAAGACGCGGCCATCGTCTCGGCCATCGTGGCGCTGGGCCAGACGCTGAACCTGCGCATCGTCGCAGAGGGTGTGGAGACCGCCGAGCAGCAGGCGTTCCTGACGCGGCTCGGCTGCCACTCGCTGCAGGGCTACCTGCTCGGCCGCCCGATGACGGCGGAATCGTTGAGCGCGGCGATGGCGTAAGCGCTTAGCGCGACGCGACTTCAGCGTCTAGCGCGGCCAGCTGGGCTGGCGTGCCGACGTTTTCCCAGCGGCCATCGAAGCGCTCGCCGGTGGCGCGACCTTCGGCGATCGCCTGGTGGTACAGCGGCGTCATTGCCAGCCGCGTGCCGGGCGCGATGCCGGCAAACAGGCGTGTGTCGTACAAGCCGATGTTGCCGAACGTGAGGCGCTCGGCGCCTTCGGCGTGGAGCATGCCTTCGTTATCCAGCGCGAAATCGCCGCGCAGGTGGTAGGGCGGATTGGGCACCATCACCAGATGCATGCCCGGCGCCGCTTGCGCGGCCATTGCGGGCGCCCGCTCGCGCAGCAAGGCGTAGTCGTAATCGCAGAACACATCGCCGCTGACGGCAATGAATACGCTGTGCCCATCGCCTGCATGCAGCAGCGGCATGGCCTGCGCAACCCCGCCTGCCGTTTCGAGCGCCTGCTCTTCCGGCGAATATGCGAGGCGCACGCCCCACGCGCTGCCATCGCCCAGGGCGGTTTCGATCTGCGCGCCGAGCCACGCGTGGTTGATGACGATGTCGCGCACGCCGGCAGCAGCCAGGCGCTCGATCTGCCAGACGATCAGGGGTTTGCCGCCCACGGTGAGCAGTGGCTTGGGCGTGTGGTCGGTCAGCGGCCGCATGCGATCGCCGCGGCCCGCCGCAAAAATCATGGCGCGCGTCGTCGAATTCAAGCCATCACCTTCATGAGAATCAGCAGCACGGCCATCCCGCCGACGATGGTCCACATCGCGCTTTTCGTCACCCGTGCAATGACGATGGCGACGACGCCGGCAAGCAGGCGTGGGTTGTCGACCGACACCGCGAGCGCGCCATCGCGCATCAGGAGGTCGGGCGCGATGAGCGCGGTCAGCATCGCAGCCGGCACATAGGGCAGGGCGCTGCGGAACCACATCGGCAGGTTCATGCGCCCTTCCAGCGCGATGAACGATAGGCGGATCAGATAGGTGGCGGCGCCGGCAATCAACAGCACGCCGAAGAGGATCAGGGCTTTCATGCGGCAGCCCCCTTGTCGGACGTCCGGGCCAGTAAGCGCTCAACCAGTGCGCCGACGGCAATGCCCACGCACGCGGCGCTCATGAGCCCGAGCTTGTGCGGCCAGCCCGTCCACGCCACGGCCAGCGCGGCGCCGGACAAGGCTGCAGCGAGTTGTGCGCGCGTGCGCAGTGCCGGCACCACGATGGCGATAAACGTAAGGGGCAGGAAGAAATCGAGCGGCCACGAGGTCGGCACCTGCGCGCCCAGCAGCACGCCGACGATGGTCGACGCCTGCCAGCTCGACCACAGCGCCACGCCAGCGCCGAGGAAATACCAATGGCGGTAGGCGGCTTCCTCGCTGCCCGGCTGCGCGGTGACCACGCGGCGGTTCATGGCGGCGAAGGCTTCGTCGGTCAGCAGATAGGCGATCAGCCATTTCCAGCGGCGCGGCAGATGCGCCAGCGCCGGCGCAATGCTGGCCGAATACAGCGCGTGCCGCAGATTCACCATCGAGACGGTCGCCGCAATCACCAGCGCGGGCGCGCCGCCTGCCCACAACTGCACGAGGATCATCTGCGACGCGCCACCGAAAACGATGGCGCTCATCGCCACGGCAAGCCATGCGGGCATGCCGGCCGACGTAGCCAGCACGCCGTAGATCATGCCGAACGGCACCACGCCCAGCAGCATCGGCGCGAGTGCCAGCATACCGGCGCGAAACTCAACGGTGCGGGGAGAGGCCATCAGAACGTGTAGCCGATCTGCTGCGCGCGATCTTCGAGTTGATCGAGCAGGCGGGCCAGCGGCGCCAGCGCGTTGTAGCGGCTGCATACACGGCGCAGGTAGGCGATGAAGCGCGGAGTGTCTTCCACGTAGCCGGTCTTGCCGTCGCGGTAGCACAGGCGCGCGAAAATGCCGGCCACCTTCAGATGGCGTTGCGCGCCCATCCATTCGAGCGCACGGTAGAACTCGCCGAAGTCTTCGTCCACGGGCAACTTGGCGGCGCGGGCCGCTTCCCAGTAGCGCACGGCCCAATCCAGCTCCTGCTCTTCGTCCCACGACAGGAAGGCGTCGCGCAGCAGCGAGGCGGCGTCGTAGGTGATCGGTCCGTAGACGGCGTCCTGGAAGTCCAGCACGCCCGGCTGCGATGGGTCGGCCGCGTTGATCATCAAATTACGGGGCATGTAGTCACGATGCACGTACACGCGCGGCTGGGCCAAGGCGCTATCGACCAGCAGCTTGAACACCTTGTCGAGCGATTCGCGCTGGGTTGCGTCGAGCGGGCGTTGCAGGTGGCGGTCGACGTACCAGTCCGGAAACAGCGACAGTTCGCGGCGCAGCAGCGCCTCGTCATACGGCGGCAGCTCGCCTTCGCGGGAAGCCACCTGCCAGCGCACCAGAGTATGGATGGCAGGGCGGAACAGCGTGTTGGCGTAGGCGAGGTCGAAATCGCGCTCGCGCAGCGATTGCAGATACGTTTGTGGGCCCAGGTCGGTCAGCAGCAAGAAGCCCTGCGCAAGATCCTGCTCCAGCACCAGCGGCGCGCGCACGCCGGCACCATTGAGCAGACCGGCCACATGGACGAACGGGCGGCAGTCTTCCTGCGGCGGCGGGGCGTCCATGACGACCAGCGTGCCGGGCTTGCCACTGACGGCGCTGTCCAGGCGGAAATACCGGCGGAAGCTGGCATCGGCCGAGGCAGGTTGCAGCGTGTCGATGCGCAGGCCGTGGGCGGCGGGCAATGTGCCGAGCCAGTCGCGCAATTGGCTGAGGCGTGCGTCGGTTGCGCCTGCTGCGGCGCCAGGGGTCGAAGCCATGCTGAGAGAATGCTGGAATGAGGCTGGGAGGAAGCCCCGTATAATACCCGACCGAGTTTCGCCGCGAGCGAGCGCCGGCCTTGTCCAGGCTGCGTCCGGCGGCGGGATTGACCGCAGTACCGACTGATTTTGTGCCTGTGCGTGCCGTTGCGCGCGCGGCCCTGTTCCCGATCTGCATGACCGAACCGAACCGAGCCAGGAAGAACCGGCAGCGCGCTGCTGTCGCCGCGCCCGATCAGCGGCCCGCCGACTTGGCCACCATCAGGCGTGGCACGCTGGCATTGCGCCCGCTGGTATTTGCGGTGGCCGGTGTCTGGACGGCGACGTCCGCGGCGCAGAGCACGGGCACAACGCAAGCGACGGCGCCCGCTGTCACTCCGGCCTCGTCGGTGACCGCGCTGGCGACGTCCGGACCGACCACGCCCGGCGGCAGTCCGCTGTTGCCCAAGATGGCCGAGCCCGTCCAGCGACCGGACAACACTGTCCCGACGTTTACCGCGGCCGACAAGATGGACGGTCGCACCAACGAAGACATCCACCTGCGCGGTAATGGCGAACTGCGCCGCAACGGCTCGGTGCTGAAGGGCGACACGCTCGATTACAACCAGGACACCGATGTCGCAACCGCAACCGGCAACGTGCGCCTGTTCAAGGGCGGCACGCTGGTCACCGGCCCGGACGCCAAGCTGAAGATTACCGCCAACGAAGGGACCATCAGCACGCCGAGCTACGAGTTCCACTCCAACGGCGGCCACGGCACTGCAGACCGCATCGACTTCATCGACAAGGACAACAGCCGCATCACGCGCGGCACGTACACCACGTGCTCGCCCGACAACGTCGACTGGTACTTCAGCGCCAGCCGCATCGACATCGACAGCGACCGCCAGGTCGGCACGGGGCGCAACGGCGTGCTGCACTTCTTCGGTGTGCCGGTGTTTGCGGCGCCGGTCATGGATTTTCCGCTCAATGACGATCGGCGCAGCGGTTTCCTGGCACCGGTGTTCGGCTACAACAGCCGCAGCGGGGCCGACGTCACGCTGCCGTACTACTTCAATATCGCGCCGAACCGCGATTTGACCTTGTATCCGCGTCTGCTCAGTACGCGTGGCCTGCAGCTTGGCGCTGAATACCGCTATCTCGATACGTCGTACAGCGGCGTCCTGCGGGGCGAATTCCTGCCCGATGATCGTGAAGCGGGTCGTAACCGCTGGTCGATTTCGGCAGTACACACGCAGCGGCTGGCCCCGGGCCTGACCGGCTATATCAACTACAACAAGGTTTCCGATAACACTTATCCGGATGACCTTGGTCGCAGCATCGTCACTGCGACGCAGCGACAGTATGTCCAGGAAGGCGGCGTCACCTATTCCATCGGCGATTGGGTTGCGCTGGCGCGCGTGCAGAAGTTCCAGACCCTGTCGACCGCCACTACGCAACTAGCAGCGCCGTACGAGCGTGTCCCTCAGTTGAGCCTGACGTATAACCGGTACGACGTAGGCGGCTTTGACATCAATTTCCTGACCGACTACACGCGGTTCTCGATCCCGACCGCCAATACCGTGCAGGGCGAGCGCCTGTTCATGCAGCCGACGATCAGCTTTCCGGTCATCCGTCCGGGCTGGTTCGTCACGCCAAAGTTCATCCTGAACGCCACTTCGTATCGCCTAGACCGTCCGGCTGGCGATACGCAAGATACGCAGATCAATCGCACGCTGCCGACGTTCTCGCTCGATTCGGGTATGACCTTCGAGCGCGATGCGCCGCTGGTCTCCAAATTGTTCGGCGTGAGCTACATCCAGACGCTGGAGCCGCGCGTGTTCTACGTGTACACGCCGTATCGCGATCAGTCGCAGATTCCGCTGTTCGATACCGGGCAGTCCGACTACAACCTCGGCCAGATCTTTACCGAGAACCCGTACACCGGTTACGACCGCATTGCCGACAACAACAAGGTGACGGCAGGTGTCACCACGCGGTTTATCGAGGCCGAATCAGGCATTGAGCGCCTGCGTGCCACGATCGCCCAGCGCATCGATTTCGAAGGCCAGCGCGTGACGCTGGCGGGTGCAGCACCGACGTCGGTGCGCCGCTATTCGGACCTTCTGGGCGCGACCACGATCCAGATGTTCCGTGGCATCTTTTTTGATACGAACCTTCAGTACAATCAGGACCTCGACCGCATCATGCGTTCGACGGTCGCGTTCAGCTGGAAGCCCGAGGCCAACAAGGTGATCAACCTCGGCTACCGCTACTACCGGCAAGACGCCAATACCGGTCAGCTGCCGCTGGAACAGGCCGATATCTCCACGCAGTGGCCGATTACGCGGCGCCTCTACGGCCTGGGTCGCATCGGTTACGACCTGGATGCGCGCAAGCCATCGGATATGCTGCTCGGCCTCGAATATGTGGCGGACTGCTGGGTCGGTCGACTGGCGGTGCAGCGCTACAGCAATGCGGTTTCGAGCTATACGACGCATATCTTTGCCCAGATCGAATTCAAGGGTTTGTCGAAGGTGGGGAACAATCCGATCGACGTGATTCGTTTGAACGTGCCCGGCTACCAGCCGGTGACCGCGCAGCCGATCACGCCGTCCGTGCTGGATCAATATGAATAACGACATCATGGCTTTCCAATCGACCGCTTTCGCCACGCGTGTGGCTCCTCTGGGCCGCTTGCGTGTTGCCACCGGCGTGCTGGTCGCGCTGATGGCGGGGACCACGCTGTCGTCTGCCGTCCATGCGCAGCAAGCGCAGTCGGCAAAGAAGACTGCACCGGTGCGCGGCATCTTCGCCAACCCGGGTTCGTCGCCGAGCCAGCCGCTGCTGCAGGGCACGCTGCCAGAGCCGACTGCCCCGGGTGCGCCGCGCAGCCAACTCGTCGACGAGGTGGTGGCCGTGGTCAACACCGACGTCATCACCCGCCGTGAACTGCTCAATCGCGCCGACTTGGTCGAGCGCACGTTCCGTGCGCAGAACCGGCCGCTGCCCCCGCGCGCGGATATGCTGGGCGAGGTGCTTGAACAGCTGATCCTGGAGCGCGTGCAGGCGCAGACCGCCAAGGAAAGCGGCATCCGCGTGTCCGACGCCGATGTGGATCGCGCTGTGGAAAGCGTGGCCCAGCGCAACAACCTCTCCGTCCCGCAGCTCAAGAGCAAGCTGAAGGACGCCGGCATGACGTACGACAAGTACCGCGACGACCTGCGTCAGGAAATCCTCCTGGCGCGCCTGCGTGAGCGCGAGGTCGACTCGAAGGTGCAGGTCTACGACGGTGAGATCGACAACTACCTGGCGCAGCAGGGCGGCGGCACGGCCCCGGCAGGCGAGCAGCAATACAACGTCGCGCAAATTCTCGTGCCCGTCGCCGAGGGCGCCACGGACGCCGAGAAGGCTGCAGCGCGCAGCAAGGCCGAAAGTCTGCTCAAGCAAGCGCAGAGCGGTGCCGATTTCGCCAAGCTGGCGCGTGACAATTCGGGCGCACAGGACGCCTCGCAAGGCGGCGAGCTTGGGCTGCGTCCGATTGGGCGCCTGCCGGCTGTGTTTGCCAACGCCGTGGTCGACATGAAGGCGGGCCAAGTGGCGAGCCAGGTGGTCGAAAGCCCGGCCGGTTATCACGTGATCAAGCTGCTGGACAAGCGCGCGCCGGGCACCGCGATTGCCGCCAAGGTGCAGCAGACGCAAGTGCGCCACATCCTGATCAAGACCGGTCCGACGATGTCGGCGGACGACGCGCGCCGGCAATTGATGGGCCTGCGTGACCGCATTGTCCACGGTTACGATTTTGGCGATGCGGCACGGCGGTATTCGCAGGACGGGTCGGCCGGTGCGGGTGGCGAGCTGGGCTGGGTGTCGCCGGGCCAGCTGGTGCCGGAATTTGAGCAGGCCATGAACCAGCTCAAGCCGGGTGATGTGTCGCAGCCGGTGCAGAGCCAGTTCGGCGTGCATCTGATTCAGGTGGAAGGCCGCCGTGAAGCCGAGGTGTCGGGGGACCGCCAACGCGACTACGCACGGTCGGTGATTCGCGAGCAGAAAGTCCAGGCCGCCTATGAGGACTGGCTGCGTGAGCTGCGCGATTCGGCACACGTGGAATACCGCGTGAACCGTCAGCAGTAAGCTACGGACATCCGCATCGCTCACGGCCGCCTGCGGGCGGCCGTGGCGTTTCTAGATCGCTTCAGAAACCATCGCAGGAAAGCGCTGCATGCTGAACATTGCCATCACCACTGGCGAACCCGCTGGTATCGGCCCCGACATCACCGTGGCTGCGCTGTTGCACCTGGCACGACAGGCGTCGCCGCGTTACGCCGATGTGCAGTGGCATGTGATGGGCAATGCCGCTTTGCTGCAGGCGCGCGCCGACGCGATGGGGCAGGGCGATTTCTGGCGCGTTGTCTCTACGGCACTGTCGATGGTGGAGCGCCGGCTGGGTGCGCCCGTGCGCGCCGGAGCGCTTGATGCCGCGAACGGCCGCTATGTGCTGGACCTGCTCGACGCGGCCATCGACGGCTGCCTGATCGGCACGGCAGACGGCATGCGTTACGACGCGATGGTCACGGCGCCGGTGCAGAAGAGCACGATCAACGACGCCGGGGTGCCATTTACCGGCCACACCGAGTATCTGGCCGAGCGCAGCCGCACGCCGCGCGTGGTGATGATGCTCGCTGGTCCGCAACCGGCGCACGACAACGCCATGCTGCGCGTGGCGCTGGCGACGACGCACTTGCCGCTGCGCGAGGTGCCGGACGCCATCACGCCAGCGGTGCTCGACGAAACGCTGGACATCGTGCAGCGTGATCTGCGCACACGCTTCGGCTTGACTGCACCGCGCATCCTCGTGACGGGGTTGAATCCGCATGCGGGTGAATCTGGTCACCTCGGGCGGGAAGAGATCGAAGTGATCGAGCCGGCCATCGCCCGTGCCCGTGCGCGCGGAATCGATGCGCGCGGTCCTTATCCGGCCGATACGCTGTTCCAGCCGCGCCTTCTGGCCGATGCCGATTGCGTGCTGGCGATGTACCACGATCAAGGCTTGGCGCCGCTCAAGTACGGCACCTTCGGCCACGGCGTGAACATTACGCTCGGTTTGCCATTCGTGCGCACGTCGGTGGACCACGGTACGGCGCTGGACTTGGCGGGCACGGGCCGCGCCGAATTCGGCAGCATGATCGAGGCGATCGATACCGCCATCGCCATGGCTCGGCACACGGCACGTTCCTGAATTTCTTCACCTTATCGATTTCGAGTTCGCAATGGCACGATCCACGACCGGCGTTCACCAGGGGCACCAGGCCCGCAAGCGCTTTGGCCAGAACTTCCTGGTCGATGACGGCGTGATCCACGCCATCGTCGCCGCCATTGATCCGAAGCCCGACGATGTGCTCGTCGAGATCGGCCCGGGCCTCGGCGCACTCACCGTCCCGCTGATGGAGCGCGTGCGCACCCTGCAGGTGGTCGAGCTGGACCGTGATCTTGTCGCACGCTTGCAGAAGCGTTTCGGCGATCGGCTGGTCGTGCATGCCGGCGACGCGCTGGCGTTCGATTTCGGCGCGCTGCTGGAGGCGGACCGGCCGCTGCGCATTGTCGGCAACCTGCCGTACAACATCTCGAGCCCGCTGCTGTTCCATCTGGCCACGTTCGCCGATCGTGTGCGCGACCAGCATTTCATGCTCCAGAAAGAAGTGGTCGACCGCATGGTCGCCGCGCCGGGCAGCAAGGCCTTCAGCCGGCTGTCGGTGATGCTGCAGGTGCGCTACTACATGGAGCTGGTGCTGGATGTGCCGCCGGGCTCGTTCAACCCACCGCCCAAGGTGGATTCGGCGGTGGTGCGGATGATTCCGTGGCCGGCCGACAAATCGCCGTATGCGCCCGTCGACATGCGCGCGTTGGGCACGGTGGTGACGATGGCGTTTTCGCAGCGGCGCAAGGTGCTGCGCAACACCCTGGGCGCACTAAGAGACGTGGTTGATTTCGACGCGCTCGCCTTTGACCTGAGCCGCCGCGCAGAAGAGGTGCCGGTGGACGATTTCGTGGCGGTGGCGAATGCGCTGCCGGCCAACCGCATCGCCGGCAGCGTTTCCGATCTCAGCGAAGATTGACGAGCAGGATGCCCGACAGCACGAGCGTTGCCGCCAGCGCAAACCGCAGGCCCACCGGCTCATGCAAGAGCAGCACGCCAAACGCCACGCCAAACAGCGGTGTCAGGAACGAGAACACCGATAACCGAGACGCCAGATAGCGGCGCAGCAGCCAGAACCACGTCAGGTAACTGGCGAACGCGATCAGCACGGACTGGTAAGCGAGGCTGGCCAGCGCGGTCGGTGTGAGGTTTGCGGTAAAGGCCTGGCCAGTGCCCGCCGCCATCAACAGCAGCAGCACGGCCGAGACGGCCAGTTGGTACAGCAGCGTCTTCGCCGCCGGTGCCTCGGAGAGCTTGCTTGCCCGCACGACGATGGTCGTCGCGCCCCACAGCGCACCTGCCACCACGCCCAGCGCGTCGCCCAACGAGGTCGACGGCCCGGCCGCCGGGTGTATGACACCGCCGGCAAACGCCAGCACGATCCCCGCAAATGCAATGCCGATGCCCGCCCACTGGCGCGGGCGCAGATGTTCGCCCGGCACGAAAAAGTGCAGGCCGAGCGCCGTGAAGATCGGCGCCGTGTAGAGGAACACCGCCATGCGCGAGGCAGTCGTGTAGCCCAGGCCGATGAAGATGCACAGGAACTCGACACCGAACAGCACGCCGGCCATCAGGCCGCCGGCCAGCGTGCCGTCGCGCAACGAGAGGCACGTGCCGCGCCAGAGCGCAAACGCAAATACCAGAACCGATGCGATGGCCGAGCGCACACCGGCCTGCATGACGGGGCCCACGTCGTGCGCGGCCACCTTGATGGCAACCTGCTGAAAGCCCCAGCACATGCACAGCACCACCATCAGGCCGATGGCGGTGCCGTCCAGCGGCCGGCGGATGGCGTCAGTGGCGGTTGCCATCGGGCATCGAGCGCGCCTGGATCAGCTCGATCTTGTAGCCGTCCGGATCTTCCACAAACGCGATGATGGTGCTGCCGCCCTTGACCGGACCCGCTTCACGCGTGACCTTGCCGCCGGCGTTGCGGATCTGGTCGCAGGCTTGTGCGGCATCGTCGACCTCGATGGCCAAGTGCCCGAATGCCGTGCCGAGTTCGTACTCGCTCACCCCGTAGTTGTAGGTCAGTTCGATGACCGTGTTGCTGGCTTCCGGGCCGTAGCCGACGAACGCCAGCGAGTACTTGTACTCGGGGTTGTCGCTGGTGCGCAGCAACTGCATGCCGAGCACCTTGGTGTAGAAGTCGATCGAGCGCTGCATGTCGCCGACGCGCAGCATGGTGTGGAGCATTCGCATGGGGATTTCCTTCCTGGAGAACTGCGGGAAGGCAATATTGTAGGGGGGTGTGGCGGACCCTGCAGGGCAGCCATGTTCTGCCACCGGCGCATCCGCCTCGGTGGCGCCGGCCTGGCGGGATCAGAATGCCGGCAGGTATTCCGGCGGATGCGAGCGCAGTTGCTCCCGCGCCTCACGAAACTCAGGGAAGATCGATTCCACCGTGTCCCAGAAGCGCGGGCTGTGGTTCATCTCCTTGAGATGCGCGAGCTCATGCGCAACCACGTAGTCGATCAGGCTGAGGGGGAAATGCACG
This sequence comes from Ralstonia pickettii, assembly GCF_030582395.1. Lineage (NCBI taxonomy): Bacteria > Pseudomonadati > Pseudomonadota > Betaproteobacteria > Burkholderiales > Burkholderiaceae > Ralstonia > Ralstonia pickettii. The sequence goes on from NZ_CP104381.1 coordinate 444,135, forward strand.
AGGCGCCAGTTCAGGCGGATCTTGCCGTCGGCGGTGCAGCTTCCCCAACGCGTCGCGGCGGAGGACAGCGCATACGCGCTATGCCGCACGCCAAGGCGCTCGGCGTACACCTCCAGGCGCTCGCCGAAGAGGCGTCGCGCCTGCGTCTGCAGCCAGCCTTGCACGCGGTCCTTGATCTGCTGATCAGTGGTGCCGGGTGGCAGGCCCAGGTGCAGCACACTGCTGTCGGCATCGAACATCAATGCGCCGATGGGCGATTCCAGCTTGAGCGTGATCGTCTTGCCGAGGAAAGGGAGTGCGGCGCCGTCCTGCCACTCCATCTGCGGCAGCATGCGGCGTGCGGCGCTCGTGCGCCATTCGGCCAGCTTGGCGAAGATCCACTTCTGTTTTTCGGCGATGGCGTGTTCGATCTCGGCGAGCGTGACCCAGCGCGGTGCCGTGATCGACAGGCCCCGGTCATCGATGACGAAGCCGATGGTGCGCCGCGACGAACGCTTGAGGTTATAGATGAGCGCGCGCTCGCCCAAGGTCAGGCGGCGCTGATTGGGGCCGAGCGGTGCGGTGGAAAAGTCGAGTGCGGGCGGAGCGAGGAGGGACGCGTCAGGCGGCTGCGATGCCGACGGGGCTTCGGGTGCGAGCAGCGGTAACTCAAGCTGGACGCTGTCGGCGGGGGTGGGCGAAGTCGGTGGGCGCAGCAGTTTCATGCGTGCTCGCGGTAGCTATCGGCGTCGATTCTACGCATTTCTGTTTCGATCCACGCTTCGACTTCGCGATTGAGTTCGTCGCTGGTTTTGCCGGCGCTCGAGATGGCCGGCCCGACCGACAGCGTAATCAGGCCCGGATGCTTCAGGAACGAATTGCGCGGCCACACACGGCCGGAGTTGTGCGCGATGGGGATGACCCATGCGCCGGTATCCACGGCAAAGCGCGCACCGCCGCTTTTGTAACGTGGCTTCGGGTCGCCCGAACGCGTGCGCGTGCCTTCCGGAAACATGATCACCCACGCGCCATCTGCAAGACGCTCCTTGCCCTGGCGCGCCACCGAGGCGAACGCATTGGCGCCGTCCTTGCGGTTAATGTGCACCATTTTGAGCATGCCGAGCGCCCACCCGAAGAACGGCACAAACAGCAGCTCGCGCTTGAAGACGTAGCACAACGGTCGCGGCATGGTCGCGACGAAGGCCATGGTTTCCCACGCCGACTGGTGCTTGGAGAGCAGCACAACCTGTTTGTTGGTGGCGACGGCTTCCTCGATGTTCTCCCAGCCCTGGTATTGCCAGCGGATGCCGAGCAGCCAGCGTGCCATCCAGATTGCAGACTTTGTCCAGCCGGACACCATCCAGAAGCGGTGGTGCGGGTTCATGAACGGAAAGACGATGAAGCAGGCCACCGCGTAAATCGGTGTCCAAACGATCAGGAAAACCAGGTACAGCAGCGAACGGATAAAAGTCATTGGGGGCGAATTCAAGGGGCGCGCGTGGGCGTGCCCTGGGGCACGGGAGATAGCAGCGCACGCGCAAACGCACGCAGGTCCTCGTGAATCTGGGTGCCTGGGGGAAGGTTGCCGGCATCGCGGGTCTTGATGCCCTTGCCGGTCAATACGAGGTGGGGCACGGCACCGACTTCTACACCGGCTTGCAAGTCGCGCAGCGAATCTCCCACGACCGGCACGCCGGTCAGGTCCATGTCGAAGCGGCGTGCGATCTCGCGCAGCATGCCGGCCTTGGGCTTGCGGCACTCGCAGGCATCGGCGGCGGTGTGCGGGCAGAAGAAGACGGCATCGACGCGCCCGCCGGAGGTGGCAAGCGCCTTGTACATCTTCTCGTGCATGGCGTTGAGCGCAGCGGCCTCGAACAGGCCGCGCCCGATACCCGACTGGTTGGTTGCCACCACCACCTGGTAGCCGGCCTGGTTCAGCTCGGCAATGGCTTCCAGGCTGCCGTCGAGCGCGATCCACTCGTCAGGCGACTTGATGAACTGGTCGCTGTCGCGGTTGATAACGCCATCGCGGTCGAGAATCACCAGTTTGGGAACGTGGGGCATGGTGGGCTCCGAACGGTGCTTGGGGTGCCGATCAGGCGGCCAGCTTGGAGATGTCCGCGACGCGGTTCATCAGTCCGTGCAGTTCAGCCAGCAACGCCAGGCGGTTATCGCGCAGCGCGGTGTCGTCGGCCATCACCATCACGCCGTCAAAGAAGGTGTCGACCGCTTCGCGCAGGCCGGCCAGCGTCTTGAGCGCAGTGGTGAAATCGCCGCGTGCGAAGGCGTCGTGCACCTGCGGCTCCGCTGCAACCACGGATTGATGCAGCGCGCGCTCGGCGTCTTCCTTGAGCAGCGGCGGCTGCACGGCACCAATGGCCACGTCCGTCTTCTTCAGGATGTTGGTGATGCGCTTGTTGGCGGCCGCCAGCGCTGCGGCCTGCGGCAGGGCAGCAAAGGCGCGCACGGCTTCCAGGCGCGCGACGATGTCGTCCAGGCGCTGCGGGCGCTGGCTCACCACGGCTTCGACCTCGTTGGTGCTGTAGCCCTTGTCCTTCAGGTAGCCGCGCAGGCGGTCGTAGAGGAAGTCAGAGATGGCGGCGAGGTCCGGTTTGACGGCGGCGATGCCGTCGAAGCCGGCGGCGGCAATCTGCAGCGCATCGTCGATCGTGAGCGCGAGCGGCTTCTCGATCAGCATGCGCAGGATGCCCAGCGCGTGGCGGCGCAGCGCGAACGGATCTTTCTCGCCCGTGGGTTGCAGGCCGATGCCCCAGATGCCGACCAGCGTTTCGAGCTTGTCGGCCAGCGCCACCACGGTACCGGTGGCGGTGCTGGGCAGCGCATCGCCGGCAAAGCGCGGTTGGTAGTGTTCGGAGCAGGCCAGCGCCACATCGTCGGGTTCGCCGTCATGACGTGCATAGTACGTGCCCATCGTGCCTTGCAGCTCGGGGAACTCGCCCACCATGTCGGTCAGCAGATCGGCCTTGGCCAGCAGCGCGCCGCGCGAAGCGTGCGCCACATCCGCGCCAAGCTTCTCAGCCAGTTGGCCGGCGATGGCCTGCAGGCGCGACACGCGTTCAAGTTGCGTGCCGATCTTGTTGTGATAGACCACGCGCGAGAGCAGCGGCACGCGATCGGCCAGCGGCTTCTTCTTGTCCTGCTCGAAGAAGAAGCGCGCGTCGGCCAGGCGCGGGCGGACCACGCGCTCATTGCCTTGAATGATGGCCTCGGGTGTATCCGTGGCGATGTTCGAGACGATCAAGAAGCGGTTGCGCAGATGGCCCTGCGCGTCGGTCAGCGCAAAGTACTTCTGGTTGGTCTGCATGGTCAGGATCAGACACTCCTGCGGCACGGCGAGGAACGCTTCCTCGAAATGGCAGGGGTAGACCACGGGCCATTCGACCAACGCGTTCACCTCATCGAGCAGCGCTTCGGGCATAACGACCGTATCGGCGCCGGCGGTCTTGAGCAGTTCGGCGCGGATGGCCTCCTTGCGCTTGCCATAGCCGGCGATGACCTTGCCTTGCGACTCCAGCGTGCTCGCATACGACGCGGCGTCCTGGATGACGATTTCGCCAGCCGACAGGAAACGGTGGCCCAGCGTCACGTTGCCCGATTGCAGGCCGAACGCGCTGACGGGGATGACCTCGCTGTCGAGCAGCGCAATCAGCTTGTGGGCGGGGCGCACGAACTGGACGTTCTCGCCATTCGGGCGCTGATACGTCATCACCTTCGGGATCGGAAGGTTGGCGACGGTTTGCGACAGTGCAGTCTGCAGGCCGTCAGCCAGCACGGCGCCGCGTGCGGTGTAGCGATAAAACAGCGCTTCGGCCTTGCCGTCGGGCGCGCGTTCCAGCGATTCGGGGGCGATGGCCTCCACGCCCACGGTCTTGGCCAGTGCGGCCAGCTTCTTGACCAGCGGCGCTGCGGGCTTGCCCTCGGCATCGAAGGCGATGGTCACAGGCAGCACCTTCTCGCGCAACTCGCGATCGGGCGCAGTGCGGCGCACGCCGGTGATCGATGCGGCCAGGCGGCGCGGCGTGGCAAATCCTTCCACGGCGGCGCCCTCTTCGAGCAGGCCTTGCGCCGACAGACCGTCAAACAGGCCGCGTGCAAACGCCTCGCCCAGGCGGGCCAGCGCCTTGGGCGGCAGTTCTTCGGTCAGCAGTTCGATCAGGAGGGTGGACATAGCGTTTGAATCGGTGACGTCGTTGTTCTGCGCCGCAGGGTGCTCAGATCAGGTGCGGCGATACGTTGTGTGGTTCGGTTCGGTGATCAGCAGGGCGAGCCGGGAACGGGCTCCACGCCCGAAAGCAGCCACACGCCGTTCTGCTGCTGGAATTGCAATTGTGTGCCGGCGCACTGACCCGGCGGCGGAGGCGGTGCAATCGGCGCAGGGGTGGTGCCGGGCGCGGCCGCATCGCGGCGCAGGAAGCGGGCCGACAGCAAGCCCCGTCGCGCGTCGTAACGCACTTCTTGCAGCGTGCCGGACACGTTGAATTCCAGGCGGCTCGGCAATTGCGCCGCCGAGCGGAACACGCGCGCGCGGCGCTGTGCCTTGGCGCCGGTGCCTTGCCATTCCACCCATGTCAGTGGGAAGCGCAGGGCCGTCCCGTAGGTGCGCAACGGCACGCGATGCCAGCCGAGGTCACGCGCGCCGGACAGGTCGCACGCCATCGTGCGCACCAGGCTCGTCCATTGGTCGAGCGACGGCGGAGGCGGCGTCCAGGCCGTGCTCAGCGCTTGCTGCAGCGGCTTGGAATCGGACACGCAAAGCTGCGTCAGGGTGCTGGGCACGACGAAAACCTTCTCTGTCGATGCCGCCTTGGACGTGCGATGCCGTGCCGCTTGCGCCACGCTCGCCGGTAGCGCCAGCGCGGCGATGGACGCTGCCGTCAGCAGCGCCAGGCCACGCCGTGCTCGGTTGACCGTCATGCGGCCTCCGTCGTCTTGGCGGCGGCAGCGGCTGTGCCGCACATCGGGAAGCCGAGGCGTTCGCGCGAGTCGTAGTAAGCCTGCGCGACCAGACGCGACAGGTTGCGGATGCGGCCGATGTAAGCCGCGCGTTCCGTCACCGAAATTGCACCGCGCGCATCCAGCAGGTTGAAGGTGTGGCCGGCCTTGAGCACCTGCTCGTAGGCCGGCAGGGCCAGTTGCACGACAGGTGCGTCGCCCTCAGCCGTGGCGTCGCCTTCTGCGCGCACGCCCATCAGGCGCTTCGCTTCGGCTTCGTGCTCGGCAAAGCGGCGGAACAGAACGGTCGTGTCTGCCTGCTCGAAGTTGTAGGTCGATTGCTCGACTTCGTTCTGGTGATAGACGTCGCCGTAGGTCAGGCGGCGTTTCACGGGGCCGTTCGGGCCCGGCTCTTCCCACTCTGTCCAGACCAGGTCGTAGATGTTCTCGACCTGCTGGAGGTACATCGCCAGACGCTCGATGCCGTAGGTGATCTCACCGGTCACGGGTTTGCAGTCCAGCCCGCCGACCTGCTGGAAGTACGTGAATTGCGTGACTTCCATGCCGTTGAGCCAGACCTCCCAGCCCAGGCCCCAGGCGCCAAGCGTGGGGTTTTCCCAGTCGTCTTCCACAAAGCGGACGTCGTTCTGCTTCAGGTCCAGGCCCAGTGCTTCCAGCGAACCGAGATACAGGTCGAGGATGTTTTCCGGCGCGGGCTTCAACACCACCTGATATTGGTAGTAATGCTGCAGGCGGTTCGGATTCTCGCCGTAGCGGCCGTCCTTGGGCCGGCGCGACGGTTGCACATAGGCGGCACGCCACGGCTCCGGGCCGATCGCGCGCAGGAAAGTGTGCACGTGCGACGTGCCGGCGCCGACTTCGAGATCGATCGGCTGCAGCAGGGCGCAGCCCTGGGCGTCCCAGTACGACTGCAGCTTGAGGATGAGTTGCTGGAAGGTGAGCATGGTGGTACCCGTTGGTCCGCCGGAACGATGCGTTGCGCGGCGCGACGGTGGAATGCAGCGGCGGGCACGAGAAGCGCCTGGCTCCCTGCCCGCCGTAAAACGTTGAATTTTAGCGTTTTTTGTCAGCGACTCCGGAAAGTGGCTCGAAAGCCCTCCGGAGGCTGAACCATCAATCTGCCGATGCCCGACGGCGGCGCACGAATGCCGCCAGCAGAACCAGCGCGCCAAGGCCCAGCGCGGGCCCGTTGCCGGCCCGTACGAATGGCGTGAGGCCTTGCGTGCCTTGCACGTCAGCCTGCAGCGTGCCCAGCGTGAACACCGGCAGGCGCGCCTGAACGCTGCCGTCCGGCCGCACCACGGCGGTCGCGCCCGTGTTGGTGGCGCGCAGCATCGGACGGCCCGTTTCAAGCGCCCGCATGCGCGAGATCTGCAGATGCTGGTCCAGCGCGATCGTGTCGCCAAACCATGCAAGGTTCGTCACGTTGGCGAGCATCGTGGCCGGCTGGTCTGCGTGCCGAAGCGAGGCGGCAATTTCCTCGCCAAACAAATCCTCGTAGCAGATGTTGGGTGCGACGCGCTGGTCGGCCACCGCCATGGACGGCTGCACGGGCAGCCCGCGCCGGAAATCGCCCAGCGGCATGTTCATCATGTTGACGAACCAGTGGAAACCGAGGGGGATGAACTCGCCAAAGGGCACGAGGTGGTGCTTGTTGTAGCGGTACACGCCCTGGAATTGCGGGCCGATGCCGAACACGCTGTTGGTGTAATCGACGCGGGAGTCCTCGCTGGCGGCGCCGAACAGCACGCTGGAGCCGGTGGTATCCACATAGGTGCGGAGGGCCAGCGCGATCTCCTGCGGCATCTCCTGAATCATGATCGGGAAAGCCGTCTCGGGTGTGACCACGAGTTGTGCGGGCTTCTCGGTGACCATCTTGGTGTACAGCTCCAGCGAGCGCTCGATGCCGGTCTGCTGGAATTTCACGTCCTGCGGCACATTGCCCTGCAACAGACGCACGGAGATCGGCTTGCCCACCGGCTGTGTCCATGCAACGCCGTGCAGCGGCCAGCCGGCCGCCACCACGAGCGCTCCCGCAATGCCAGCCAGCCAGTGCAGGCGGCGCTCGGCTGCGACGCACAGCAGACCGGCCAGCACGGCGGCAATCAGCACGATGCCGTAGACGCCGACCAGCGGCGCGTAGCCGGCCAACGGGCCATCGGTGTGTGCGTAGCCGCCGTTGATCCATGGAAAGCCGGTCCACACGGTGCCGCGCAGCCATTCAGTGACGGCCCATGCCGCACCAAATACCAGCGCCGATGCAGCACCGGACCACCGCCCGCGTCGTGTCAGCCACTGCCATGCCCACACCGCCAGCGCCGGATGCAGCGCCAGATAGCCGGCAAACAGCAGCACGGCCAGCGCCGCCATCCAGGCCGGCATGTCGCCGTAGACGTGCATGCTGATATAGAGCCACCAGACACCCGACAGGAACCAGCCGAGCCCAAAGCCATAGCCAATCCACGCCGCATCACGCAAGCGTGGCGCGCGCTGCACGAGCGCGGCCAAGCCCGTCAGGGAGAGTATCTGCAGCCACCACCAGTGGTTCGGCGCGAACGACAGCGTATGCATGACGCCAAGCAGCGCTGCCAGCGGCATCGCAAAACGCAACCGCGCGAGCGGCACAGCTTGTGCGTCCTGCCGACGCGACGGTGCGGCAGGGGAAGAGAACTGAGCGGGCACGGAAGGATCAGGCGGGATGAGAACCAGAAGTGTCGGCCGTGGCACTGCCGCCGGCCGGCGTGGTGAGGCGGCGCACAAGCAGCACCTGCACCTGGCGCGCATCGGCGCGCAACACGTCGAATTGCAGCGTGCCCATGACGATCTTTTCGCCCCGGTGCGGCACGCGGCCCAGGTGGTTGGACAGCAGCCCGCCCACGGTATCGACGTCTTCGTCGGAGAAATGCGTGCCGAAGGCTTCGTTGAACTGGCTGATTTCGGTCAGCCCGCGCACGCGCATGTGGCCATCGGCGGTCGGCAGGATGTTGTCTTCTTCCTGATCGAAGTCGTATTCGTCTTCGATGTCGCCAACGATTTGCTCGAGCACATCTTCAATGGTGATGAGGCCTGCTACGCCGCCGTATTCATCGACGACGATGGCGATGTGGTTGCGGTTGACGCGGAAGTCACGCAGCAGCACGTTCAGACGCTTCGATTCCGGAATGAACACGGCCGGGCGCAGCATGTCGCGCACATCAAAGCCTTCGTCGGTGTAGAAGCGCAGCAGATCCTTGGCGAGCAGGATGCCGATGATGTTGTCGCGGCTGCCTTCGTAGACAGGGAAGCGCGAATGCGCGGCTTCCTGCACGAACGGGATGAATTCTGACGGCGCGTCGGCGATGTTCAGCGCATCCATCTGCGCGCGCGGGATCATGATGTCGCGCGCACACAGGTCTGAGACCTGGAACACCCCTTCGATCATCGACAGAGAGTCGGCGTCAATCAGGCTGCGCGCATGGGCGTCTTGGAGGATTTCGAGCAGCTCGGCCCGCGATTCGGGCTCGGGCGAGATGAGGTCGGTCAGGCGTTCCAGCAGCGAGCGGGGTTTGTCGGCTGGCTTCGGACTGGGATACGGATCATTCATGGCGCGGTCGCGCGTCGTTAAACATCGGGCCAGCATACACCAAAAGCCCTGCCGTCCCGATGACGGGGGGTGGCCGCCCGGCCCCGAGAAGTGCGTCTTATTCCACTTCTGGAGGCCCGGTTCAGGCGCATTCAGGCGGACGATCTGCCGACGCGGAAGCGGTCAGTCGTGCCCACCGTTGGTGCCGCGTTGGTGGCCATTGCCATGCGCGTTGCTGCCCTCGTCGTCTTGGTGACGGTCGTTCCGGCCCGGAACTCCATCGCCCTGACCGTGATGCTGCCTCTGTCCCCCAGAGTCGTCGCCCTCGCCGCCGCGGTCATGGTCTGCTCCGTGGTTGCCTTTACCCTGGCCCTCGCCGTCGTGATGACCGTTGCTGCCGTGGTGATCCTCACCGTCGTGGTGGCCGCGGTTGCCGTCGCCGCCGTGGTCGTGATCCCCACCGTGATGACCGTCGCCGCCATGGTCGTGATCCCCACCGTGATGACCGTCGCCGCCGTGGTCGTGGTCGCCACCGTGATGACCGTCGCCGCCATGGTCGTGGTCGCCACCGTGATGACCGTCGCCGCCGTGGTCGTGATCCCCACCGTGATGACCGTCGCCGCCATGGTCGTGATCCCCACCGTGATGACCGTCGCCGCCATGGTCGTGGTCCCCCTCATGATGGCCGCCGTGATCGTGATCGTGATCATGGTGGTGGCCGTGATGGTGACCGCCGTCGTGGCAGCTCCCGCACGGCGATGGGACGGGCGATGGGCTCGGCGTTGGTGTGGGTGTTGGAGCTGGTGTCGGCGTTGGACTCGGACTCGGCGATGGAGCTGGCGACGGACTGGGCCCGGGGCTCGGTGTGGGTGCCGGCGTGGGGCCAGGGCTGGGCGACGCACCGGGTGCAGGGGCTGGCGTCGGGCTGGGCTTGGACGGTGGCGCGTTGTTGCCGCTCGGGGGCGGTGCGTCGCTATTGCTGCTGGGCGGGGTTGCCGCCGGTGCCGGATCTGCGGGACGGGAATTGCTGTGATACCGCCCCAGCGTGCTCGCGCCGCCGTAGGCCGTCCAGCGTCCGGCGATTTCCTTGTCGACGCCGGCGAGCCAGTGGTCGCCCGTGGCCCCCACGCCCACCAGCGCCTTGCTGCTTGCAAAGTCGTAGCCGCCGCCAATGAGCGCCTGCACGCTGGTGCTGCCCACCACGGCCTGCACGCGGGGCCGGATGGTGCCTTGCGCGACCATCAGGTTCACCTCGGCGCCAACCACGTTGTTGCTGTCGGAGATGTTGACCGTGCGGCAACCGACGACCGCGCCCGGATGCCAGGCGCCGTCGAACACGATGACGATGCCCGCGTAGCACGATTGCTTGTGATCAGCGTGCGCGATGCGGGGCGCGACCGCGAGCGCCGTGCCGACACCCACGCCAACCAGCAGCGTGGTCCACGGAATGCTGTCCATGAAGCGTTGACGCATGATGACCTCCCCGGAGTGGCCTGACCCATCTGTGTGTGGGTTTGGCCGATGGCGCTCGTTTGCGCCGAGTTCGCTAAGCGCGCTCGCGTGGCGGCTTATGCGTGGAGGATAGAAATCGCTACGGCAAAACCCATGCGCCATACGGAGAGCGACGAGGGTGCCGGATGGCCGATGGCCTGTGCGACGCGTATGCGCGATTCGAACGGCGCGAGCATGCGCCGAATGGCGGAGGGAAACCTGTAGATCGTTGTCAGGACTGGCTTTGCGTTATTGCGGGTTGATTCATCGCTGAAACACCACGCTGCAAGAATGGAACATGCAAAAGCAAAACGCCGGCGCGAGGCCGGCGTTTGAACATCAGGGGCGTTGCGCTCTAGCGCTCTGCGTATGGATCGGCAAAACCGAGGTCGCGGAGGATCTCCGTTTCAATGCCTTCCATTTCCTTTGCATCCGCCGCGTCTTCGTGGTCGTAGCCCTGGGCGTGGAGCGCGCCGTGCACGATCAGGTGTGCGTAGTGCGCGAGCAGCGGCTTCTTTTGTTCCTTTGCCTCCTTTTCGACCACCGCACAGCACAGCACGATGTCGGCCGACACCGGGTCTTCCGCGCTCTCGGCGTAAGAGAAGGTCAGCACATTGGTGGCGTAGTCCTTGCCGCGGTAGGTGCGGTTGAGCGTGCGACCTTCTTCTTCGCCGACAAAGCGCACGTTGAGCTGCGCATCGGCAAACAGTGCCGGGGCGATCCATGCCTCGATGTCGCGTTCCTTCGGCAATGCCTTGCGAACGGCCGCCTTGAGTTCATCGCCGTACTGCACCGTCAGGTCGAGCGTGAGCATCTCGGCGCCGGCGGTGTCGTCGTCGAAGGCTTCTTCTGTGGAGTCTGCCAATTCAGCGGGTTGGGTTTCGATGCGCAACGTGATGCTGTCGTGGTGCTCCGGGCGCAGCGAAAGCATGGCGTGCATGTCGGCGTCGGCGTGCTCGGCAACGAGGGTGATCGCCCCATCGACGGTATTCGGCAGGCCCAGGATCAGGCTGCGGCCATCGGCGAACGCAATGCGCAGCGCGCTCGCATCCACCGTCTTCGGTTTGCCTTGGGCGTCGAACACGTCAACGCGCGGGCCGAGCGACTCCGCGGCCGCGGTCTGGGTCTTCTTGGTTTTTGCTTTGGTATCGGTTTTTGCTTTAGCCACGTTCAGGCGTCCTTATGCATCTTTATGCTGGGCATGGAATTCGTCATAGGCCTCGACGATGCGGGCCACCAGCGGGTGCCGCACCACGTCGACGCTCGTAAAGCGCGTCATCGCAACGCCGCGCACGTCACGCAGCACGTGCTGCGCTTCGACCAGGCCGCTCTTCTGGCCGCGCGGCAGATCGATCTGCGTTGTGTCGCCGGTGATCACCGCCTTGGAGCCGAAGCCGATCCGCGTGAGGAACATCTTCATCTGTTCCGGCGTGGTGTTCTGCGCTTCGTCCAGGATGATGAAGGCGTGATTGAGCGTGCGCCCGCGCATGTAGGCCAGCGGCGCGATCTCGATCATCTGGCGCTCGAACATCTTCTGCGTCTTGTCGAAGCCGAGCAGGTCGTACAGCGCGTCGTACAGCGGGCGCAGGTACGGGTCCACCTTTTGCGCGAGGTCGCCGGGCAGGAAGCCGAGGCGTTCGCCGGCTTCCACCGCCGGGCGCGTCAGTACGATGCGCTTGATGGCGTCGCGCTCCAGCGCATCCACCGCGCAGGCGACGGCCAGATACGTCTTGCCCGTACCCGCCGGGCCGATGCCGAACGACAGGTCGTGGGAGAGGATGTTGCGCAGGTACGCGCGCTGCATCGGCGTGCGGCCATGCAGATCGGTGCGCCGCGTATGCAGCACCGGCGATAGATCATTGCCGTCCGGCTCGTCGGTGCCCGATTCCGGCAGGTAAGCCCCATGTGCGGCGACCTGGCGGGTTTCCACCAGGCCAAGCTGGATATCGTCCACCGACAGCGGATCGCGCGCGGCGTTGTAGAACGTCTCCAGGGCGTTGGTCGCGCCTTGCGCGTTGGTGCCGCGCACGGTGAACTTGCTGCCACGCCGGCTGATGGTCACGTCCAGCGCCTGCTCGATCTGGCGCAGGTTCTCGTCCAGCGGCCCGCACAGGTTCTGCAGGCGCGTGTTGTCGTTCTTGGGCGCGGTGAATTCTGCGATGGAGGGTTTCATCAAGTCGGGTTGTGTTGATGATCAGTGAGTCGCACTGGCCGTACGCTGTTCGGCCACTTCGCCACGCAACGAATGCGGGAATGCGTGCACGATACGCACGTCCAGCATCTGGCCGATCAGCTGGTCGCGACGCGCCTGCGGCAGATCGGGCAGGGCGAAGTTGACGACACGGTTGTTCTCGGTGCGGCCGTGCAACTCAGTCGGATCCTTGCGCGACGGGCCTTCCACCAGAATGCGCTGCACGCTGCCGACCATGCCTTGGCTGATGCGTGCCACGTTCTCTTCGATGGTCGCCTGCAAATGTTTCAGGCGTTCGAGCTTGACGGCCTGCGGCGTATCGTCGGGCAGGTTGGCGGCCGGCGTGCCGGGGCGGGGGCTGTAGATAAAGCTGAACGATGTGTCGTAGCCGATCTCGTGAATCAGGTCCATCGTCTTGGCGAAGTCCGCATCCGTCTCGCCCGGGAAGCCGACGATGAAGTCGGTGGCGATCGAGATATTTGGCCGGATCGCGCGCAGCTTGCGGATGCTGCTTTTGTATTCGAGCACCGTGTAGCCGCGCTTCATCGCCATCAGGATGCGGTCGGAGCCATGCTGCACGGGCAGGTGCAGGTGGTCGACGAGCTTCGGGTTGGTGGCATAGGCCTCGATCAGGCGGGAGCTGAATTCCTTCGGGTGACTGGTCGTGTAACGGATGCGCTCGATGCCCGGAATCTCGGCCACGTATTCGAGCAGCAGCGCGAAATCCGCACGCTCGCTCGTGTCGCCCATCTTGCCGATGTAGGCGTTGACGTTCTGGCCCAGCAACGTGACTTCCCGCACGCCCTGTTCGGCCAGGCCGGCCACTTCGGCCAGCACGTCGTCGAACGGGCGCGAGACCTCTTCGCCGCGCGTGTACGGCACCACGCAGTAGCTGCAGTATTTCGAGCAGCCTTCCATGATCGACACGAAGGCGCTGGCGCCGTCCACGCGCGCGGGCGGCAGGTGGTCGAACTTCTCGATCTCTGGGAACGACACGTCGACCTGCGAGCGGCCGGTGCGGCGGCGTGCTGCGATCAGGTCGGGCAGGCGGTGCAGCGTCTGCGGCCCGAACACCACGTCAACGTAAGGGGCGCGCGCCACGATGGACGCGCCTTCCTGGCTGGCCACGCAGCCGCCCACGCCGACCACGAGATCCGGCTTGAGCGCCTTGAGCGCCTTCACGCGGCCGAGTTCTGAAAACACTTTCTCCTGCGCCTTTTCGCGCACGGAGCAGGTGTTGAAGAGGATCACGTCCGCATCTTCGGGCGTGTCGGTGGGGACGAGGCCTTCAGCCGCGTTGAGTACGTCGGACATCTTGTCCGAGTCGTACTCGTTCATCTGGCAGCCGTAGGTTTTGATGAAGACTTTTTTCATGTGCCGTTCACAGTGGTTGACCTGGGGGCACGTGCTTCGTGGGGCGTTCTGACTACTGGGACTGCGCTTGCGCCTGACTTTGTGCCGCCACCGCAGCCTTGTAATCGTCATCGCTGACAACCCAGGCTGTCAGCAACTGCTGATACAAGTCCAGCTGATAGCGCACCTTGAACGTCTGGCCGACCACCGAGCCCGGCGGCAGCAGGCGCCCATCGAGCGACAGGATCCGCACGCCCGGGGCAAAGCGGATATCGGCGCTGCTGCTGCCGAAGCCCAACAGCAGGATGCGGACGATGCCGGTGCTGCCGGTACTCAGCGTGCCGGTATTGGCCGAATTGACGGTCAACTGGGCTGCCGGGGCCGTCGCCGGAATATTGCGCAGGACTTGCGCATGAGACAGCAACGGCGCCGATGCTGCAGCAATGGCAGCAAAGGCTAGGGCGAGAACTTGGCGTCGGGTGCGCATGGCGTCGTCAGGAGAAAGCCACCGCCGGGTGAGCGACCCGGCACACGAAACACGAGACAACCCGATATTGTAGCGTTCCGGGCCGAAGTCTTATAGCGCTTCGGCAATCTTGGCGGCCAGCGCAACGCCGCTCAGGAACGCGGCTTCTACGCGCGGGCCTTCGCACCAATCGCCGCAGGCGCCCAGGCGGACGGTGGCGTCCCACTGGCAGGGCATGCCGGCAGACTGCTCGACCAGCGCATGTGGCCACAGGTGCACGGCCATCAGATCGGGCTCCGGCGTCCCCGGGAATGCTTCCGCAAAGCGGGCGTGCATGGCATGGAGGGCCTGCTCGGGGCTGTCGTTGGCATGTGCGGCCGACCAGCCCGGCGATGCATGCACCACCCAGGATTCATCGACCATGACGCGGCCCGGTTTGGTGTTGTCGCGGGCCGCCCAGGCCAGCATGTCGTCGTCGATGCGGATGCCGTCATACGGCAGGTCCAGGGCTTGCGCAAAACCCATCATCAGCGCCCAGCACGGGGCGTATTGCACCGGGGCGATGGCTTCCTGCAGCGAAGCGGGCGTGGCGCCGTGAAACAGTGCGGGCAGTTCGGGCGCGGGCAGGGCCAGGGCGAGGAAGTCGGCATGGGCGGCGTCCGTGCCGTTGCGCTCGATCATCCAGCGCCGGCCATCGTGCGTTACACGCGTGACAGCGTGGCCGAAGCGCACATCGAGCGGTGCTGCCAGGCTGCGCACCAGCGCACCCATACCGGGCAGGCCGACATAGCGGGCTTCATCGCGGAAGTCGGCTTCCAGCCCATCGACAGTGCGATGGCCCCAGCGTGCGGGCCACGGCAGCACCGAGCCCTGACGGCCAGCGGCGTCCACCGCACGGCGGAAGGCCTCGCTGCGCACGTTGAACGACTGCGCACCATGATCGAACGCATACGCCGGGGCCGCCTCAGGCAATACCGTAGTCGCCAGCCTGCCGCCCACGCCTGCGGCCTGCTCGTAGACCGTGGTGGCGATGCCTTCGGCGGCAAGCGCGTTGGCACAGGCAACGCCGGCAATGCCGGCTCCGACGATGGCGATGGAAGGCTGGGTCATGGATGTGGCGTGCGTTCGGGGGCAGGAATCCGGAATCGGCGCGGTGATCGGCGAGTAACAGTCCGCCATGATATCGGGTCGCGCCCCAATGAAAAACGCCACCCGAAGGTGGCGTTTTGCGATGGAGCAATTCTGCAGCTTAGAACTTGTAACCCACTGCCAGCCCGAAGACGATGGGGTCGACCTTGATGTCGGTCTTGTTGACGGCCAGCACCTGGCCTTGCTGGCTGCGGATCGTGATGGTGGACGTCGTCTTCAGCGGCAGGTACGACACCGTGCCGATGGCGGTCCAGTTCTTGGCGAACTCATACGACACACCCACGTTGGCGACCGGCGTCCACGAGCTCGACGTTTCCGCCGTCACCTTCGCCGGGCCCGTCGGCACCTGACCCATGCCCAACTGAAGCACCTGCCCCAGGTTTTGCAGGCCGTTGACGAAGTTCTGGTTCAACTTCAGGTTGGTGAAGAAGTTGTAGCTGACACCTGCGCCGACGAACGGACGAAGTTTGCTTTCCTTGGTGCCGAAGTAGTACTGCGCGACGATCGCCGGGCTCCATTCACGCACGGTGGCGACAGGGTTGTTCTGCGGCAGGCCCAGATTGATCAGCGTCAGCGGCCCGACCACCGGCACCGGGGCGATCACATTACCGCTGCCGTACAGGTTGAATTTGGGTGGAACACCGCCTACGAACGTGCCGGCGATGTTGTCGTTAAAGAAGTGCGTGAACGTGAGCGACAGCGTATTCGCGTTACTGACTTTCACGTCAGTTCCCGGCGACTGGTAGGTGCCCAGGCCGAGCGCGCTGGTGGTGGTGGTCAGCGGCGTGGCGGAATCCATCGGGCGGATGTAGAACCAGCCCAGCGCCATGACGTTGCGACCCCAGACGTAGTTGTCCATGAAGCCGCTGAAGCCGCCGCCGCTGCTGGTGCCGCTGCCATTGCTGGCGCTTGCGGCTACGTTGGCCTCTGCGGTGGATTGGGCGTGTGCCAAGGGGGCAGCAAGGGTGCTGGCGGCAGCGCAGGCAAAGGCTGCGGCAAAGCGGCGGGCAGTGCGGTTCATGTGGTTGTCTCTCTGGATTGGATTGTTATCACGCCTTGGTGTGGCGATTTGTGTTTCCGCAGCATAACGCAGCGCTTTTGTTCGGTTACGCTGCGATGACCGAAGTTTTCCTCTAGCGTGTACGCACGCAACAAGGGGTTTCCCCTAGTCGCGTTTCATACTGTCCGCCGGACGGCGGAGCCTTGGCCCACAACGGTCTTGGGGCCGCAGTCTAAAACTTGTATTCCGGATTTTTGGGGTTGAAAGTCTGGTCGTTCCAGGTCTTGCGCGTCACGCTCTCAATGACGATTTTCTCGAGCTGATTGCCCGATTCGTCCCACGCCTCTTCAATGCGAACCCATGGGTTTTTGAGGTCGAAATACAGGCGCACGCGCTTGGCGTAGAACGTGGGCGGCCCGCTTGGTGCATCCCAGGTCAGCCTCAGCATGCGCTCGCCGTCTTCGGTCACCACCTTGGCTTCGTTGAACTTGCCGCTGCCGCCGGCAGCCACGTGGGCACGTCCGTCGCGCTCGACCGAATCGACGATGAACTGCAGCCCAAGCTCACGCGCCGTGTGGTTCGACTGCGATTTGGCCAGCGAGCCGTCCAGCGCACTCCAGATCGCCACAAAACCGACGAGCCCGCCAAGGTGGCCATACATCTCGTCCTTGCGCACGGTTTCGTCGTAGATGATCTCCTGGCCGGCGTGCGCGCCGCCCTTGAGCCAGCGCGCGTAGACCTGCCGTGGGGCGTTGCGGTAGCGGATGAGCATGAGCGCAGGTTGGCTTTGCCACTGGTCTTTCACGCGTTCCTGGCGGCGCATGCGGTATTCATATTCGGGCAACTTGGCCGCCTCGCCCTTGAGCCAGCGCACCAGCGTTTCGGGCTTCATGGCCTGCGCCATGGCCAGGACGTCTTCGTCGGACCAGGCCGCAAACGCGTTGGCGTTGACCTGGCTGCCGAGCCACGCCGTCTGCCTGGCGATGTCCATGGCGGCAAAGCTGCCGATGGCCGCCGATTGCGATGCGGCGGTCTGTGTGGCGCTCGGCGCGGCTGCCGCTGGCACAGAAGCATCCGGCGCGGCAGGCTGGGCCCAGGCGTGTACGGCACCGGCCAGCAGCGTGGCCAGGGCGAGAGTACGCAATTGCATACGAGTCTCCGCTGTCGCTGTTATTGCTGAGCTTGCGCGCGGGCGCGCTTGATGTCCGGATCGGCATCGCGCAGTTCGCGGCGCAGGATCTTGCCCACGGTCGACTTGGGCAGCTCTTCGTGGCGGAACTCGACGATGCGCGGCATCTTGTAGCCGGTCAGATGAGCGCGGCAGTGTTCGAGCAGCGCGGCTTCGGTCAGCGCACCGGTGCGCGGTACCACGATGATCTTCACGCGCTCGCCGGCCACCGGATCGGGCACGCCAATGGCCGCCACCTCCAGCACCTCAGGATGCAGCGCCACCACGTCTTCGATCTCGTTCGGGTACACGTTGAAACCCGAGACCAGGATCATGTCCTTTTTGCGGTCGATCAGGCGGATGTAGCCGTTGGCATCCATCACACCGATATCGCCGGTGGAGAACCACCCTTCGGCGTCGATGGACTTGGCGGTCTCATCGGGGCGCTGCCAGTACCCGCGCATGACCTGCGGCCCACGCACCTGCAGTTCGCCCGGTTCGCCGAGCGGCGCGATCGTGCCGTCGTCGCGCTTGAAGCGCACTTCGGTGGAGGGCGCGGGCAACCCGATCGTGCCGCTGAATTCGGTCACGTGCGGCGGGTTCATCGACACGACCGGCGAGCATTCCGTCAGCCCGTAGCCTTCAACGATGGTGTGGCCCGTGACTTCCTTCCAGCGCTGGGCAATGGCGCGCTGCACCGCCATGCCGCCACCGATGGTGATCTTCATGGCCGAGAAATCCCGCTTGGCGAAGTCCGGGTCTTCCAGCAGTGCGTTGAAGAGCGTGTTCACCCCCGCAATGCCAGAGAACCGTTCGTTGCGCAGGATGAAGATCACGCGCTTGGTGTCACGCGGATTGGCGATCAGGATATTGCGCCCGCCCAGTGTCATGAACATCAGCAGGTTCACCGTGAGCGAGAAGATGTGATACAGCGGCAGCAGCGTGACGTTGGTTTCCACGCCGCCGTTGAGCATGCTCTTGGACCACTCTTCGGCCTGCAGCAGGTTGGCGATGATGTTGCGGTGCGTGAGCATTGCGCCCTTGGCCACGCCCGTGGTGCCGCCCGTGTATTGCAGGAAGGCCAGATCTTCCGGCGCCAGCTGCACTGACTGCAGTGTGCGTAAGCTTCCTGCGGCCAGCGCATCGCGCAGCCAGACCGGCGAGGGCAGCTTGTACGGCGGCACCTGCTTCTGCACGTGGCGCATCACGAAGTTCAGCGCGCGGCCCTTGAGGTTGAGCGCCCCGCCCATCAGGTCGCCGATGCCCGTCATGACGATGTTGCGCACCTGGCTGCCGGGCAGCGCCTGCTCCAGCGTGCGCGCGAAGTTCTCCAGCACCACGATCGTTTGTGCGCCGGAATCGCGCAACTGATGGGCCAGCTCCGGCACCGTGTACAACGGGTTGACGTTGACGACGATGGCGCCGGCCAGCAGCGTGCCGAACAGGCACAAGGGGTACTGCAGGCTATTGGGCAGCATGATCGCCACCCGATCGCCTTTCTTTACGCCGCGCGACTGCAGCCACGCCGCAAACTGCTTGGCCTGGCGCTCGCACTCGCCGTACGTCATTTCGGTGCCGACACTCACGTAGGCGACGCGGGTACGGTACTTCTCCACCGATTCCCGAAACACCTCGACCAGCGAGTGATAACGATCGGGATTGATCTCCGCGGGCACGCCCTCGGGGTACGACTTCAGCCAGATGCGATCGGTCAGATCGCTGCGGTCGGCAACGGTGTTCATGGTGTCTCCGTCCATGAAAAACGCGGCGTGGTTTTATTGTGTGCCGCGCGGGTTTTGAATCTTGCTAGACGCGGGCCGTTCCCGTTGTGGCCCGAGCGGTTTACTGCGACATCGTTTCGGGGCGCTCCAGAATGGCGACGACACCTTGCCCGCCCGCGGCACAGATCGACACCAGCCCGCGGCCGCTGCCGCGCTGCGCCAGCATCTTCGCCAGCGTCGCGACAATGCGCCCGCCCGTGGCGGCAAACGGATGCCCTGTGCCCAGCGAGCTGCCGTTCACGTTGAGTTTGCTGCGGTCGATGCTGCCCATCGGCGCGCTGCGGCCCAGCTTTTCGCGACAGTATTCGGGCGATTCCCACGCCGCCAGCGTACACAGGACTTGCGCTGCAAAGGCTTCGTGAATCTCGTAGTAGTCGAAGTCCTGCAGCGTCAGGCCCGCGCGCTCCAGCATGCGGGAAACGGCATAGGCCGGGGCCATCAAGAGCCCTTCGTTCTGCTCCGGCGTGCCGCTGAAGAAGTCGACAGCCGCCGTGTCCGCGCAGGTCATGTAGGCGAGCACGGGCAGGTTGTGCGCGCGCGCCCAGTCTTCGCTGGCGAGCAGCACGCACGAAGCGCCATCGGTGAGCGGCGTGGAGTTGCCGGCCGTCATGGTGCCGGCGGCGCTGCGGTCGAATACCGGCTGCAGCTTCGCCAGTTGCTCGAGGGTCAAGTTGCTGCGCAGATTGTTGTCGCGATCAAGCCCGAGGTGGGCGGTCATCAGGTCGGTGAAGAACCCGCGCTCGTAGGCCGCCGTGAGGTTGTGGTGGCTGCGCAGGGCCAGCGCGTCCTGGTCTTCGCGACGGATGCCCCAGCGCTTGGCCATCAGCTCGCAGTGTTCGCCCATCGACAGGCCAGTGCGCGGCTCGCTGTTGCGCGGCAGGAGCGGGCGCACGAACATCGATGGCCGCAGTCCGGCCAGCGCCTTGACGCGCGCACCGGTGGATTTGGCGCGGTTGGCCTCCAGCAGGATCTTGCGCATCTTCTCGTTCAGGCCGACGGGCGCATCGGAGGTAGTGTCCGTGCCGCCGGCAATGCCCACGTCGATCTGCCCGAGCGCGATCTTGTTGGCAACGAGGATGGCGGCTTCCAGCCCGGTGCCGCAGGCCTGCTGGATGTCGTACGCGGGCGTCTGCTTGGCGAGCGTGGTAGACAGCACCGTTTCGCGCGTCAGGTTGAAATCGCGCGCGTGCTTGATGACCGCGCCGGCCACGACTTCGTCCAGACGCTGGCCATGCAGGTTGAAGCGGTCGATGAGGCCTTGCAGCGCGGCGGTCAGCATCTGCTGGTTCGAAGCCGTGGCGTAGGCCGTGTTCGAGCGGGCAAACGGAATGCGGTTACCGCCGAGGATGGCGACGCGGCGCAGCTGCGCGTTGACGAGCATGAATTCAGTCTCCCGAGTTTTCTTGTTGTGCCTGCGGCAACGTCAGCATGCCGCGCAGATAGGGTTTGTCGCCCGCGGCGTTGCGCACTTCAAATGCGCGGCCCGGTGTGGCTTCACGGGCATGCCACAGCGTCGCCGCCCCGGGCAGCGATAGCGGCGTCTTGAATTCGGCCACCACTTCGCCTTGCGTGAGCGGCGCCGCGGGCAACAGCTCTGCCAGCGCTCGGGCCTTCGTCCACATGCCGTGAGCGATGGGATGCGCAAAGCCGAACAGCCTTGCACCGATAGCGGACACGTGGATGGGGTTCCAGTCGCCCGACACGCCGGCGTAGCGTCGGCCGGTGTCGGCCGGCACATCCCAGCGGCCGTCTGGTGACAAGGTCTGGGCACCGGGCAGCGCAATCAGCGGCGCACCTTGCGGAGAAGGCACGCCCACGCGCAAATAGGTCGACAGCGATTCCCACACCACGGCCCCGCCTTTGACGATGGCCGTTTCGATGGCGAACGCCTGTCCGCGTGCATGGTGGAACAACCGGCGGGGGCGCACTTCCACGCGCACGCGCTCACCCACCTGCAAACGCTGGTGTTGGCGGATCGTGTTGCACAGATGCACCAGGCCGATGACCGGATAGGGAAACGCCGATTCCGTCATCAGCATGAGCTGCAGCGGAAAGCCCAGCAGGTGCGGATACGTCATCGGTACGCCATGCGCGGGCGAGAATCCGCACACCGCCGCGTACTGGGCGATGTGTTCCGCTTCGAGCGGCACTTCCTGCCGCACCAGGGTGTGGCGCGGCAGCGGTCCGCCACGCTTGCCTTTACGTTGCGACAGCAGCGCGCGCCACGCCAGCGCCCCCGGGGATGGTGGCGCCGTCACCAGCGTCTGCGTGGCGATCATGGGAAAGAGCGGGGCCAGCGTGCGCACGATCGCTCAGGCGCCGAGCAGGCTTTGCCCGCACACGCGCACGATGTTGCCCGTTACGCCGTTCGACGCAGGGTTGGCGAACCACGCAATCGTCTCGGCCACGTCGACGGGCCGGCCGCCCTGGCTCATCGCATTCATGCGGCGGCCGGCTTCACGAATGGCAAACGGCACGGCTGCGGTCATCTGCGTTTCTATAAAGCCCGGCGCAACCGCGTTGATGGTGATGCCGCGTTCCGCCAGCAACGGCGCGCCAGCCTGCACGAGGCCAATCACGCCAGCCTTGGACGTCGCATAGTTGGTCTGCCCCAGGTTGCCTGCAATGCCGCTGATGGACGACACGCAGACGATGGCTCCGCCCGCGTGCAGCGCATTGGCTGCAAGCAGTGCGTCGTTGATGCGCAACTGAGCGGCGAGGTTGATATCGAGCACGCTGCGCCACGCGGGTTCGGTCATGCGGGCGATGGTCTTGTCGCGCGTGATGCCTGCGTTGTGCACGAGGATGTCGACGCCGCCCAATGCGGCAAGTTGCTGCGCGAGCAAGCCGGGTGTTTCAGGCGCGGCAATGTCGTATGCCATGGCTTCACCGCCGATTTCCTGGGCGACGGCGCCCAGCGCCTCTTGTGCGGCGGGCACGTCCAGGCAGAGCACGCGCGCACCATCACGCGCCAACACGTGCGCAATAGCCGCGCCGATGCCGCGCGAGGCACCGGTCACCAGCGCGGTGCGGCCGGCCAGCGGCTTCTGCCAATCCACCGAGACCGCTGTGGCGCGATGCACGCGCACCACCTGCCCCGACACATACGCCGAGCGCGCCGACAGCAGAAACCGCAGCGTCGACGCGGCCACGTTTTCCGCACCCTCCGCTACGTACACCAGCTGCGCCGTGCAGCCGCGCCGGACTTCCTTGCCGAGAGATCGCGTGAGTCCTTCCAGCGCGCGCTGCGCGATCGCCGCCTCGGGCGTCTTGCTGCCTTCGGGCGGACGGCCGATCACGACCACGCGCCCACAACGGCCGATGGCCCGGACGCCATCGTGAAACACGTGATACAGCGCATCGAGGCCGTCGACCGACGCAATGCCCGTGGCATCGAAAACGATGCCGCCAATGCGATCGAACGCCTCGCCTTCCTTGCCCGTGGGCGCGACAAAACGGCCGGTGATCTGCCCGTGCCGGTTGGCAGTGCCGAGCCACTCCGGATCGCTTTCATGAAAGCGCGTGGGGACGCCGGTCTCGGCAAAGAGCGCTGCGAGCGTCTCGCGCATGGAGCCGCCTGGCGCCGCGCCCACCAGAAACGGCCCGACAAATTCCGGTTCGCCGGGCACGTAACGGCGCAGCGGCACCGGCTGCGGCAGGCCGAGGTTGGCCGACAGCCACTTGCCGAAGCCGGAACCGACGAAATCGAGGTATTTGTCTTGCATCGTTGTTGTTGTCGTTGGTCAGGCCCGGACCTTCAGGCTGCGCGGCGCTCGGCGGCCTGCAGGGCATCGAGCGCATCCTTGCGGCGCTGCAGGTCGGCCATCAGGTTGAAGTCGGGCGGGAAGTCATCCACGGCGACCGCGTGTTCGCCATAGCGCGCGTAGTCGCACAGTTGCTTGCGTTCGCCTTCGTCGATGAGGTTTTGTGCCACCGCTTGCGCCGTCCAGGCTTCGAAGTCAGGCAGGCTTTGCGGCACGGGCGGCAGCTTGCCTGCCCGGATGGCCGGTTTCAAGCGTTGCTCGATTGCGTCCACGGCCGGTTGCAGGCGGAAGGCCGCCTCGCCATAGGCGATCGGGTCAACTTCGGGCGTCGGGCAGTACGAGTCGGCAAGCAGGCGATCGCGTACGGCGCCGGGCGTCTGCATCAGCTCGGCGACCTGTGCAGCCAGCGCATCCGACGGCTTTCGATACGGCGTGCCAAACGGGAAGATCAGCGCACGCAGCAGCGCCGCGATGCCTGCGTTCGGGAAGTTGGCCAGCACACCGTCGAGCGCATCGTGTGCCTTCACCAGCGCGTCCTGCACCGACCAATGCACGAGCGGCGTGTCTTCGGCGGGGCGGCCTTCATCTTCAAAGCGCTTGAGCGTGGACGAGATCAGGTACATCTGCGAGAGGATGTCGCCAAGCCGCCCCGTGATGCTCTCGCGGCGCTTGAGCGTGCCCCCCAGCGTAAACATCGACACATCGGACAGCAGCGCCAGCGCGGTCGAGAAGCGGTTCACGGCACGGTAGTACCGATGCATTTCCGGTGCAGCGTTGCCCGGCACGCTCGCTACGCGCCCGCCGGAGAGCGCATGCAAGAACGCACGCACCACGTTGCCGGCGATGAACGCGCCGTGGCCGAACAGCGCCGAGTCGAAGGCGCGCAGCGTCTCGGGCGAATCGGTGCCTTGCGCGGCCGTCATCTCGCGCAGCACATACGGATGGCAGCGGATCACGCCCTGCCCGAAGATGATCAGGCAGCGCGTCATGATGTTGGCGCCTTCCACCGTGATAGCGATCGGCACCTGCTGGTATGCACGCGCCAGGAAGTTGTTCGGACCCATGCAGATGCCTTTGCCGCCCACGATGTCCATCGCGTCGGTGACCACATCGCGCGCACGCTCGGTGACGTGGTATTTGGCAATGGCGGAGATGACTGAAGGCTTTTCACCCAGGTCGACGGCCAACGCGGACAGACGCCGTGCCGAGTCCATCATGTACAGATTGCCGCCCATCCGACCGAGCGCTTCCTGGATCCCTTCGAACTTGCCGATGGGGGTACGGAACTGGCGACGCACGGCGGCGTACGCGCCGGTGCTGCGCACGGCCAGCTTGGCCATGCCTACGTTCGACGAAGGCAGCGAGATGGCGCGGCCCGCTGCCAGGCATTCCATCAGCATGCGCCAGCCACGGCCGACCTGTGCCCGGCCGCCGATCACCCAGTCGATGGGGATGAACACATCCTTGCCCCAATTGGGGCCGTTCTGGAACACCGCATTGAGTGGCCAATGGCGGCGGCCGATGTTCACGCCCGGATGCTTAGTCGGGATGAGCGCGCACGTGATGCCGGGTTCCTTGTCGGCACCGAGCAAACCATCCGGATCGACTGCGCGGAAGGCCAGTCCCAGCACTGTCGCGATGGGGCCGAGCGTGATGTAGCGCTTGCTCCATGTCACGCGAAAGCCAAGGGTCTCGCGGCCTTCGTGCATGCCGCGGCAGACCACGCCCACGTCGGGAATGGCGGCGGCATCGGAGCCGGCATACGCGTTGGTCAGCGCAAAGCATGGGATTTCTTCCCCGCGTGCGAGGCGCGGCAGGTAATGGTCCTTTTGCGCTTCTGTGCCGTAGTGCAGAAGCAGCTCGGCGGGGCCCAGGGAATTGGGCACCATGACCGAAACGGCTGCAGCGGAGCAGCGCGTCGACAGCTTCATGATGACCTGCGAGTGCGCATACGCCGAGAAGCCTTTGCCGCCGTATTCCTTCGGGATGATCATGCCGAGGAAGCCCGCGCGCTTGGCATAGGCCCAAGCCTCGGGCGACAGGTCTTGCCAGATCTGCGTGCTTTCCCAATCGTTGGCAAGGTCGCAAAGCTTTTCAGTTTCGACGTCGAGGAAGGATTGCTCTTCCGCCGACAGACGGGGCGGCGGGGAAGACAGCAAACGCGACCAGTTCGGCCGGCCCGAGAACAATTCGGCATCCCACCAGACCGTGCCGGCTTCAATGGCGTCGCGCTCCGTCTGCGACATCTCCGGCATGATCTTGCGGAACATCGCCAGCACCGGGCGCGCGATGAGTGCCCGGCGCAACGGCTTGACCGCAAGCACCAGCGCGGGCAGCACAAAGACGATGGCGAGCACCGTTGTCATCACCGGGCCGACGAGGCCCAGCCAAGCACCGGCGACCAGCCACACCGCCGTTGCGATCAGCCAGGCGAATGCCGAGGCTTCCATGCTGGCGAGAGCGAGCGCGCCGATGCAAAGCAGGACGATCCAGATCGTCGTCATGAGGGTCTCCATTCGATGCGTTGATGTGCCGGCTGTCTCGAACATGCGGCGGCACCTGCCGAACACCGGAGCGACTCCCGTGCCTGCACACGGGAGTGCCGCGCGGCGCCCGCGTTGTCAGGCGTTGGGGCTGCGCCAGGGCCGCATCGGGTTGGCCGGGAAGATCGCCCGTGCTGCATTGCTGCGGCGAATGGCCAATGCCCGGGTGCGCGCAGACGGCGCGGGGCCGTCGCTATCGCTGTCGGCACCGTGGTGATCGTCGTGCTCGTCGGCGCTGAGGTCGTCGTGGTCGTCCGCGGCATCGTCTGCGCTTGCGCGCGAGCCCGGCGTGCGGCCGAACAAGTCACCGGCGAAGGGCGACGCCGTGGCAGGCGTCGCGCTGCGTTCGGTGATGCGGCCATTGCCGTGCCCGGCGTGGCGGCCCGAGCCGCCGTGGCCGCTGTCGTTGCCGTTGGAGGCATCGTCTGCTTGCGCGACCGGCGTGGGCACCTGTGCTTCGGCCAGTTCGACGACCTGGTCGAGCGCGCCGGCCTCGCCAGGCAGCGGGGCGTTGAGCGTGGCCACCACCAGCGCCGTCAGGCGTGCCAGGAGTGAGGCATCGTTCATCGGCTTGCCCTGCGTGAACAGCGGCAGCAGATTGTTGAGGTCGTCCCCGGCCAGTACGCCGGCGAGTGCCTTGAGAGCAAAGTGCAGGCGCCAGCCCAGTTCTGCCCGCGGCAGGTGTGGCAGCGCGCGCGAGAAGGCTTCGAAGAAGCGATCGAACACCGGCGCATAGTGGCCGAGCAGATAGTTCTGCACGAACGGCGAAGTATCGGAATACACCCGCCCCATCAGCCGCAGGAACGCAGGCCCGCCGGTGTCAGGGTTGCGCGCCATCTGCAGCGCCGGCACGAACAGCGCGCCGAGCACGTGGTCGCAGGTCAGCTGCTCTTTCGTCCAGCGCTCTTCGCACGCATCCAGCAGCGCCAGCCGGCGCGTGTTGAGCGGGTCGAGACGGCGCCCCAGCACCGACTGCATCAACGCTTCCTTGCTGCCGAAGTGATAATTGACCGCCGCCAGATTGACCTTGGCGCGCGCCGTGATCTGCCGCAACGACATCGCCTCGTAGCCGAACTCGATGAACAGCAGTTCGGTGGCTTCCAGAATGCGGCCCTTGGTGTCTCCTGCTCCAGGACGTCCCATGTCTCCTACCTCGTTTTTTTAAGCCTGATATCGGGCTCGATTGCTGCGGTGCAGCGCTCGAACGTACGATTCAAACATGTGTATGGGGTTGCCCGGGCATGTTAGGAACAGACGTTTGAAAACGCCAAGCGCCCAATTCGAGCAGGCACTCTAGACCGGAAGAGGTTGCCCAGCCAATGTATGAAACACGTGGCTCGGAAAGTGAGTGAGCGCAAACATAAGAAAGCTCAACCAGGCTCGCACCGCGAGGAGCGGGTCAGCCCGCCGGCCGATGGAGCGAGTTCAGACTGCCAAAAAATGGGGCAGGGTTTTGTGCAGGGTTGGGACGTGGAGCCGCCGTCCTGGACCACCAGCGTGCAGGCCCCCCCCACACGAATGCCGATCTTTGCGATAGGCGGGAGCGGCGTGTGTCTACAGCCGGAGGCGCATTCCCCGTGCATTTCCGACGATATGCGTTGATGGAGCGGCCGGGGATGTGGTGCATACGCCGTGGAGGCATTGCGGGCGGCGGTGGGGTAAACACCATCACCTGTTAAACTAGCGCCCTTCTTGCAGTCCCCGGGGTCCAGTCGCCCCGTCACCTACCCAGGCTTTGTCCACGATTGGCGCACGAACGAATGCGCGGGACACGCCGGTCCAATCGCTTTTCCATGTCGTTTTCCGAACTCGGCTTGTCAGACAAGCTGGTACGTGCCGTGGCCGAACTCGGCTACGCAGAACCCACTCCGATTCAACGCCAGGCCATCCCTGCCATCCTCAAGGGCGGTGACCTGCTCGCCGGTGCACAGACAGGCACCGGCAAAACCGCCGGTTTCACACTGCCGCTGCTGCACCGCCTGTCTGCATCGCAGCCCAACAAGGTGCAGACGCCGCAGGGCATGCGCTTTCCGATCCGCGCGCTGGTGCTGACGCCCACGCGTGAGCTTGCCGCGCAGGTGGAAGAAAGCGTGCGCGCCTATGGCAAATACCTGCCGCTGAAGTCGATGGTGATGTTCGGCGGCGTCGGCATCAACCCGCAGATCGATGCGCTCAAGCGCGGTGTCGATATCGTCGTGGCCACGCCGGGCCGCCTGCTGGACCACGTCGGCCAGCGCACCATCGATCTGTCCCACATTGAACTGCTGGTGCTGGACGAAGCCGATCGCATGCTGGACATGGGCTTCATCCACGACATCCGCAAGATCCTCAACATCCTCCCGCCGAAGCGACAGAACCTGCTGTTCTCGGCAACGTTCTCCAACGACATTCGCGAACTGGCCGATCGCCTGCTGGACAAGCCGGCGCTGATCGAAGTCGCGCGCCGCAACACGACCGCCGAAACAGTCGAACAACGCATCTACCCGGTCGACCGAGAGCGCAAGCGCGAACTGCTGGCCAAGCTCGTGCGCGACAACGACTGGCACCAGGTGCTGGTCTTCACGCGCACCAAGCACGGCGCGAACCGCCTGGCCGAGCAGCTCACGCGCGACGGCATTCCCGCGCTGGCCATCCACGGCAACAAGAGCCAATCGGCGCGCACGCGTGCGCTGACGGAGTTCAAGGCCGGGACGCTGCGGGTGCTGGTCGCAACCGACATCGCCGCCCGTGGTATCGACATCGACCAACTGCCGCACGTGGTCAACTTCGACCTGCCGAACGTGCCGGAAGACTACGTGCACCGTATCGGCCGCACGGGCCGCGCCGGCGCGCAAGGCGAGGCGATTTCGCTGGTCTGCGTGGACGAGCATGGCTTGCTGCGCGACATCGAGCGCCTCATCAAGCGCGAACTGCCGCGTACCGTGCTGGAAGGTTTCGAGCCGGACCCGGCCATCGCGGCGGAGCCGATTCCGAACGGGCGCAACTCCGCGGGCCGTGGCGGTAACGCGCGCGGTGGCCGCCCGGGCGGTGGGCGCAGCCAGCAGCCGCGCCAGGCCAGCGGCAACGCTGCGCCGCGCGAGCCGCGGGCTCCGCGTGAGCCTCGTGAGCCGCGTCGCGAGTCGAGCGGTAACGGTCAGGGCCAGGGCCAGGGTCAGGGTCAGGGTCAGGGTCAGAACCAAGGCCAAGGCCAAGGCCGCAATGGTGCCGGCAGCCGCCAGCGTCAGGCGCAAGGTCAACGTGACGGCCAGGCTGCGCCGAAGCCGCGCAATGGCCACGGTGCCGGCAACGGCCAATCGCAGGCGCGTGGCCAGCGCCAGGGCAACGGTCAAGGCCAAGGCCAAGGCCAAGGCAATGGACAAGGCGGGCAGGGCGGTCAACAACGTCGTGCATCGAACACGCAAGCCGCGCAGCCCGCCCATAAGGCACAGCCGGCCAAGCAGCCGTTCAATGGTTTGTTCGCCAAGGCGGCTGCGTTGCTCGGCGGCCGTAAAGCCTGACGTTGATGCACGACGACGGCCCACCCGCATCAGCCGACGCGCCCTACGACGGCCTGACGCCTGACAGCATTCTGGATGCGCTGGCGGAGGTCGGGCTGATGCCGGACGGCCGCATGTTCGCGCTCAACAGCTACGAAAACCGGGTCTACCAGGTCGGCGTGGAAGACAGCGCGCCGGTGGTGGTCAAGTTCTACCGCCCGGGCCGCTGGACCGACACGCAGATCGTCGAAGAGCACAGCTTTACGGCCGAACTCGCAGCGGCGGAAATTCCGGTGATCGCGCCGCTGGAAATCGATGGCCGTACGCTGCACGCGTTCGAACGCTGGCACTTCGCGGTCTTCCCGCGTTGTGCAGGCCGTGTGCCTGCCATCGAGCAGGACGACACCCTTGAATGGATGGGACGTTTCCTCGGGCGCATTCACGCTGTTGGTGCGCAGCGACCGTTCACGGCCCGTCCGGCGCTCGACATCGACACCTTCGGCGTGCAATCGCGCGACTGGCTGCTCGAACACGATTTCATCCCCCCCGATTTGTTGCCGGCGTGGCGCAGCGTGGCCGACGCCGCACTCGACGGCGTGCGCCGCTGCTACGACCGCGCGGGCGACGTTTCATTGCTGCGCCTGCACGGCGATTGCCACGCCTCGAACGTGCTCTGGATCGAAGAGGCCGACGCCAAGCAGGGTGATCCGCTGCAGAAGGGGGATTCGCTGCGCTCGGCCGGCCCGCATTTCGTCGATTTTGACGACAGCCGCACCGGTCCCGCCGTGCAAGACCTGTGGATGCTGCTCTCGGGTGATCGCGCATCGATGCAATCGCAGCTTGCCAGCCTGCTGGCCGGCTATGAGGATTTCTGTGAATTCGACACGCGCGAGCTGTATCTGGTGGAAGCGCTGCGCACGCTGCGCTTACTGCATTACAGCGCATGGCTGGCGCGTCGCTGGAATGATCCGGCGTTTCCTGCCGCGTTCCCGTGGTTCAACACGCAACGCTACTGGCAGGACCGGGTGTTGGAATTGCGCGAGCAGATCGCGCTGTTGGACGAACCGCCGCTCTGGTGAAACCGAGCGGCGGTTTTTCTTTGAGGCGTGGGCTTAGGCGAACTTGCCGGCCTGGAAGTCACGCACGGCCTGGAAGATTTCTTCCTGCGTGTTCATCACAAACGGGCCGTATTGCGCGATCGACTCGTTCAGCGGCTTGCCGGCCACCAGCAGCACACGCGCCTCAGCGTCGCCTGCACGGATCACCACACCGTCGCTGCCTTCCGTGTTGGCAAGGATGGCCATCTGCTTGTCTTCCACGCGCTGCAGCCCGGCGTTGCCGGCTGCTTCGGCGTCGCCCACCAGCGCGCTGCCACGGAACACATAGACGAACGCGTTGTGTCCGGCCGGCAGCGCTTGCGCGAACGACGCGCCCGCCGGCAGCGTGATGTCGAGGTACAGCGGCTGTGTCGCTTCGCGCGTCATCGCGCCTTGCACACCGTGCGATTCACCGGCGATCACGCGCACGGCCACGCCGTCTTCCGTCGTGAACTCGGGGATCTCGTTCGACGGAATGTCGCGGTACCACGGCGTCGTCATCTTGTCGCGGGCGGGCAGGTTCAGCCAAAGCTGGAAGCCTTCCATCACGCCGTCTTCCTGTTCCGGCATTTCCGAGTGCACGACGCCGCTGCCGGCCGTCATCCACTGCACGCCGCCGTGTTGCAGCAGGCCCTCGTGGCCGGCACTGTCGCGGTGGCGCATGCGGCCCGCGATCATGTACGTCACCGTTTCAAAGCCGCGGTGCGGATGATCGGGAAAGCCGGCCAGATAGTCGTTCGGATCGTCACTGCGGAATGCGTCCAGCATCAGGAACGGATCGAGGCGGCGTTGCAGGTTGTTCGTCAGCACGCGCGTCAGCTTCACGCCCGCACCGTCCGAAGTAGGGCGGCCGGTGATGATGCGTTCCACGCGACGGCCACGTTGCACGGGCTGCACTTGCGGTTGCACGAGGGTTTCCATGTGGTTCTCCTGAAATTCGGCATTTGTCATACGCCAAATGTAGGGTAGTTGCCTCGTTTGCACTAGTCGGTTATGGTGGGAAAAAATGTTGCTCCCGGTGAGACAATCACCGCTAGGCGGGTGCGCATCACGATAAGAGGAGGAAACCATGGATCTGAACCAATTGGCGCTGTTCGTGCGGGTGGTCGAAGCGGGGAGCTTCACGGCAGCGGCAACGCGGCTGGATCTGCCCAAATCGTCCGTCAGCCGGGGCATTGCTGCGCTTGAACAGGATTTGAACGTGCGACTGTTACAGCGCACGACGCGCACCCTGCATTTGACCGACGCGGGCCAGAGCCTGTATCAGGTGGCTTCGCATGCATTGGAAGACATCGAGCGCGCCACCACCTGCGCCGGCGAGCTGCAGGACTTGCCGCGCGGCAAGGTGCGGATCACGTCTTCCGAAGACGTCGGCCGCCTGCTGGTGGCGCCGGTGGCGGCGCGCTTCATGCAGCAGTATCCGGAGATCGATCTGGACGTCGTGCTGACGCCGCGCAATGTCGATCTCGTGCAGGAAGGTTTTGACCTTGCCGTCCGCGTCGGACGCCTGGCCGACAGTTCGCTGGTCGCGCGGTCGCTGGGCGTGTTGCGCATCGGCCTGTTCGCCTCGCCCGAATACCTGCAGCGCCGCGGTGCGCCGGACACCGTACAAGGGCTGGCCGACCATTGCTGCCTCGATTTTCGCGGCACCGGCCGCGGCGAAACGCAATGGCGCCTCGTCGGCCCCGATGGCCTGAAAACCGTGGCCGTGCGCGCCCGGCTGAATGCCGACAGCCTTATCTACCTGGAAACGTTGATTGCTTCAGGCGCCGGTATCGGCCCGCTGCCGCTGTATGCGAGTGCCGTGGCGCGCGCCAACGCACCGCTGCCGCGACTCGTTCGCGTGCTGCCGGACTATGCGACCAGCGGTGAGCCGATCAACCTCGTCACGCCCTCTGCCCGGTTCGTTCCCAGGCGCGTTCGCTTGCTGATCGACATGCTGACCGAGTCGATCCGGCAGGAGCTGGAAAACGCTGATCCCACCTGAAGTGTCGCGGCATAGAAGCTGCCGACGTTAAATGTTGTCACGACTGCGCCCGTCGCACGGTTCGCAAGGCACCATGCGATCCACGTGTGCCGGACCAGTACGTCTGACCCTCCATGACGTCACCCCCGTAAGCGTTGCAGTGCTTCCCCCCGGTGCGCTGCGATGTGTCTGGCACATGCGACCCTTGGGTGTTTCTGATCCCGTCACACTGTTGTGGGAAGCACCGCCGCCCGGACATCATCGTCCGGGCTTTTTTTTTTTGCCGTTTCACGAATGCTTGTCGCACGGTGTTTAACGGCCTTCACAAATTAGGACTCTTCTCATGGTTCGTAGCAAACCTCGCCATGAAAATTGCTGCCACGTAACACATGCAACGGAATGCGCCGAACGCGCTTGAATAAGCGCCATCAATTCCGCACCCGCCGCGACGCATGTGCGAATTTTCATGGAGTCGAACATGCGTATCGCCTTGCTTGAAGACGATCCCTTCCAAAGCGAAGTCATCGTCCAGATCCTTTCCCAGTCCGGCCACGACGTGGTGACCTACACCGACGGTGCGACCTTGCTGCGCATGCTGGGCCGATCGTCGTACGACATGCTGATCCTCGACTGGCATACGCCTGGCATGCTCGGGATCGACGTACTGAGCGTCGTGCGCAGCCGCCATAAAGAAGTGTTGCCGGTGCTCTTTGTCACGGCCGAAGAAGGCGAGAAAAGTCTTGTGCGCGCCCTCACGCACGGCGCGGATGACTACATCGCCAAGCCGTTCCGCATTGCCGAGCTGCGTGCGCGCGTCGACGCGCTGCTGCGCCGTGCCTATCCCATTCCGTATGGTCGTCTGCCATTCGCCGTAGGGCCGTACCACTTCAACACGCAGCGCCAACAGATCACCCTGCACGGCGAACCCGTTACGCTGACGGGCATCGAGTTCCAGCTGGCGCTGCTGTTGTTCTCGAACGTGGGCCGCACGCTGTCGCGCGACCACATCTTCGGGCAGGTGTGGGGCCGCAATTCATCGGAATACACGCGCACGATCGATAGCCACGTGTCGCGCATCCGCATGAAACTGAATATCGAGCCGGTGAACGAGGTGCGCCTGGTGGCGGTGTACAAGCACGGCTATCGCGTCGACCATCTCAAACCGGCGAACAACATGAATGCGCTGTCCGAGATGGATATCGCATCGTACGACGCTTAAGCCCGAGGCCATCAGCGCGCAGTGAGGGTGCCCGTCCAGCAATGGAATGGGACGCCCTTATTGTTTTCATCGGCTGTTATGCTCGGCGTTTCTCTTTCTCTGGGCGAGGCCAGCGTGCCGTTTTTCAATCTCAATGCAGAGGCCGAAGCGCTGCCGCGCGCATGGTCGTCTCGCGTGATGGAGCGTTTTGGTAGCGCCAATTTCAAGGTGCTGCGCATGGACGGCACGTCGTATCCCAACGAGGTGCACGACTATGCCGAAGGCCTGCTGGTGATCGATGGCGAGCTTCGCCTGCGCATCTGCGACGAAGCGGTGACGGTCTCGCGCGGCGAGCTGTATGTGGTGCCTGCCGGCGTACCGCACAGCGTAGATGCCGGCAGCGCCGGCACGCTGGTTATTCTGGACGTGTAAGCGGCGCGTCTTCTGCCTCTGCAAGCTGCTTGATCCGCTGCAGCATCATCCGGCGGATCAGCCCGCTTGGCACGCGGACCAGTATCCAGTAAGGCGTGAAGCGCCGGCGCGCCGTTGTGCTGCAGCAGTGCACGCACGTGCGCGTGGTCAGCAGCGTGCCGGTGCCCACGGGCTCAGCGACGAACGTCATGACGAGCTTGGCGATATCAGGGGCGCAGAACGTGTGAAACGCGCTGGCTTCAACGTGGATGAGCCCGCCGGCCGCTTCCCAGAAGCGACCCACCAAGCCGAGGGCGAATTCGTGATCTCCGTTTCTGCCGAGAGCGGTGAAATCGTGCAGGCCGAATCCGGCGTCGATCCGGCGCGCACTGGGCCTGCCAAGCGCGACGGCGATGCGCGCCGGGATGGCCCGCAGATGCAGGAACAGTCTGGCCACCGGGAAATCCTTGACGTCAAGTTGCGATGCCATGTCGAGCACGCGCGCGGGCGGTGCATTGACCCGTATGTGGTGCTGCTCGCTGAACTGATGCTCGGGAAGGAAGGTCTGCAACAGACTCATGCCGATGGATGGCGTGGTGTCATGCCTGAGGCTTTTCGCTCGCAGCCGTGGAAGCCGCAGCAGGAGCGAGTGCGGCATCGCGCGCGGGCGGCTCGGCCAGGCTGCGTTTCATCAGCCAGGCGACACCGGGTACGCGCAAACCGGTGGCAAACACCACGTCTCGCATCCAACCGCCGTATTGCGCCTGGAAGCATGGCGTGAGCGCGCGGCTCAGTGTCTGGTAGGCCTGCACGGTGCGCAGGCGACGGGCGTGGTAGGCGAGCGCGCCATCGGCGGCACCATGGACTTGCACGCATCCCGCAAGTGCGAGTGCATCTTGTGCGGCCAGCGTGGTCCCCAGGCCGAGTTGCGGGCTCATGGCGTGCGCAGCATCGCCGATGACGCAGTAAGGTGGTTTGGCCAACGCGCGCGGCCACGTGTGGCGATAGACGGCAAACGGCATATCGTCGTGCGAGCCGATCTGTTCGACCATGGGCGCGGCTTGCGGCCACAGGCTGAGGACATGCGCCTTCCACTGTGTGATGTCGGTCTGTCGCCAGGCGTCGACGGCATCGCTGGGCAGGCTCCAGAACATCGACAGGCGCGTACGTGTGCCGTCTACGTCGGTAGGCAGCAGGCCCATCATCTCGCGCGTGCCGCGAAAGCGCTGCTGCAGCACGCGCGGGTTCCAGCCCTCCACCCATCCTTGGAACCACAGCGTGCCCCATCGATAGGTACTTGACGGGCCGGCCAGGCCTGCGGACTCACGCAGCGCTGACGCCGCGCCATCGGCAATTACAAACAGATCGAAGACTGATTCGCCCTGCGTGTGCGCGACTTGCGCGCGTGGTCCATCAACAAGCAACTGCTGGATCGCGCAACCAAAGTGGAATGTTGCGCCCGCATGCAAGGCGGCGTCGTAGAGCATGGACGACAGCGCATGCCGCGTGACGGCGCGGCCGGGCGTCTCGGCGTAGTCGATGTCGAGCAGACGCCAGCCGCGATGGTTCAGACCGATCAGCCGATCAATCGGCGCGCCGATGCCCTCCAGCTCGCGGCCCACGCCGAGCGCCTCCAGCGCCCGAATACCCTGTGGCTGGATCAGCAGGCCTGCGCCCATGGCGGTCAGCTGCGGGTGTTTTTCGAAGACGTGCACGTCGTGCCCCTGGCGGACAAACGCGATGGCGGCGGCGAGGCCGGCGTTACCGGCGCCGGCAATGCCGATGGAGAGCGGGCGAAGTGCGGACATGAAAGCGTGGCGGATCGTTTGCTCAAGATGATAACGATACGGCGCGCACGTTAAGGCTGTTCGCGCAGGCTGCGGAGATAATGCGCAGACCTCACGCCCACCACACAAGACCGGACGCGCCATGCAGATCAAATGGCTGGAAGACTTCA
Organism: Ralstonia pickettii; assembly: GCF_030582395.1. NCBI lineage: Bacteria > Pseudomonadati > Pseudomonadota > Betaproteobacteria > Burkholderiales > Burkholderiaceae > Ralstonia > Ralstonia pickettii. The sequence continues at coordinate 479,661 of NZ_CP104381.1, forward strand.
AGGAACTCGCCAAGACGCGCAGCTTCAGCCGCGCCGCCGAGAACCGCAACGTCACGCACCCCGCATTCGGCCGCCGGATCAAGGCGCTAGAGGAATGGGTGGGCACCTCGCTGATCGAGCGTAGCGAGCATCCGGTCACGCTCACGGCGGCAGGGCGCTTGTTTCTGGATGCGGCCGCCAATGCCGTGGACGGTCTGAACGATGCGCGCTTGCTGCTGCGGGAGGCGCAACTGCCCGTGGCGCTCAGGATCGGCACCGGGCGTACGCTGGCGCGCACCTTCGTCCCCGGCTGGTACGAATCGCTGGCGCGTCAGCGCGGCGTGTTTCCGCTCAGCGTGACGACAGGCGGCACGCAAGAGGGCGTGCTGGCCCTTGCCGATGGCACGGTCGATTTGCTGATCGCCTACGCCAGCCCGCAGGCCGATGCGCTGCTCGATCCGCGCAAGTACGACCATTGCCTGCTGGGCAGCGAGACGCTCGTGCCGGTGAGCGCCCCCGACAAGCGCGGCCGCCCGCGCTTCACGCTGCCGGGCTTGGCTGCAGAACCGCTTCCATGGCTGGCCTTCGCGCGTGGGCTGACATTGCGGCAGATGCTCGACAGCCATCTGGCGGCCGCCGATCGGAAGGCGCATCTGCAGCCCGTGTTCCAGGCGGATTTTTACGAAGCGGTGGAAGAGATGGCCCTGCGCGGATTCGGCATGGCGTGGCTGCCTTATCGCCTGGCCAGGCCGCACCTGAACGCGGGTGAACTGCGCCCCGCTGGTGACGACACCTGGCACATCCACGTCAACATCCGCATGATGCGCGTGCGCAGCAACCAGAGCGCGTTGCTCGACGAAGTGTGGCAACGGGCGCTCGACAATGCCAGCGGTCACGGCCGTAACGATCTCGCCTGAGGCGCGTCGCAAAAAGCCCAACCTTGTGCCGAAACGGCACAAGCCGCCTCGGCGCGGCACCTAGACTCCTCCGCAACCTTCGCCCGCCAGCGCCGTTCGGCAAAACAGGCGGGTCGGCACAGACCACGGGGAGACAACCATGCCAGCCCACACCCTCAACGCGAGCGGCGCAGCAGCACGCGCCGCCGCCACCCATCGACATCCCGCGCCTTGGCGCGCCGTATTGGCGGCCAGCGTCGGCAATGCGCTCGAATACTACGATCTGCTGATCTACGGCTATTTCGCCATCACCATCGGCAAGCTGTTCTTCCCGACGGGCGATGCGTGGAGTTCGCTGATGCTCTCCGTCGGCACGTTTGGCGTGTCGTTCATCATGCGGCCGTTGGGTTCGATGGTGCTTGGCAGCTATGCCGACCGCGTGGGGCGCAAGGCCGCGCTAACGTGGTCGATCCTGCTGATGATGCTGGGCACGGCGATGATCGCGTTTGCGCCGACATATGCGTCGATCGGCCTGTGGTCGCCGGCCATCGTGATCGTGGCGCGGCTGCTGCAGGGCTTTTCGGCCGGCGGAGAATTCGGATCGGCCACGGCGTTCATGATCGAGCACGCCAACGGCAAGCGCATGGGCTACAACGCGAGCTGGCAGGCCGCCACGCAGGGTCTTGCCACCTTGCTTGCCGCAGGGTTGAGCGCGTGGATCACCTACGCGCTGACCACCGCGCAGGTGGAGTCGTGGGGCTGGCGCGTGGCGTTCCTGTTCGGCTTGCTGATCGGCCCGATTGGCGTCTACATCCGCCGCCATACGCCGGAAACGCCGGAGTTCGTCGCCATGCAGGCGGAAGCGCCGGCTGCGCTGCAAGAGCGCTCGCCGCTGCGCGATACGCTCACGCAGGGTTTGCCGGGGCTGCTGCTGGGCGCCGGCGTGGTCGTGGCCGTCACTGCATTCAACTACGTGCAGAAGGTCTACATGCCGACCTATGCCATCAATCAACTCCATATCGCCACCAGTGCCTCGCTGGTCTGCACGATGATCACCGGCGCGATGCTGATGGTGATGGCACCCGCGTTCGGCTTGCTGGCAGATCGCTTCGGCAGCATCCGTGTGGTGTCGATTGCGATGGTGGTGATTGCGCTGTCGACGTATCCGATGTTTGCCACGCTGGTCGCACAGCCGACGTTCTGGACGCTGCTGGTCATGCAGGCGATCGTGGGTGTGCTTCTGGCGGCCATCCTGGCGCCGCTGCCTGCGCTGCTTGCCGATATTTTCCCGACGCGCACGCGTGGCACGGGCCTGGCGCTGAGCTACAACCTGTCCGTGACGATCTTCGGTGGATTCTCGCCGCTGATCGTCACGTGGCTGATTGGCGTTACGCACATCAAGACGTCGCCGAGTTTCTACGTGTTTGCGACCACGCTGATCAGCCTGGCCTCGCTGTGGATGCTGCGCGGGCGCGCTCGTGCGGATCGAACCTGAACAGACTTCTCGTCACACCGAAGGATTTCGCATGATGACCCTGGAGGCGCTGCGCGCCACGCTCCCGGTCTACCCGATCGAGTTGTACAAGCCTGATATCCGCCGTTGGAAAGCCGGCACGCACGGTATTGATTACGTGCACACGTTCGATAGCGGTATGCCCGGTCCGCACGTCATGATCAACGCGCTTACGCACGGCAATGAGCTGTGCGGCGCGATTGCCGTGGATGCGCTGCTGGCTGCCGGCGTGCGCCCAGCACATGGCCGGCTCACGCTGTCATTTGCCAACGTCGAGGCGTATGAGCGCTTCGATATCAACGACCCGGATGCCACGCGCTTCATTGACGAAGACCTGAACCGCGTGTGGTCTGCGGACAAGCTTGATGGCTCCGGCAACACGCTGGAACTTCGCCGCGCGCGCGAGCTGCGCCCGGTGATCGACACGGTCGATACCCTGCTCGATATTCACTCGATGCATGAGAAGGCCGAGCCGCTGATGCTGACCGGCCCGCATGTCAAAGGCGTCGCATTGGGCCGCCTCGTTGGCGCGCCTTCACATCTGATGATCGATGCCGGCCATGCCGCAGGCCGCCGCTTGCGCGACTACGGCGGCTTTGGCGATGCCGCCAGTCCGAAGAACGCGCTGCTCATCGAATGCGGTCAACACTTCGAACGCGTGAGCCGGGATGTTGCGCTGGACGCGTGCGCGCGTTTTCTGGTGGCGCTGGGCACCGTCGATGCGTCAGCAGTATCGGAATGGCTGGGCATGGCGCCTGCGCTGGAGGTGCGTTGCATTCGGGTGACCGATCCGGTGGTCGCTAAGTCCGCCGCGTTCCGTTTTGCGGACGACTATCGCGGCATGGAGACCATCGCGCGCGCCGGCACCGTCATCGCCACCGATGGAGCGCTGCGAATCGTCACGCCGTACGACAACTGCGTGCTGCTGCAGCCATCGCTGCGGCATCTGGCCCCCGGCGTGACCGTGGTTCGACTGGGCAGGCTGGAAGGATCGGCCTAAACGCCGAGCATGGCGCGCAACGTGCCGAGCACGACTTGCCGGCAGTTGCGCACCATCTTGTCTTCGGCGTCTCGATAGCCGGTCAGAAGCCACGCCGCCCCCACGTTGGTCAGGGCACCCACGAGTGCCAACCCGAGGATGCGCTGGTCGGCGCGCTGTTCGGCGTTGTCCTCAAGGGGGGCGCCGGGCAGTTCGGCATTCGCCATGATCTGCTTGCCGAACTCCAGCAGGTTGCGCTGGTAGGTCGCATCCGTTTCCGGGCTCACGCCCATCACTTCCAGCAGCAGCACGCGCGCCGCACATGGGTCACGCAAGAACGCGAAAAACGCGTGCAGGCCGGCGTCGACACGCGCTTCCAGCGTATTGCCAGCGGCGGCGGTGGCCTCTGAAACCTGCGCGCGCAAGTCTTCGGCATGCTGCTGGTAGGTCGCGCGGAGCAGGGCTTCGGTGCTGTCGAACGCGGCGTAAAAGTACCGGTCGTTGAGTTTCGCTTCCTGACAGATCGCGCGCACGGTGGCCTTGCGAAAGCCCACCGTGCCGAACACGCGCGTGCCAGCGCGAATGAGTGCATCGCGGCGTTCTGCCGCGCGTGCCTCCGGCGCCACACCGCCATACGGGCGGCCTTTCTTCGCGGGCGCGTGTGCTGTTTCAAGTGTTTTCTCCATTTCGCTATTTGACGTCAGGACGCTCGAAAATTAAAGTGGTGACGAATCACACCACATTTAATGCGAAATTTGCTGATCCCGCCCCCGGGCTGCAACCAGGAGACCGCATGGACACGACGATGGAGCGAAGCGCCAACCCGGGCGTGCCCCGCAATCGGGCAGCCGCACCGGATACCGACGTCGACGTGCTGATCGTCGGTGCGGGCCTCTCGGGCATTGGCGCGGCGTATCACCTGCGCGAGCGCTGCCCGTCGGCGCGTTTCACCATTCTCGAAGGGCGCGAAGCCATCGGCGGCACGTGGGACTTGTTCCGCTATCCGGGCATCCGCTCCGATTCCGACATGTTCACGCTCGGCTACAGCTTCCGACCGTGGCACAGCAGCAAGGCCATCTCCGACGGTCAGACGATCCTCGATTACATCCGAGACACCGCGCGCGTGTTCGGCATCGACAAATCCATCCGTTTCCGCCACAAGGTGACGGGTGCGAGCTGGGATTCCGCCGCCGCGCGCTGGACCGTGCAGGCGCTGCGCAGCGATGGCACGCGCGAGGAACCGGTGCAGTTCACCTGCAAGTTCCTCTACATGTGCAGCGGCTATTACGACTACGAAGAGGGCCACGCCCCGACGTGGCCCGAGATGGACAGGTTCCAGGGCCGCATCGTCCATCCGCAGCATTGGCCGAACGATCTTTCGTATGCGGGAAAGCGTGTGGTGGTGATCGGTAGCGGGGCCACGGCCGTCACGCTTGTGCCCGCGATGGCGGGCACCGCGCAGCATGTGACGATGCTGCAGCGCTCGCCTACTTACATCGTCTCGCGGCCCGAAGAGGATGCCTTGGCCAACACGTTGCGTCGCTGGCTGCCGTCCGGTCTCGCTCACCGGCTGGTGCGCACGAAGAACGTGCTGCTGACGATGTACTTCTACAGCCTCGCGCGTCGCAAGCCGAAGGCATTCAAAGACTTCATCATCCGCATGGCCGGCAAGCAGATCGGCCCCGGGTTCGACGTGCGCAAACACCTCACGCCGCGCTATAACCCGTGGGACCAGCGCCTGTGCCTCGTGCCGGACGGCGATCTGTTCAAGACGATCCGCGCGGGCAAGGCGTCGATTGCGACCGACGAAATCGAACGCTTCACCGCCACCGGCCTGCAGCTCAAGAGCGGCGAGCATCTTGATGCGGACGTGATCGTCACGGCCACGGGGCTCAAATTGAAAGTGCTGGGCGGGGCGGCCATCACCGTCGACGGGCGTGCCGTGAATCTGGCCGAGACGGTGTCGTACAAGGGCATGATGTACAGCGGCGTGCCGAACCTGGCGTCGTCATTCGGCTATACGAATGCATCGTGGACGCTCAAGGCTGAGTTGATCGCGCAGTACGTCTGCCGGCTGCTCAACCACATGCAGTCCAACGGCTTCGATACCTGCGTGCCGCGTCTCGACGACGAAGCCATGAGCCGCGAGCCCGCCGTCGATCTGACGTCAGGCTACATCCAGCGCGCGTCGGCCATCCTGCCCAAGCAGGGCGACAAGCAGCCGTGGAAGTCATATCAGAACTACGCGCGCGATCTGATGATGCTCAAGTTCGGCACACTGGCCGACAGTGCCATGCAGTTCGAACGCCGTGCCCAGCCGATCGGCGCGGCGCAGCCCGCCTAACCGCCTCCCGCTTTGGGGACACTATGACCAGCATCGTTCTCGGCGTCATCGCGCTAGCCATCCTCGCGCCTGTTGCGTTCACGTTTTTCATCGCTCGCCGCGTCACCAAGGGGTTCCCGCCCGAAGGTCAGTTCATTGATATCGGCGGCGATCGCCTGCACTACATCGATCGGGGCCAAGGCCCTGCCATCGTATTCGTGCACGGCCTGTGCGGAAATCTGCGCAACTTTGCGTACCTGGATATGGACCGGCTGGCGCGCTCGCACCGCGTGATCGTGATCGACCGACCGGGGGCAGGGCGATCCGTGCGCGCTGCGGATTCGCCGGTCAACATCTACGCGCAGGCCCGCACGGTCGCGCAGTGCATCGAGCAGCTTGGGCTCGACAAGCCCGTGCTGGTGGGGCATTCGCTTGGTGGGGCGATTTCGCTTGCGGTGGGGCTGAACCATCCGCACGTTATCCGCCGGCTCGCGTTGATCGCGCCGCTCACGCACGCAGAAAGCGCGCCGCCGGGTGCGTTCAGGGGCTTGGTGTTGACGTCGCCGCTGGTGCGCAGGCTGGTGTCATGGACGCTGGCGATCCCGCTGTCGATCATCAACTCCCGTAAGGCCATCGACGCGGTGTTTGCGCCCGAGGCCATGCCGAAGGATTTCCCGTTCAAGGGTGGGGGCTTGCTGGGGCTGCGTCCGCATGTGTTTTATGCGGCTTCGTCGGATCTGGTCGCTGCGCCGGAAGACCTGCCCGACATGGAACGCCGCTATGCCTCGATGACGGTGCCCGTCGACGTGCTGTACGGCCGCGGTGACCGCATCCTCAACGTCAAACGCCAGGGCGAAGCGCTCAAGCAGAAGCTCGATCGTGTGAACCTGCGCATCATCGACGGTGGCCATATGCTGCCCGTGACGCAACCGGCGTTGACGACGGATTGGGTGTTGGCGGTGGCCGCTGCGGCGCCGGCGCAAGCAGAAGTGCTTGCGTAACGCGACTCCCCCTGGCGATGGCAGGGGCGAAGCAGAAAAGCAAAAAGCCCTGCCGAAGCAGGGCTTTTTGGTATTTGGTGGCGAATCAGGGACTCGAACCCCGGACCTGCGGATTATGATTCCGTCGCTCTAACCGACTGAGCTAATTCGCCGAAGAAGCGGGATTCTACCGTCTTCGGCGAATATGTCAACCCCCTGCGTCAGTCGTTGCGATAAATATCCACATCCTTGGTCTCGCGCACGAAGAGCACACCGATCACGAAGGTGATGGCCGCGATCCAGATCGGGTACCACAAACCGTGATAGATATTGCCGTTCTGGGCCACCAGGGCGAACGAGATGGTCGGCAGCAGGCCCCCGAACCAGCCGTTGCCGATGTGATACGGCAGCGACATCGACGAATACCGGATGCGCGTCGGGAACATCTCCACCAGCATCGCCGCGATCGGGCCGTAGACCATGGTCACGTAGATCACCAGGATCACCAGGATCACCAGCACCATGACCGTGTTCATCTGGGCGGGATCGGCCTTGGCGGGGTAGTTGGCCGCCTTGAGCGACTCGCTCACCTGCTTCTTGAAGTCGGCGATCTTCGTCTTGCTGTCGGCGTCGAAACTCTGACCGTCTGCCGTGCGCGTGGCGTTGAGCGAGCTGATCTGCTTACCCGCGATCGACACCGAGGCCACCGTGCCGGCCGGGCCTTCGACCGTCTCGTAGCTGGCCGACGCCTGCGCCAGCGTACGCTTGGCGATGTCGCACGACGAGCGGAAGTCCACCTCGCGGGCGATCGGGCTGCCCTGGAACGAGCATTCCTTCGGGTCGACCGTGATGGTGATCTGCGCGGTCTGCTGGGCACGCTCCAGCGCCGGGTTGGCATAGTGCGTGAGCGCCTTGAACAGCGGGAAGTAGGTCACCACCGCCAGCAGGCAGCCGGCCATGATGATCTTCTTGCGGCCGATGCGGTCCGACAGCGAGCCGAAGAACACGAAGAAGGGCGTGCCGATAGCAAGCGCTACGGCAATCAGCACGTTGGCCGTGAAGGCGTCGACCTTCAGCACCTGCGTGAGGAAGAACAGCGCGTAGAACTGGCCCGTGTACCAGACCACAGCCTGGCCGGCGGTCAGGCCGATCAGCGCCAGGATCACGATCTTCAGGTTGCGCCATTGGCCGAACGCTTCCGTCAACGGGGCCTTGGAGGTCTTGCCCTCTGCCTTCATCTTCTGGAATGCCGGCGATTCGCTCATCGACAAACGGATGTACACCGACGTGGCGAGCAGCAGGATCGAGACCAGGAACGGAATGCGCCAGCCCCAGTCGTCGAACGCCTTGCCGGTCAGTTCGCGCACGGCCAGGATGACGACCAGCGACAGGAACAGGCCGAGCGTGGCCGTCGTCTGGATCCACGACGTGTAGGCACCGCGGCGGCCGTGCGGCGCGTGCTCGGCGACATACGTGGCGGCGCCACCGTACTCACCGCCCAGCGCCAGACCCTGCAGCATGCGCAACGCGATGAGGATGATCGGCGCGGCAACGCCAATCGTGCCGTATGACGGGAGCAGGCCGACGATGAACGTCGACGTACCCATGATGACGATGGTCACCAGGAACGTGTACTTGCGCCCGATCATGTCGCCCAGCCGGCCAAACACCAGCGCGCCGAACGGGCGCACCAGGAAGCCGGCAGCAAATGCCAGCAACGCGAAGATGAAGCCAGCCGTGGGGTCCAGGCCCGAGAAGAACTGCTTGGCGATGATGGCCGCAAGCGAGCCGTAGAGATAGAAGTCGTACCACTCGAAGACCGTCCCCAGCGACGAAGCGAAGATGACCTTCTTCTCCTCCCTCGTCATGGGCGCGGGCTGCACACGCCCGGCGGGCGCGTTCGGTGCACTTTGCACGGTTGCCATGTTGTCTCCTGTTTTTTTCGTAGGTCGTCCCGCTGGGCATGGACATGACAACGCAAACGCTTTTCGCCCGCGGAAGTGTCAAGGATTGTGGGAGCCGAAACTTACGGCGTTCTGACAAGCATGTGCCTTTCGATGCGCGCGATCGGCGGTCTGGATTCCCGAAAAATCAGGCACTTGGGATTGCTCCGGCGGTCGCGCCGACCATGGTTTCGGCCCTGGCACCGATGCGTGCGCTGCATCATCCCAAAGCCGGCTTATGCAAGCAGCGCCAACCGGTATATGCACTTCCTCCAAATGTGCATGCGCACAAGATGTGCACCGTTGACGGCGCGGTTTTTGGCAAGGGGCGTCGTTTTGCAGCGGATTTGCCGGCAGTTGGCGCGTACGGTTTCTGACGTCTGGTTGTAGCGCTAGGGAAAACCACTATCGCAGTAAAACCGCCGCTGACAGCGTGAGTAAGAGTTCAGTCAGTTTCGCTCTCCAGAATCGCCGCACACATTCCAAGAGCAAACCAGGAGACAGGCGATGCAGGATGGATTGGTAGGAAAAATCGAGGCGCATCCGAAATATGCGCAGCTCAAGCAGCGACGCAACAGGCTTGGCGTCGTTCTGACGGTGCTGATGCTGGTGGTGTATTACGGCTACATCGCGCTGATCGCGTTCGATAAGCCCTTCCTCGCCAAGCCCGTGGGCACGGGCGTGATGAGTGTGGGCGTGCCAGTCGGCATGGCGGTCATCATTTTCACTGTCGTCATTACCGGCATCTACGTGCGCCGCGCCAACAGCGAATACGATCAACTGACGCAGGACATCCTGAAGGACGTCGCCAAATGAAGAAGATGCTTTCAATCTTGCTGGCGGCGTCATTGGCCGCAGGCGCCTGCGGAGCAGCCTTCGCTGCGGGTGGCGATGTCGGACAGACCGCCAAGCAGGCCACCAACACCACGGCCATCGTGCTCTTCGCACTGTTTGTGGCCGGCACGCTGTGGATCACGAAGTGGGCGGCCAAGCGCACGCGCTCCGCGGCAGATTTCTACACCGCGGGCGGCGGCATCACCGGTTTCCAGAATGGCCTGGCTATTTCGGGCGACTACATGTCGGCGGCGTCCTTCCTGGGCATTTCCGCCGCCGTGATGACCTCCGGCTACGACGGCCTGATCTACTCCATCGGCTTTCTGGTCGGCTGGCCGATCATCACGTTCCTGATGGCCGAACGGCTGCGCAACCTTGGCAAGTTCACCTTTGCAGACGTGGCGGGCTATCGCTTCGAGCAAGGCCCGATCCGCAGCTTTGCCGCGATCGGCACACTGGTCGTGGTGGCGTTCTATTTGATCGCCCAGATGGTGGGGGCAGGTCAACTCATCAAATTGCTGTTCGGGCTGGATTACTGGATCGCGGTGGTGATCGTCGGCGCGTTGATGATGGTCTACGTGCTCTTCGGCGGCATGACCGCAACGACCTGGGTGCAGATCATCAAGGCGTGCATGCTGTTGGCGGGCGTGACCTTCATGGCGATCATGGTGCTGGCGCAGTACGGCTTCAGCCCGGAAGCGCTGTTTGCCAAGGCGGTGCAGGTGAAGACCGCCATTGCTGCCAACGCGGGCAAGTCGCCGGACGACGCAACCAAGATCGGCTTGTCCGTGATGTCGCCGGGTGGCTTTATCAAGGATCCGATTTCGGCCATCTCGTTCGGCATGGCGCTGATGTTCGGCACCGCCGGCCTGCCGCACATTCTGATGCGTTTCTTTACGGTGCCCGATGCCAAGGAGGCGCGCAAATCGGTCTTCTGGGCCACCACCTGGATCGGCTACTTCTACATCCTGATCTTCATCATCGGTTTTGGCGCCATCACGCTGGTGCTGACCAACCCGGAAATGGCCGATGTGGCCAAGGGCGTGATCAAGGGCGGCGCAGGCACGGCCAACATGGCGGCCGTGCTGGTGGCCAAATCGGTGGGCGGCGATGTGTTCTACGGCTTCATTTCGGCCGTGGCCTTTGCCACGATTCTGGCGGTGGTGGCGGGGCTGACGCTGTCGGGCGCGTCGGCCGTGTCGCATGATCTCTACGCCACGGTATTCAAGAACGGCAAGGCCAACAGCGCCGATGAGCTGAAGGTCTCGCGTATCACCACGCTGGTCCTGGGCGTGATCGCCGTGCTGCTGGGCATTGCGTTTGAAAAGCAGAACATCGCGTTCATGGTGTCGCTGGCGTTTGCGGTGGCGGCATCGGCCAACTTCCCGGTGTTGTTCCTGTCGATGCTGTGGAAGGGCTGTACCACGCGTGGCGCGGTCATCGGCGGGTTCCTGGGGCTGATCTCGTCGGTCGGCTTGACGATCGTTTCGCCGTCGGTGTGGGAAGCCACACTCGGCTATCCGAAGGGCTCGGCGTGGTTCCCGTACACATCGCCCGCGCTGTTCTCGATGACGATCGGCTTCGTGGGCGTGTGGCTGTTCTCCGTGCTGGACAGCAGCGTTCGCGCCAAGAACGAAAAGGCGTCGTTTGCCGCGCAACAGGTCCGCTCGGAAACGGGCCTCGGTGCGGCTGGCGCATCGGGCCACTGATCGGCCACTGCCCACGCTGACCGGAGGCGGGTGACGCACTGCATCGCCCGCCTTCAAGGCAACCATGCCCAGCGCTTTCAACTTCGCCGTCTGGCCGTTCGATTGCCTCAATCAGGACGAGCAGCGCCTGGTGCGCGATGCGGTCGACATCGGCTATTACCCAGAAGGGCAGACCATCCTGGATGCAGGTGCCGCACCGCTGCACCTGTTCGTGATCATCAAAGGCCGTGTCGCCCAGTACGACGGCGACGAGCTGATCGCCACCTACGGCCCCGACGATTGCTTTGACGGCCGGGCGCTGGTGGCCGGCAAGGCGAGCAGCAGCTTCGTCGCTGCTGAAGAAGTGGTGGCTTATCAGGTGGCACGTCAGGCGGTGCGCGACCTTATTGCTGCCAACGCCACCTTCGGTGCGCTGCTTTTTTCCGATCTCGGCAGCAAGCTCAGCGCCATTGCACAGCGGCAGAGCATGGAGACGATGCAGTCGCTGGCCGTCTCGCATGTGAGCGATGCCTTCATCCGGCCTGCCCATTTTGTCGATGCCGGCACGGACGTGGTCTCCGTGGTGAAGCTGTTTCAGGCACTGAACACCTCGAATGTGCTCGTGCGCGATGGCACCGCCAGCCCGCCGCGAGTGGGCATCTTCACACGCAGTTCGTTGCAACGCGCCGTCCTGCAAGGCACTCCGCTGGATCGTCTGCCGGTGGGGCAGATGAGCCAGTTCTCGCTGATCACCGTGCCGGCCTCTGCGCAGATCAGCGACGCGCTGACATTGATGCTGCGCCATCGCGTGCACCGGCTGGTCGTCACCCGCGGGGATGAGATTCTCGGTTTGCTGGAATCACTGGATGTGTTCAGCTTTCTTGCCAACCACTCCTATCTGCTGACAGTCCAGATCAACCTGGCGCAGGATTTGGACGCGCTCGCCCAGGTGGCAGCGCAGATTACGCGGATGGTCGCGTTGCTCACGCGTGGCGGCTCGCGCATTGACCACGTCGCCAGTCTCGTGCGCGAAATCAACGCCCGCCTGTTTGAACGCGCCTGGCAGATGGTTGCGCCCCCCGAACTCGTTGAAAACAGTTGCCTGTTCGTCATGGGCAGTGAGGGGCGCGGCGAGCAACTGCTCAAGACCGATCAGGACAACGCGTTGGTACTGCGCGATGGCTACGTGCCACCCGCGGATCTGCAGCGTATCGTCACGCGCTTCTCCGATGCGCTGGGCGCATTCGGCTACCCGCCGTGCCCCGGCGGCATCATGCTGAGCCGGCCCGAGTGGTGCATGACCGCGAGTGACTTCGCGCGGCGCATTCGCGAATGGCTCATCCTGCCGAGCCCCGAGGGCCTGATGCATCTGGCGATTTTCTTCGATGCGCATCCGGTGTGCGGCGATGCCGCCTTGCTCAACCAACTGCGGCGCGCTCTGCTGGAATTGACGGTCGACAATGACGCCGTCCTCGGCCGCTTTGCCGCTGCTGTTGAAGCTTTCAGCGCCGCGCCGGGCTGGCGCGATCGCCTGCTTGGGTTTGGCGACTCCGACCCCGTACTCGATGTGAAGAAGGAGGGCATCTTCCCGATCGTTCATGGGGTGCGCAGCCTTGCGCTCGCCCACCGGATACTCGACGAGACAGGCACCGTGCCGCGCCTGGAAGCTCTGGTGCGCGCCGGGGCGCTCGACGCGCACATGGCCGCCGAGCTGGGCGATAGCCTGCACTTCCTGATGACGCTGCGGCTTAAAGCCGGGCTGGCGGAAATCGATGCGCATCAACCTGTGTCGAGCGACGTGCATCTGGCGCGCCTTTCGTCGCTGGAGCGCGATCTGCTCAAGGACGCGCTGAGCACCGTCAAACGGTTCAAAACGCTGCTCCGGCAGCGCTGGCGGACCGAGTGGATGTGATCATGGGTGGGCGGCTTGCGAGCTGGCTGCAGGTTCTGCAAAGGCAGCGCCAGATGCGAAAGTTGCGCGATCCGGCGTTCCGCTTCCTGCTTGATGCACCGCCCCCAGGCGAGTGGGTCGCGCTTGATTGCGAGACCACCGGCCTGAACGTGCGCACCGACGAGGTTGTCTCCATCGGTGCCGTCCGTATCGTCGGCAATCGCATTCTGACAAGCGAACGCCTGGAGCTGCTGATCCGGCCGCAAGGGGAGATGCGCCCGGAAAGCATCTGCGTGCATCGCCTGCGCAATCGCGACCTGGACAGCGGGGTGTCGATCGAGCAGGCCATTCATGCACTGCTGCACTTCATTGGCAGCAGGCCTCTGGTCGGCTACTACCTTGAGTTCGATGTGGCGATGCTCAATCGGGTGGTGGTGCCCATGCTCGGCATCGGATTGCCGCAGCCCAAGATCGAAGTCTCGGCCCTTTACTACGACTATCGATTCCAGCAGCTGCCGCCGTATCGGCAGCAGGGCGACGCCGATCTCGACCTGCGCTTCGCCACCGTCATGAAGGAACTCGACTTGCCGACCTGGGATGCGCACGACGCGCTGAACGACGCGGTGATGGCTGCGTTGGCCTTTGTGAAGCTGCGCCAATTGGGAGCAGCGTAACGCGCGGGGTCAGATGGACGGCGGCTGGGTGGGTTCCGACGTATCGCGCTGCACCGCTTCTTCGTGTTCGGCGGCCGTATCTGCAGCGCGGTTGGTGCGCCATGCATACAGCACGGTAATCAGCACATAGACGATGGGCGCACCTTGCGCGCCAACCCAGTACGCGAAGGTCCAGTCCGAGTTGAAGAGGTGCATCGACAGGTCGCGTGCAAAAAACGCGATCACAAACGTCACCACGAACCACACTGCGAGCAGCGCTGCGATCCAACGCATGTTGGCAATCCACCTGCGGCGCGCTGGCGTTCCGGGCGTGATGCTCATGCGGTGGCCTCCTCGCCGGCCGAGGCGCGATGCAGCGTGATGCGAAAGCGCGCGCCCGCCAGCCGCGGCGATGCCTGATACACGTTGTCGAGCACCTCGATGTCTCCGCCGTGCTGCTGCACGATCTCGCGCACGATGGCCAAGCCCAGACCGCTGCCCTCGGCCTGTGTGCCAAGAATGCGGTAAAAGCGCTGCATCACGCGTTCGCGCTCGGCCACTGGGATGCCGGGGCCAGTGTCATCGACGTCGATGAAGACGAACGGCTCGAATGGCGCGGTGGTCACGCGCACGGTGACATGTCCGCCATCGGGCGTATAGCGGATCGCGTTGTCGAGCAGGTTGTTGAGCATCTCGGCGAGCATCGTCGCATTGCCCGAAATCGTGACCGGCAGCCCGGGTTCCTCAAAGCCAAGGTCGATCTGCTTGGCCCACGCCTTGGGCAGCCAGTCAGCCACCACTTGACGTGAAAGCGCGCAGATATCGAGCGGCACCAAGCCGTCGGTGGCACCCATGTTTTCCATGCGCGCCAGCGAGAGCAACTGCTTGACGAGGTGTGCGGTGCGATCCGAGCTGTCGGCGATATGCGCGAGCGTGCGGCGCAGTTCGTCGGGCGATTGTTCGCGCTGTGCCAGCTCGGCCTGCATGCGCAGACCGGCCAGCGGCGTCTTCATCTGATGCGCGGCATCCGCAATGAAACGCTTCTGCGTATGCACCGATTGCTCCAGTCGCCCGAGCAGATCATTGAATGACGCCACGAGCGGCGTCAGCTCCTGGGGTGCGGCCCCTTCATCGATGGGGCTGGTGTCGCCCGGGTTACGCGCGCGAATGCGCTCCTGAATCGCATTGAGCGGCGCCAGCCCACGCGTCAGCCCGAACCACACCAGGATCACCGCGAGCGGCAGGATCACGAACTGCGGCAGGATCACGCCCTTGATGATTTCGTTGGCCAGTTGCGCGCGCTTGTCGAGCGTTTCCGCCACCTGCACCAGCGCGGGCTTATCGCCGGGGCCAGGCCGCTGCACAAACGTGTAGGCAACACGGATCTCTGTGCCGTGGATGTGGTCGTCGCGCAGTTGCACGAGGCCGCCCGCGTTGGCGTCTTCCTCGGGCGGCAGCGGCAGGTCGCGGTCCCCGGAGACAAACTCCCCGTTGGTGCCGAGCACCTGGTAATAGATATTGTCGGTTTCGTCTGCACGCAAAATCTCACGCGCCGAGATCGGCAGCTGCAGCGTCACGCGGCCATTCACCTCGCGCAGTTGCTGGCTGAGCACGATCGCGCTCGATTCCAGCGCGCGGTCATATGGCGCATTCGCGATCGACTTGGCCACCAGGTACGTCACCGCAATGCTCATCGGCCACAGCAACAGCAGCGGCGCGAGCATCCAGTCGAGAATTTCGCCGAAGAGGGATCGGGCGACGGGCCGCGTGGCGTCGTCTTCGAGGTGGGGGAGGGTGTCGGCGAGGTTGCCGCCGCCATCGCCTCCGTCATCGCGGCCGTCTGCCCCTGGCGCCGTGCCGGCACGTTCGCGCGGCAACGCGCGATGCCGACGCCACGGCCAGGCCAGCCGATCACCCATGGGCGGCGGCGGTGGTCGTCGGGGTGGCCACGCGTTCCAGGCAGTAGCCGAGTCCGCGCACGGTAGCGATGCGGATGCCTTCCACCTCGATTTTCTTGCGCAGGCGGTGGATATAGACCTCAATGGCGTTGTTGCTGACTTCTTCGCCCCAGCCGCACAGGTGGTCGACCAGCTGTTCTTTCGACACCAGGCGGCCGACGCGCGCGAGCAGAATCTCCAGCAGCCCGATCTCGCGCGCCGACAGTTCCACCACCTGATCATGGATATAGGCAATGCGCCCGACCTGATCGAACGCCAGCGGCCCATGGCGCACGAGCGTGGCACCGCCGCCCGTGCCGCGCCGCACCAGCGCACGCACGCGCGCTTCCAGCTCGGACAGCGCGAACGGTTTGGCCATGTAGTCGTCGGCGCCCAGGTCCAGGCCCTTGACGCGCTCTTCCACGCTGTCGGCGGCGGTCAGGATCAGCACCGGCAGCATGGCCCCGCGCGAGCGCAGGCGCTTGAGAACCTCCAGCCCCGACATGCGCGGCAGGCCCACGTCGAGAATCAGCAGGTCATAGGTCTGGGCCGTCTGTGCGGACAGCGCTGCGTCGGCAGTCGCCCCGTCGGAGGCTTGGTCGACGGCATAACCCGCCTGGCGCAGCGAGCGTGTGAGCCCGTCCGCCAGCGTGGCGTCGTCTTCGGCAATCAGGATGCGCATGCGTGTCTCCCCGCGATGCCGGGCAAGATATCTTGCCCATCCCGCCCGCTACATTGTTTTCGCGCGATAACTGATCTGGAGACTTGTCAAAACCACTGGTTTTTTATACAGTACTCCGAATTCGCGGTGCTGTAGTCTTGGCGGCGCTAAAGTCATGAAATGGGTCGCGTCGGGGCAATCAGCCAGCGGCCCGTTGTTGCAGGCAACCGCTGGAATCGCAAGCCCTTGCGGCCCATTTATACACCAATTTGCACGAAGGACGACCATGGAAGACGGTAAGAAGGCAGCCGCGATGAGCGCAGAAAAGCAGAAGGCGCTGGCTGCCGCGCTCGCGCAGATCGAAAAGCAGTTCGGCAAGGGCTCCATCATGAAGATGGGCGACGCCGAGGTCGAGCCGGTCCAGGTCGTGTCGACGGGTTCGCTCGGGTTGGACGTGGCGCTGGGCGTTGGCGGCCTGCCGCGCGGCCGCGTCATTGAAATCTACGGTCCCGAATCGTCGGGTAAGACCACGCTGACGCTGCAAGTGGTTGCCGAGATGCAGAAACTGGGCGGCACGTGCGCCTTCATCGACGCGGAACATGCGCTTGACGTCACTTATGCCGACAAGATTGGCGTGAGCGTGCCGGACCTGCTGATCTCCCAGCCGGACACGGGCGAACAGGCCCTGGAAATTGCCGATGCGCTGGTGCGCTCAGGCTCGGTCGACCTGATCGTCATCGATTCGGTGGCCGCACTGGTGCCGAAGGCTGAAATCGAAGGCGAAATGGGCGACGCGCTGCCCGGCCTGCAGGCCCGTCTGATGAGCCAGGCGCTGCGCAAGTTGACCGGCACCATCAAGAAGACCAATTGCATGGTCATCTTCATCAACCAGATCCGCATGAAGATCGGCGTGATGTTCGGCTCGCCGGAAACCACCACGGGCGGTAACGCACTGAAGTTCTACGCTTCGGTGCGTTTGGACATCCGGCGCATCGGCTCGATCAAGAAGGGCGACGACGTGGTCGGCAACGAAACCAAGGTCAAGGTCGTCAAGAACAAGGTGGCGCCGCCGTTCCGCGAAGCCATCTTCGACATCCTTTACGGCCAGGGTGTGTCGCGCGAAGGCGAAATCATCGACCTCGGCGTGGAAGCCAAGATCGTTGAAAAGTCCGGCGCCTGGTACAGCTACGGTGGCGAGCGAATCGGCCAAGGCCGCGACAACTGCCGTGAATACCTGCGCGAAAACCCCGACCTCGCCCGCGACATCGAGAACAAGGTCCGCGAGGCACTGGGCGTGACGCCAATGGGCGCCGTGGCGGTGGCCGAGGAAGTCGGAGAAGAGTAATTGGGTTGACCGTCGGCGCAGATCGACGGCTCTATCGAGCTTCATACGCCTGCCGTTCCCCAACGGTGGGCGTTTTCTTTTTAAGCCTGAAACTGTATGCCGTTGCCGCGCCCACCGTTGTCGCTGAAGGCTCGTGCGCTGGGCTATCTGTCTCGGCGCGAGCACAGTCGCGTCGAATTGCGCCGTAAGTTGGTGCCGCACGCCGAATCCGTCGAAGAGGTCGATACGCTGCTGGATTGGCTTGAGGGCGAAAACTGGCTGTCCAACACGCGTTTTGCCGAAAGCATGGTGCACCGCCGCGCGGGTCGTTACGGTACAGCGCGCTTGATGCAGGAGTTGAAAACGCATCAGCTCGGCGAAGAAACGCTGGGCGAGGTCAAGGCGCAGCTGCAAAGCACCGAAGCTGCGCGGGCCAAAGCCCTATGGGAAAAGCGCTTCGGCCGCCCACCGGCCGATCTGGCTGAACGAGCCAAGCAGGTGCGCTACATGATGGCGCGCGGTTTCTCTCGTTCCGTCGTGTCGCGCATCATCGCTGGAGCCGATGAACTGTTGGAAGATGGCGACGAGTCGGCCTGAATGCCGTCGATCTCCCAACAATTCGCTCGGACAATCCGGCTGCGCACGAATCGCGTTGGTTGCACCTCACGACGTTGTTGCAACCGCTTTCACACTGCATTGCAGCAGGCGACCGGCTTGGTCGTGACGACGTGTTAAAATACCGGTCTTTGATACCGCCCCGAACCGTAATTTTGGTTGCAGGGCGGTATGTTCGTGTGTGGCGGCTGATGCGCTGTCGCATACGTCCCGTAGGCGATGCGCGCGATCTGCGTGTGCCGCCTCCATCGGTCCTATCGGTCTGTCTGGTCCATGCCTCTGTCTGATCCCGTCCCGCGCGTCATGCGCCACCGCCGTGCCATCACGGTGGAGGCCTATTTGCGGGAAGACGGCCTATGGGACATCGAAGCGCACCTGACCGACACCAAACCACGCGACATCCCCCTGGCGAGCGGCGGCGTACGCCCCGAGGGCCAGCCGCTCCATGACCTGTGGCTGCGAGTGACCATCGACACCCATATGAACGTCGTGGATGCGGAAGCGTGTTCCGACTGGGTGCCGTACCCCACACACTGCGACACGATCGGCCCGGCCTACCGGAAACTCATCGGCCTGAACCTGATGAAGGGTTTTCGAAAGGCCTCGCGTGAGAGACTCGGCGGCGTGGCGGGCTGTACGCACCTCACCGAGCTGTGTGGCGTGCTGCCGACCGCCGCCATCCAGGCTTTTGCCGGCGATGTATTCCCGGTGCGCGATAACTCCAACGACCTGCGTCCTGTCGAAGCCGGCGAGAAGCCGCCTTACCAACTCCACGGCTGCCATGCCCTGCATTTAGAGGGTGAGGTGGTCCGCAAGCATTACCCGCGCTGGTTTGCATACCAGCCCGAAGCCAAGATCCAACCGCCACCCACCGAGCTGTCGCTTGAGCCCTCGTCCTGAAGGGCACCGCGCCGTTCGCGTTTTCAATACTCATCACACTCACTCTGCCTAGCAAAGGAAACACGCATGAATATCCATGAGTACCAAGGCAAGGAAATCCTGCGCAAATACAATGTGCCGGTTCCGCGCGGCATTCCGGCCTTCTCGGTCGACGAGGCCATCAAGGCTGCTGAAACCCTCGGCGGCCCGGTGTGGGTCGTGAAGGCACAGATTCATGCGGGTGGCCGTGGCAAGGGCGGCGGCGTGAAGGTTGCCAAGAGCATCGAGCAGGTCAAGGAATACGCCAGCAGCATCCTGGGCATGACGCTGGTGACGCACCAGACCGGTCCGGAAGGCAAGCTGGTCAAGCGCCTGCTGATTGAAGAAGGCGCGGACATCAAGAAGGAACTGTACGTGTCGCTGGTGGTGGACCGTGTGTCGCAGCAAGTGGCGCTGATGGCCTCGAGCGAAGGCGGCATGGACATCGAAGAAGTCGCCGAATCGCACCCGGAAAAGATCCACACGCTGCTGATCGATCCGCAAGCCGGTCTGCAAGACGCTCAGGCTGACGACATCGCTCGCAAGATCGGCGTGCCGGATGCTTCGATCGCGCAAGCCCGCCAAGCTCTGCAAGGCCTGTACAAGGCGTTCTGGGAAACCGACGCTTCGCAAGCTGAAATCAACCCGCTGATCCTGACCGGCGACGGCAAGGTCATCGCACTGGACGCCAAGTTCAACTTCGACTCGAACGCACTGTTCCGTCACCCGGAAATCGTCGCCTACCGCGATCTGGATGAAGAAGACCCGGCGGAAATCGAAGCCTCGAAGTTTGACCTGGCTTACATCTCGCTCGACGGCAACATCGGCTGCCTGGTGAACGGCGCTGGTCTGGCCATGGCCACGATGGACACCATCAAGCTGTTCGGCGGCGAGCCGGCCAACTTCCTCGACGTGGGCGGCGGTGCCACCACCGAGAAGGTGACCGAAGCCTTCAAGCTGATGCTGAAGAACCCGGACGTGAAGGCCATTCTGGTCAACATCTTCGGCGGCATCATGCGTTGCGACGTGATCGCCGAAGGCGTGATCGCTGCAGCCAAGGCTGTGTCGCTGTCGGTGCCGCTGGTGGTGCGCATGAAGGGTACTAACGAAGACCTCGGCAAGAAGATGCTGGCCGACTCGGGTCTGCCCATCATCGCCGCAGACACGATGGCAGAGGCCGCCGAGAAAGTCGTGGCCGCAGCCGCCGGCAAGTAAGCCGCCCGCTGACCCAACCATACGCGAACGCGAGTTGCGCCCGCTGCTGAGTACGTCGGCGCGGCTCGCTGCATAAAAGGATTACAGCATGTCGATTCTGATCAACAAAGACACCAAGGTCATCACCCAGGGGATCACCGGTAAGACCGGCCAATTCCACACCCGCGGCTGCCGCGACTACGCCAACGGCAAGAACTGCTTCGTCGCAGGCGTGAACCCGAAGAAGGCCGGCGAAGACTTCGAAGGCATTCCCATCTACGCGACCGTTAAGGACGCGAAGGCAGAGACCGGCGCAACCGTGTCGGTGATCTACGTGCCGCCCGCAGGCGCCGCTGACGCAATCTGGGAAGCCGTTGAGGCCGAGCTGGATCTGGTGGTTTGCATCACCGAAGGCATCCCCGTGCGCGACATGATGATGGTCAAGGACAAGATGCGTAAGGCCGGCAGCAAGACGCTGCTGCTGGGTCCGAACTGCCCGGGCCTGATCACGCCGGACGAAATCAAGATCGGCATCATGCCGGGTCACATCCACCGCAAGGGCCGCATCGGCGTGGTGTCGCGCTCGGGCACGCTGACGTACGAAGCCGTGGGCCAGCTTACCGCGCTGGGCCTGGGCCAATCGTCGGCAGTCGGTATCGGCGGCGACCCGATCAACGGCCTCAAGCACATCGACGTGATGAAGATGTTCAACGACGATCCGGAAACGGATGCCGTGGTCATGATCGGTGAGATCGGTGGTCCGGACGAAGCCAACGCGGCTTACTGGATCAAGGACAACATGAAGAAGCCGGTAGTGGGCTTCATCGCTGGCGTGACCGCGCCTCCGGGCAAGCGCATGGGCCACGCGGGCGCGCTGATCTCGGGCGGTGCCGATACCGCGCAAGCCAAGCTCGACATCATGGAAGAATGTGGCATCAAGACCACCAAGAACCCGTCGGAAATGGCACGTCTGCTCAAGGCGATGCTGTAATCGACGAAGTTTGAGGTTGTGCGAGAACGGGGGCTTCGGCTCCCGTTTTTGTTTGTGCGCGCGTCTCGTTGATGATGCAACGTGCGATCTCGGCACGACATGTGTATAAGCAGATCATCCTTCCCATAAGAACGGCTTCAGGAACACTATGGCGCTCACCTCAAGCGCATTCTGGTTCGCACTTGGTTCCATCATCCTGACCAACATCGTGCTGTCGGGCGATAACGCGGTGGTCATCGCGCTGGCCGCGCGCAATCTGCCGAAGCGCCAACAAAAGCAGGCCATTTTCTGGGGCAGTGCCGGCGCCATCGTATTGCGCATCGTGCTGACCATCCTGGCCGTCAAGTTGCTCGCGCTGCCGTACCTGAAGACGATTGGCGCGGTGCTGCTGGTCTACATCGGCGTGAAGCTGCTCACGGATGCCGAAGACGAAGCCGCCGATCGCCATCAGCGCGACGGCCTGTGGCCTGCCATCCAAACGATTCTCATCGCCGACTTTGTGATGTCGCTCGATAACGTCGTTGCCGTGGCCGCCGCGGCCGAGAAGGGGCCGCCAGGTACGACGTTTCTGCTGCTGGTGCTGGGGCTTGGATTGTCGGTACCGCTGATCGTATTCGGCAGCACGCTGCTGGTGGGCGTTATGGCGCGCTTCCCCGTCATCATCACACTCGGGGCGGCGCTGCTCGGCTATCTGGCTGGCGACATGCTCGTCACCGATCCGATCGATGCGGCGTGGTTTGAACGCGCGGTGCCGTATGCGGATGTAGTGGTGGGGTGCGTGGGGGCGCTGCTGGTCGTAGGCGTAGGCCGGTGGCTGAGCGGGAGAACGCTGCGACCTGCTTGAGTGATTTACGAATAACAAATTGACGAACTTCGTCAATTGGTGTCAAAACGTGTCACAGTCTGTCACGTCGCTCATACGAACCGCGTCAGCTTTTCGCTGACAGGCACGCTTTCTCGGCTGGCACGGTCCATGCTCTATCTCCCCCGCATCATCTTTAACCAAACAATCCGGGGGATTTCATGAAGTCGATGCGACTCAACAAGCGTGTCCAGAAGGGTTTCACGCTGATCGAACTGATGATCGTGGTCGCGATTATCGGTATTCTGGCTGCCATCGCGCTGCCGGCTTATCAGGATTACACCGTTCGCGCGAAGGTATCGGATGGTCTGGTATTGGCATCCGGTCTGAAGTCTGTCGTGGCAGACAACGCTGCTAACGGCACTCCCGATGCTAGCGGCGGTTTCTTTGCGAGCATGCCGACTAGTCAGGATGGCACTGGGCTGTGCAACGCCAAGGGCACCTGTTCGCTGAATGGCGGTAAGGGCCTCGGTAACAATTTGACTTCTATTATTGGCACCACTACAGATGGGCATATTCAGATCACCTATTCCAGTTCGGTCGCGCCGGCTAACGCCAATACTGTGGAACTGTGGCCGACCGCAGCCGGTGCTGGGTTGACGGTTGGCACTCCGCCTGCCACTAGCCTTGTTTGGACCTGCTATACCGCAAACAAGAAAGGGGTTGATGGCGTCACTCCCGGTGCTACGCTCTTGGCGAAGTTCGCTCCGCCCCAGTGCCGCTAATAGGGTGTAATGCTCCGGGTTAATGCCTGGAGGTGTTCAGAAATGGATTTCGGTAACCCGAAATCCATTTCCATTTATGGGTGATGATTTTTATCCTCAATGTTGAATTACGTTAGGGCTCGCGCAGCCATCCGGGCAGCCAGTCTTCATTTGAGTTTAAGTGTGCTGGTTGCGCTGGGGGCGGCAGCCGTCGTTCTCGGCCTGTGGTTTCCCTACCCTTTTCGTGCATTGTCGGGCGGTCAGCATCTGTTCTGGGTCATGGTGGGCGTGGATGTGGTTTGTGGCCCCCTGCTCACGAGCGTGCTGTTCAACCCCGCCAAATCGCGCCGTCAACTGGCGGTGGATTTGTCCTTGGTCGCGTTGGTGCAACTCGCTGCGCTGGCGTATGGCCTTTACAGCGTCTGCGTGGCGCGCCCCGTGGTACTGGCTTTTGAAACCGATCGCTTGGTTGCGGTTTCCGCTGCTCAAATCAACCAAAGCAATTTGCCACAGGCCCCACGTGAATTCCAATCGCTTTCATGGGCTGGCCCTTTACTCCTGGGTACTCGTGCGCCTAAGGATGCAGATGAGGCTCTGAAAAGTCTGGATCTGTCGCTGCGCGGCCTTGATCCAAGTGCCCGCCCTGGTTGGTGGCAAAGCTATGAAAAAAGTCGGCCGCTCGTGCAGCAACGCATGAAAGCGCTCGCTGCGCTGCGAGCTCGGCTACAAGCGGACAAACAAACCGTGGTTGAAGAGGCGGCCAAGGAAGCAGGGTTACCAATCGACCAACTTTATTACCTGCCGCTTGTCAGTCAAAAACAACTGGATACCTGGATTGCCCTGCTCGATGCGCAAGGCACGATCAAAGCCTATGCACCCGTAGGCGGTTTTGACTGAACGCGTTTGGTCCACCGCAAACACTGGTGTGGCGAACGGCCCCTAAGCTAAACTAGCCCGCCTAGCAAGAGCGCCCTCGGGCGCTCTTTTCGTTTCCAGCATCTCCCCAGTCCTACTCACCGATGCGCCGATCCTCCGTTTTGCTGCTGCCCGTCTGGCTCGCCTTGGGGGCGTGCTGGGTGATCCCGTTCCTGGTCGCCCCACATACCTATCCCATCCCCACGTTCTATTCCGAGTGGGTGGCTGCCGCATGCTGGATCACGCTGGGAGTGGCGGCGTTGGGCGCCACGTGGGGCCAAGCCGTTGGCCTGCCGAGAGCCGCGCTTGCGCCACTGGCGTTGATTGCGGTATTGACCCTCCAACTGGCGATTGCGCCACCGCTCAATCCGTTCTTCTCTTCCGGAGCCATCACGGCGTTGCTGGCGGCTGCCGTGATCTGCGGGTTAGGCGCGCGGTGCCGCGATGTGCCGGGTGTATTGGATGGCCTTGCGGTTGCCGTAACCCTCGGTGGTTTGCTGACAGTATCGATTGAGTTGGTGCAAGTATTTCGCGTGCCGAACCTGCCGGAGACTTTCTTTTCGATGACGCCGACGGGCAGCGCACGGCGCATGTGGGGCAATCTGAATCAACCGAATCACGTCGGTACCTATCTCGCGTTTGGATTGGCGGCATGTCTCTTTCTGAGGCAGCGCCACCGGAAGTGGCTGGGTTTGCTGACACTCGCCGTGCTCGTCTTGCTGCTGGGCATGGCATTGACGTTCTCGCGCGTGACCTGGATCCATATTGCGGTGGTTGGGCTGTTGGCCGGCATACCGCTTGCAGCAGAAGCACGGGGGCGTGCTTGGCCGATTCGATGGCTTGCGCTCTGCGGCCCCGCGCTGTTGCTTGCGCTGGCGTACCAAAGCTGGGGCTCGTTGATCGCGCTCGCCAACGGCGCCTGGGCGCTCGACTTGCCGGGCTCCATGGGGCAGCGCATGCATGAGGGCGTCGGCCTGCGTCCACTGCTCTGGAAGCATGCTTGGCACATCTTCCTCGCGCACCCGTGGCTTGGCGGAGGGTGGGGCGATTACGCCTGGAATCAATATGTGCAAACCGACACGCTCGGCCAGGTCGAGATGTCGATGAATGCACACAACATCGTGCTAGACCTATTGGCAAAGGCGGGCGTGGCCGGTTTGCTGGCGGTGTTGGTTCCGGTTGTGTGGTGGGCGCTTGATCTACCTAAGCGACTGCGGTCTCCGGAGGTGGCATTCCTGTCGGCCGTGATTGCCGTTATGGTTGTGCACTCCCTGCTAGAGTACCCGCTTCACTACGTATTTTTTCTGTTTCCGTTTGCCTTCGTTCTCGGCTTGCTCGACAGCAAGACGTTGCGGTTCCCTTCGCCGCCTGTCGCCTGGGGTTTCTCGGGGGTGATCGTTGTTTTGGGGGCGGTGCTTCTTGTCCGTCTGTGGGCGGATTATCGTGTGCTCGAACGACTCTATTTCGTGCCGGGCGCGCGTATCGACTCGACAGGGCACCCAGGCAGCCCTGTGTTGCTCACCCCTTACGCAACACTGGTCACGGCCATGAACGCATCCGTCACCGAACAAACTGCGCCCTCGCTGATAAAGCTCGAGCGGCAGGCGGTGCAGTTCTACCCCGCGTCCTCAACGATCCAGCGGTATGCACTGGCGCTTGCTTTTGAAGGTAGGACTGAAGAAGCCGTCATTCAGGTCAGGCGTCTTCACAATCACTATTGGACGGACTTTGCTTCGCAAAGCGCTTTGCTGGGTCAGACCTGTCAACGCAACCTGGATGTCTTAAAGACATTTTGTTCGCGTTTGAAATCTGAAGTGCTGCACCCTAACGCCGATTGAACGAAGATTCAATGTAAATTTTCTGAATTTAATCAGGCGATTTATTTTGGGCGGGTGGATTGAAAACTCGTAAAAATTGATTGTCTGATATCAAACAAGCTGGATTGTCCACTAATCTCGCTTTGCTTCCGAATTTACGAGTGAAGTGAAATCATAATTGTGGAGAAATCTATGCGACATCAATGTCGACCCAACGTTCGGCGCTACCAAGGCTTCACCCTCATCGAGCTGATGATTGTCGTTGCGATCATTGGCATCTTGGCCGCTGTGGCTGTCCCGCAGTATCAAGACTACGTGACGCGTTCAAAGTGGGCGGAAGTGTATATACAGATCCAACCCTTGAAGCTGGCAATTGCAGAGTGCGCTCAGAAAAATGGCGGCACGATTGCTGGAACATGCGATACCGCAGACCAGCTAAAGGCGGAAACAGGCTATGCAAAACTTCCAGCTCCCGCAAATGCTACGGTAACCCTGGGTGCCAAGGGCGTCATTAGCATGGTAGGAACGGCGGGTGTCGGTAGCTGCACGGTCACTGCTACTCCCGACAGTGCAACCAACGCAAATGTGCTTACATGGATTCTCGCTGGCGTAGGCCCTCAGCCGTGCAGCAAATCGAAGACCGGGGTGTCTCCAGCAGAAAACGCGGAAACTTAATACGGTAAGAAAAGAGCGCTCGATCAGCGCTCTTCTTTTTTCATTTCAGGCGGCCACCCAATCCCCCGACTTCCCCCCATGCTTTTCCAATAGCCGCACATCCCCAATCACCATCCCCCGATCCACAGCCTTACACATGTCGTAGATGGTGAGCAGGCCAACCTGCACGGCGGTTATCGCTTCCATCTCCACGCCCGTCTGCCCACGCGTCTCCGCCCGAACCGTACAGCGGACGGTGTGTGATGCCTCATCCAAGGAAAACTCCACCGCCACCTTCGTCAACGCCAACGGATGACACAACGGAATCAAATCCGAAGTCCGCTTGGAGCCTTGAATCGCCGCAACGCGCGCAATCCCCAGCACATCGCCTTTCTTGGCGGTGCCATCGCGCACCAGCGCAAACGTCTCGGGCAGCATGCGGATCGTGCCGGTGGCTACGGCCACGCGGTGCGTGACGGCCTTGTCGCCGACGTCGACCATATGGGCTTGTCCGGCGGAATCGAAGTGGGTGAGTTGCGACATGAGTGATAGCGCGTTTTGCGGGGCATGGGACGAAGCGTTTTATGATAGCAAGCACCCGGCTTGTGGCGATGGTGCCGCGCTGATTCCGCTCCTCGTGCTTTCCGTATGACGCTTTCCCTTTTTCGGCCGCGCGTCCGCAAGCTGACGGCTGCTGTGTTGTTGTCGACGTGGCTGGCGCCCCTGCCGTTGCCTGTGCTGGCGCAGGTGGCGGCGTCCGCGCCGACGGCTTCTGTCAACGCGGGGCTGGGTTCTGCCGCGGCAGCGGATCAGGTGCAGAGCAACCTGATCCGCAGCGTGCAGATCGGCCGGCAGTCGCCGTATTTGCCGAAGGAGCCGACCGTCATCGACGCGCCAACGTACGAGTTGCCCGATATGGGCGATCCGTCGACGGCGTCGCTGTCGCCCGAGATGGAGCGACGCCTGGGTGACCGCGTGATGCGCCAGATCCGCCGCGATCCGGATTTCGTGCCCGATCCGCTGATCACCGACTACCTCAATACCATCGGCTACAAGCTGATCGAAGCGGCGCGCCGTCAGCATGTGGCGGGCAGTACCTCCGCGTCGAGCTTTGAGTTGTTTGCGGTGCGGGACCCGGGCATCAACGCGTTTGCGTTGCCGGGCGGCTACATCGGCGTGAACACCGGTACGTTGGTCGCGACCGAGAGCGAATCAGAGCTGGCCTCGGTGCTCGGCCACGAAATCGGTCACGTGCTGCAGCGGCATATTGCGCGCGGTATCGATAAATCGGGCGAGTCGATGTGGATTGCGCTGGCGTCGATCCTGCTGGCGGGTCTGGCGGCTACCAAGAGCGGGGACGCCGCGCAGGCCCTCGCGATGGGCGGGCAAGCGGCGGCGGTGTCGAACCAGCTCGCGTTCTCGCGTGGCGCGGAGCGCGAGGCCGACCGCGTCGGTTTCACGCTGCTCACGGCCGCGGGCTACAACCCGGACGGCATGCCGGACTTCTTCCGTCGTCTGCAGCGCGTCACGAACATTGCCGATACGGGCGTGATTCCCGGCTATGCGCGCACCCACCCGCTGACCGGCGAGCGCATCGCCGACATGGAAGACCGCGCGCGTGGCCTGCCGCATCCGCGCCAACCGCGCCGCCCGGAATTTGGTTTTGCGAAGGTGCGTGCGCGCGTGCTGCAGGAAACGTCGACGAGCGGCTATATCGACGTGCGCAACGCGATGCGCTCGCAATTGTCGTCGGCGCCGGATGCGCCGGTGGAGAAGCGCGCGGCCTTGTGGTACGGCGTGGCAGTTGCCAATCAGATGGCGGGGCGGCTGGATGACGCTGAACAAGCGCTGCAGGAAGCGCGACGCCTGTACGGCAACATTCCCGGCATCACGTCGGGCAGCGTCGAGCTGGACGTCACGGCCATCGAACTGGCACGCGCGCGTAACCGTGCGCCCGAGGCGCTGACGTTGGCACGCGCGGCGCTCGGTGCGTATCCGCTGTCGCGCGCGGTGGGCATCACTTATGCGCAAACGCTGCTATCTGCCGGCCGGACCGATGACGCGATTCCGTACCTGAAAGACAAGACCCGCGAAGACACTGCCCAGCCGATCTGGTGGGAGATGCTCGCCCGTGCCTACGCCGACAAGGGCAAGCGTGTTGAGCAGCATCGCGCGCTGGCGGAGAAATACGCGCGGGATGGGGCGTGGGGATCGGCTGTGGAGCAGCTGAAGCTCGCCCGCGATGCGGGGGATGCAGATTTCTACACGCTATCCGAAGTCGACGCGCGCTTGCACCAGATGGAGCGGCAATACCGCGAAGAGAAGGCGGAAGACAAGGCGCTGCCAAAGTAGGGCCGGTGGGCCTATCGCGGGTATTCCGCTGGCCGTGCAACGAAGCCATAGCGCTTTGCCACTTCCGCGCGCGCAATCGGCTCAATGTCGAATGTCCGGTCACCCAGCGTCAGCGTTCCCAGCGCGGCTCCGCACGCCTCTCCGTGCCAGTGGGCCAACGAAGAAAACGGCTCCAAGTCATGATCGTGCAGCAGGGCGACGGTTTCCTCTGCTTCGTATCCGCCCACGTAACCCGAGAGCAGCACGCTGCCTTGTTCGTCGACAAAACAGCCGGTCGGTGAGAACGCAGCCCCTGTGGTCGTCGTGAACGCTGGCGGCGCGCCACCGGCTGACAGCCGCGCCACCCAGGGTGTGTAATCGAGTTCGACAAACACGCGCTGTGGCCCGTTCTGGAAGAACCAGCGTCCGGCATCGTCATGCGCGTAGTTGCGCACGATGAAATCGAGGAGCGCTGTGTGGCGAATCGGCTCGCCGGACAGTTTGTTGGCCTGCGCATATTCGTTGCGCATGCGCCATTGGCCGCGCCGATCCAACGCCAGCCAGCCAAAGCAATTCGGCACGTTCGGCCACTTGGCCATGGCCTGGCGGACGATGTCATCCATGCGCATCCTCCGCGTTGGCTTGGCGGCCCAGCACATCATCGAAAAAGCGCAGGACGCGTGCAGGCATCCAATCGACGCGGCCCGTCTTTCCATGGCGCAGCAGGAAGCCGACGTGGCCGCCGTGCAGCGGCTGGTCCAGCGTGATGTCGGGTGACACCTCGGCCACGCCGGGCAGATGCTGTCCGGGCAGGAACGGATCGTTGCGTGCGTTTAGTACCAGCGCCGGCACCCGCACGTCACGCAGCACGGGCTTCGACGAGGCGCGCGTCCAGTAGTCCAGCACGTCGCGAAAACCGTGCAGCGGCGCGGTGACGAGGTTGTCGAACTGCCCCAACGTGCGCGTGGCCATCATGGCGGCACGGTCGTACAGGCCAGGATGTTGATCGAGCTTTGCATTGGCCTTGGCTTTGAGCGTGCGCAGGAACATGCGCGTGTAGACCATGTTGAAGCCCTTGGACAACGCTGCGCCGCCGGCCCGCATGTCCAGCGGTGCGGAGACCGTCGCAGCCGCCGTCACGTAGCGGGCATCGGCGCCGTGTTCGCCCAGGTAGCGCAGCAGCGCGTTGCCGCCCAGCGAGATGCCGACGACAAGGAGCTTGCGGCCCTGCGGATGGCAAACCGTCCGATACAGGCGTTCGAGGATCCACGCGATCTCGGCGCCATCGCCGCAGTGGTACATGCGCGGCGCGAGGTTCATCTCGCCCGAGCACCCGCGAAAGTGCGGAATGACGCCCAGCCAGCGGCGGCCGCGCAACGCGTCCATCAGCAGCCGCGCGTAATGGCTGCGTGAATCGCCCTCCAGACCGTGGAACATGACGACGAGCGGCGCGTGCGCGTCGGTCTCGTGCGTGGTCCAGTCGAGGTCGATGAAGTCGTGGTCGGGCGTGTCCCAGCGTTCGCGCCGATACGCAATGCGCGGAAAGCGCCACAGGCGCGCGGGCACGATCGTCTGCGCATTGCCGCCGATCAGCCACCACGGCGAACGGAACGCGTGCGGCTCGAACGGCCCTGCAAGCAGGGCGCTCAGATTCAATTCAAGGGGAGTGGCGTGGCGAGACGGATGGGTCATCGAAAGAGACGGCGGCCACGCCCAGCGCGGCAGCTTAGTGCAGAGAGTGCGTGACGCTGGCGATGGAGGCGGCCACGCGTTCCTCGGCGGCCTGGCTGGAATGCACATGGGCGATGCGCCAGCCTTCGTGGTTCTGCATCAGCACGTAGGTCGTGTGGACGTACAGATCGGCCTCGGTGGCGGTGGCCGAAAAGCGCAGCGCTTCCGTGGCTTCGAAAATCGAGACCCCCAGCGACGAATGCACCTGCTGCGAGAGGCATTCGATCCAGACCGGATTCTTCTCGACCAGCGCATCGAGGCAGCCGCGCAGCTGCTCGTGGCCGTGCAGGCGCTGGCCGTCGGGCAGGATGAAGCTCACCGAATCCTCGTCGAGCCACAGCTTGAGCGCGCCATCGGCATCGCGGCGCTTGAGCGCATCGCGATAGGCTTCGAGGATGTCCTCGGCGGCTTCGAACAGGCGGGCAAATCGTGGCATGGCGGTGGATGTTAAGGAGAGCGTATTACTGCGGCTGCAGCAGTCGGCGCAATTCATGAAACACCATCTCGGGGCCGATGTCGCGCAGGCAGCGCAAGTGGCCCAGCGGGCATTCGCGCGCAAAGCACGGGCTGCACTCCAGATGGAGCCACATGATACTCGCAGCGGGCGACAGCGGCGGCGTGTGGCGGGGGTCGCTGGAACCGAATACGGCCACCTGCGGGCGTCCCAGGGCAGCCGTCACGTGCATCAGGCCGGAGTCGTTGCAGATGGCGGCCTCGGCGCGGGCGAGCAGTTCGATCGCCTCATCCAGCGAGGTCTCGCCGCACAGGTTGCGCACGAACGGTGCGCGCTCGACGATGGCGTTGGCCATCTCGCGGTCCTTGCCCGAACCCAGCGCAACGATCTGCGCGTACGGGAACGAGCGGCGCAGCATCTGCGCCAGCTCTGCGAAATGCTCGGCCGGCCAGCGCTTGGCCGGGCCGTATTCCGCCCCGGGGCAGAAGGCAATCAGCCGCGCGTTGCCCGGAATGCCGAACTTGGCCGAGGTAGCGGCCACGCGCTGCACATCAACGTCGAGCTTCGGATCGGGCAGGGTGTCGGGCAGCTTGGCGTGGGGTTTGAACGCCAGCGCCACGTAGTGCTGCACCATCGGCGGACGCGCGTTCTTGGGCGGATTCGGGTAGCGCACGTTCAGCACGCCCAGGCGCGACTCGCCCTTGTAGCCGATGCGCAGCGGAATGCCTGCCAGCCACGGGATCAGCGCGCTCTTGAACGAGTTCGGCAGCACGTACGCTGCATCGAAGGTTTCGCCCTTGAGCTGCTGCGCAAACATCGTGCGGCTGCCGAGCTGCAGCTTGCCGTGGGCGAGATCAGTCGGCAGCACGCGTGCGATTTCCGGCATGCGCGCGAGCACGGGCGCCACCCATTTCGGGGCGATCGCGTGAATCTGCGCGCGCGGGTGCCGCGCCTTGAGCTGCGCGAACAGCGGTTGCGCCATCAGCGCATCACCGATCCAGTTGGGGGCGACGACGAGGATCTTGCGCATCATCGAATCGCCAGGCGCGTGCGGCGACCGGGGTACTGCAGGTGAATCGGGCTCAATGGTGGCCCTTCAGTTCAACGCCGGGAGCCAGCTTGTAGACGGTGCCGCAGTACGGGCACTTGGCTTCGCCGGTGTCGGCGATGTCGAGGAACACGCGCGGGTGATAGTTCCAGGCCGGCGTTTTGGCGGTCGGGCAATGCAGCGGCAGGTCGTCTGCGCCGATTTCGATCGAGGTTGCGGTTTGCGTGGTCATGGTCAGTGAGGAGTGCCGGCGCGGTCTGAACGGGTCAGCCGCGCCCTGATATGGGCTGCAGGTTCAAAAACCGACAAAGGCGAAATTGTAAGGGGTGGGCGCAGGCGCGCCAACGCCGATTGTTGCAGTGCGTGGCGCCCGGCATGAATCACGCAATCGCTGGGGCCGGGGCGCATGGCCGTTAAGCGAACGCTTAACATCAAAAGTATAATCGTCTGTTTCCTACGAGCCACCCATGTCGCCCCCGACGTTCCTGCGCGCCCGCGTTGCCGGCTGCCCTTGCCCGGCTCATCAAAAAGAAGTCTATTCGCCACTTTTGGGGGCGCCATGGCGCTAGTCCGCTGGGCGGCGGCATTGCAGCGTCGCTGGGAGGCGATCGATCCGGCCGAACGTGCGGGTTTCTTTGCCGGCGTGCGTGCCTACATGCCGTCGATGCCGCCGGTGCTGGCCTGGGGCTTGGTGACCGGCGTGGCGATGAGCAAATCGGTGCTGACCATCCCGCAGGCAATCGGCATGACGATCTTTGTGTATGCGGGATCGTCGCAGCTGGCGGTGCTGCCGCTGCTGGCAGCGGGCTTGCCGATCTGGACGGTGCTGTTGACGGCGTTCATCGTGAATGTGCGCTTCATCATCTTCAGCGCCGGGCTGATGCAGCATTTCGGGCACCTGCCGTTCATGCGCCGCGTGGTCCTGGGCGTGTTCAACGGTGATCTGCCGTTCGTGTTGTTTACCCAGCAGTACCCTTCGGCGGCCCCGCAGGCGGGCAAGGAAGGCTACTACTGGGGCATGGTCCTGCTGAGCTTCGTTGGCTGGCAGGTGTCGTCCATCCTAGGCATCGTTGCGGCGAGCCTGTTTCCCGATGCGTGGGGCTTGGCGCTGGCCGGGACGCTTGCGCTGATTCCCGTCATGGTGTCGACCATTCGTAGCCGGGCCACGCTCATGGCGGTGGCTGTGGCGGCGGTGCTGGCGCTGGTTGCCTTCAAGCTGCCGTATCGATTGAGCCTCGTGCTTGCCGTCACTGGCGCGATGGCCGCCGGTCTGGCCGCAGACGAAGCTGCGGCGCGTTTGCAGTGGCAGCGCCGCCGCGCCTCCCAGCCTGCAACTGACGAGGACGATGCATGAGCGCGCTCGAAATCTGGCTGGTCATTGCCGGCATGACGGTGGTGACGATCGTCACGCGCTCGTTGTTCCTGATCGTGGGCGATCGCATGACGCTGCCCACCCGCGTACAGCACGCGTTGCGCTTCGCGCCGGCTGCCGCACTCGTCGCCATCGTCTTGCCCGATCTGCTCTGGAACCAGGGCCACTTCGATGCAAGCTGGACCAACCCGCGCCTGATGGCCGGCATTGCTGCCACCGCGTTTTACGTTGCCACGCGGCGCATGCTCGGCATGATCTTCGTCGGCATGGGCGTTTTTACCGTGCTGCGTCTCTGGGGATGAACATGTCGGGTTCCAACCGCAACGGCGTGATCTTCGCGTTTCTGGCCTACACCATGTGGGGCCTCTTTCCGCTGTACTTCAAGCTGCTCAAGGCGGTGTCGCCGATCGAGATTCTCTCGCACCGGGTGATCTGGTCATTGGCGGTCATGGTGGTGATTCTGCTCGTAAAGCGGCACTGGGCGTGGCTATGGGCGCTGCGCACGCAGCCGCGTGTCGTGGGGCGCTACGCGGCCAGCACCAGCCTGTTGGCCGCCAACTGGCTGACCTATATCTGGGCCGTCAACCACGATCATGTGCTCGAAGCCAGCCTCGGATATTTCATCAACCCGCTCGTGGTGGTGATGCTGGCTGCGCTGGTGCTCGGCGAGCGGCTGCGGCCGGTGCAGTGGGTTTCAGTGGCGCTGGCCGCCGCGGGCGTGGCATGGCTGACGTGGCAGGCTGGCACGCTGCCGTGGATCGCCTTGGCGCTGGCGTTTTCGTTTGGGTTCTACGGTTTGTTGCGCAAGACTTCGCCGCTGGGCGCGCTGGAAGGGCTGACGCTGGAGACCTTGCTGCTGTTTCCGCTGGCGCTGGCCTACCTCGGCTGGCTGGCTTCGCAGCATCAGAACGCCTTCCTGGCCGCATCGCCGGGCATGCAGATGCTGCTGGCGCTGGCTGGCCCATTGACGGCGCTGCCGCTGTTGCTGTTCGGCGCTGGCGCGAGACGCATTCCGCTGTCGCTGCTGGGTTTGCTGCAATACGTGAGCCCGACGCTGCAGTTGCTGCTGGGGGTGTGGCTCTACAACGAGCCGTTTGCGGGGCCGAAGGTGGCGGGCTATGTGCTGATCTGGGCAGGTCTGGCCGTGTATTCGGCTGAAAGCTGGGTGCAGCTGCGCCGTCGCACGCCGCTGCCGGTATAGCCCCCGCCGATCGGCCTCGGCAAGACGGCCGAGGCCGGAGGATTCCGCCGAGAAACGCACGTTTTGACCAGGCGCATCGGGTAAAATCGCCGCTTTCCGCGATTTCTTCCGAAGCTGCCATGCCTCACGTCCTGCGTCTGTCCGATCTCATCTCCGAAGGAAAGCTTGCCGGTAAGCGCGTGTTCATCCGCGCCGACCTCAACGTGCCGCAAGACGATGCCGGCAACATCACCGAAGACACGCGCATCCGCGCTTCCGTGCCGGCCGTCAAAGCCGCGCTGGACGCTGGTGCCGCGGTCATGGTGACCTCCCACCTGGGCCGCCCGACCGAGGGCGAATTCAAACCGGAAGATTCGCTGGCGCCGGTTGCCAAGCGTCTGTCCGAACTGCTCGGCCGTGACGTGAAACTCGTCCAGAACTGGGTGGATGGCGTGGATGTCGCGCCCGGCCAGGTCGTGCTGCTGGAAAACTGCCGCGTGAACAAGGGTGAGAAGAAGAACAGCGACGAACTGGCCCAGAAAATGGCCAAGCTGTGCGACGTCTATGTCAACGACGCCTTCGGCACCGCCCACCGCGCGGAAGCCACCACGCACGGCATCGCCAAATTTGCCCCAGTCGCTTGCGCCGGCCCGCTGCTGGCCGCCGAGCTGGATGCGCTGGGCAAGGCGCTGGGCCAGCCGGCACGTCCGCTGGTGGCCATTGTGGCCGGCTCGAAGGTGTCGACCAAGCTGACCATCCTGAAGTCGCTGGCTGACAAGGTGGACAACCTGATCGTCGGCGGCGGCATTGCCAACACGTTCATGCTCGCTGCCGGCCTGAAGATTGGCATATCGCTGGCGGAAGCCGACCTCGTGGGCGATGCCAAGTCCATCATCGAGATGTTGGCCGCACGCGGCGCGTCGGTGCCCATCCCCGTCGACGTGGTGTGCGCCAAGGAATTCAGCGCCACCGCGGTCGCTACCGTCAAGGACGTGGCCGATGTGGCCGACGACGACATGATCCTCGACATCGGCCCGAAGACGGCTGCGCAACTGGCCGAACAACTGAAGAGCGCCGGCACCATCGTCTGGAACGGTCCGGTCGGCGTGTTCGAATTCGACCAGTTCGGCAATGGCACCAAGGTGCTGGCCGAGGCGATTGCTGCCTCGTCGGGTTTCTCGATTGCCGGCGGCGGCGACACGCTGGCTGCCATCGCCAAGTACAACATCGCCGACAAGGTGGGCTATATCTCCACTGGCGGCGGTGCGTTCCTGGAATTCCTGGAAGGCAAGACGCTGCCGGCCGTCGAAATCCTGGAACAACGCGCGCAGAACCAGGCCGCTGTGGCCTGAGCGCAAGCGCCTCCAACATCCCCGCCACAACAACGAGACACCGCCGCCCATGACCCGCGCTACCAAGATCGTCGCAACGCTCGGCCCCGCGTCCAGCACGCAGGAAGTCCTGACCCGCATGATTGCCGCGGGGGTCGACGTGGTGCGGCTGAACTTCTCGCACGGCGCGGCGCAAGACCACATCGATCGCGCGCAGCTCGTGCGCGAAGTGGCGCGTTCGGTCGGCCGCGAGGTGGCCATCATGGCCGACCTGCAGGGCCCGAAGATCCGGGTCGGCAAGTTCGAGAACGGCAAGATTACGCTCGAGCCGGGTGATCGCTTCACACTGGATGCCCGCTGCGAGCTGGGCAACCAGGAGCGCGTCGGTCTCGACTACAAGGAACTGCCGCGCGACGTCGGCCCCGGTGATTTGCTGCTGCTCAACGACGGCCTGATCGTGCTTCAGGTCGAGCGCGTGGTGGGTGAAGAGATCGAGACCATCGTCAAGATCGGCGGCGATCTCTCCAACAACAAGGGCATCAACCGCCAGGGCGGCGGGTTGTCGGCGCCGGCGCTGACGGCCAAGGACATGGAAGACATCAAGACCGCGATGGCCCTCGGCGCCGATTACGTCGCGGTCAGCTTCCCCAAGAACGCGACCGACATGGAGATGGCCCGCCAACTGGCTGCCGTGGCCGGTGCGCCGCATAACCACAAGACCCGCATGATCGCCAAGATCGAGCGTGCCGAGGCCATCCGTCCGGGCGTGCTCGAAGAGATCCTCGCTGCGTCCGACGGCATCATGGTCGCGCGCGGCGATCTGGCCGTGGAAGTGGGCAACGCAGCCGTGCCGGCGCTGCAGAAGCGCATGATCAAGCTGGCCCGCGAAACCAACAAGCTGGCCATCACCGCCACGCAGATGATGGAATCGATGATCGTCAACCCGGTGCCGACGCGCGCCGAGGTGTCGGACGTTGCCAACGCCGTGCTCGACGGCACCGATGCGGTGATGCTGTCGGCGGAAACCGCCGCCGGCCGCTACCCGGTCGAGACCATCGAAGCCATGGCTGCCATCTGCGTGGAAGCCGAGAAGTCGCAAACCGTGCATCTGGATGCGGACTTCCTCGACCAGACCTTCAGCCGTATCGACCAGTCGATTGCCATGGGCGCGCTGTTCACGGCGCACCACCTGCAGGTCAAGGCGATTGCCGCGCTCACCGATTCTGGCGCGACGGCGCTGTGGATGAGCCGCCACGGCATCAACATTCCCATTTATGCGATGACACCCAACGTGGCATCGCAGCGCAAGATGGCCCTGTACC
This sequence comes from Ralstonia pickettii, assembly GCF_030582395.1. Classification (NCBI taxonomy): domain Bacteria; kingdom Pseudomonadati; phylum Pseudomonadota; class Betaproteobacteria; order Burkholderiales; family Burkholderiaceae; genus Ralstonia; species Ralstonia pickettii. Next base: position 516,701 of record NZ_CP104381.1, read on the forward strand.
GCAACGTGCAGTCGCTGCCGCTGGCCAACAGCACGGACCGCGACGAAGCGCTGCACCAGGCCGAAGAACTGCTGGTCGCGCGCGGCGTCGTGCAGCGTGGCGACTTCATCGTCCTCACCGTCGGCGAGCCGATGGGCCAGGCCGGCGGCACCAATACGCTCAAGATTGTTCGCGTCGGCATGCACTGACGCCCACGACGGAACGCCGTTTGCTACGTAGTTCAGATGCCCACGCGTTCCTGAGACCGAATACAGATCGATCCATAGGAGAAAACCATGCCACTCGTCTCGATGCGCCAACTGCTGGACCACGCCGCTGAAAACGGCTACGGCCTGCCGGCATTCAACGTGAACAACCTGGAACAAGTCCAGGCCGTGATGGAAGCCGCCAAGGAAGCCGGCGCACCCGTCATCCTGCAAGCCAGCGCGGGCGCCCGCAAATACGCCGGCGAATCGTTCATCAAGCACCTGATCCAGGCCGCTGTCGAGGCTTATCCGGAGATCCCGCTGGTCATGCACCAGGATCACGGCCAAAGCCCGGCCATCTGCCAAGGCGCCATCGACCTGGGCTTCGGCTCGGTGATGATGGACGGCTCGCTGCGCGAAGACGGCAAGACGCCGGCTGATTTCGACTACAACGTCGACGTGACGCGCCGCGTGGTCGAGATGGCCCACAAGGTTGGTGTGACGGTTGAAGGCGAACTGGGCTGTCTGGGTTCGCTGGAAACCGGCATGGCCGGCGAGGAAGACGGCATTGGCGCCGAGGGCAAGCTCGACCACTCGGCCCTGCTGACCGATCCGGAAGAAGCGGCGCAGTTCGTCAAGGCCACCCAGCTTGACGCGCTGGCCATCGCCATCGGTACCAGCCACGGCGCCTACAAGTTTTCGCGCAAGCCCACGGGCGACATCCTGGCGATCAGCCGCGTGAAGGAAATCCACGCCCGCATCCCGAATACCCACCTGGTGATGCACGGCTCGTCGAGCGTGCCGCAAGAACTGCTGGCCATCATCAACCAGTACGGCGGCAAGATCAAAGAAACCTACGGCGTGCCCGTCGAAGAAATCCAGGAAGCCATCAAGTACGGCGTGCGCAAGATCAACATCGACACCGACATCCGCCTGGCAATGACGGGCGCGGTGCGCAAGTTCCTGGCCGAAAATCCGGACAAGTTCGACGCCCGCGAATGGCTCAAGCCCGCCCGCGAAGCCGCCAAGCAAGTTTGCAAGGCACGTTACATCGAGTTCGGCTGCGAAGGTCAGGCCGGCAAGATCAAGCCCATTAGCCTGTCTGTGATGGCGCAGAAGTACCAAAGCGGCGATCTGGCGCAAGTGGTGCAATAAGCATTTCGCGTCACATCTAGCAAACGGCTGGCACTGCGCCAGCCGTTTTGCATTGCGTGGGCCACTTCATCGGCCACCCCATGGGCCACGTATAATGCTGGCCTTCCACGTTTTCTTATCTCATCTCGGGTTCCGCCGTGTCCGCCACCCCCGCATCCTCCGCCCTTTACGAATCGTCGATCACCAGCCTGCCGTTGCTCGGCCGCGGCAAGGTGCGCGAAAACTACGCTGTCGGCGACGACAAGCTGCTGATGGTCACCACCGATCGCCTGTCGGCGTTTGACGTGATTCTCGGCCAGCCGATTCCGGACAAGGGCCGCGTGCTCGCGCAGATGTCGGATTTCTGGTTCAACAAGCTGCGCCACATCGTGCCGACGCACGAAACCGGCATCGCCCCGGAAACCGTGGTGGCTCCGAATGAAGTCGACCAAGTGCGGGGCCGCGCCATCGTGGTGAAGCGCCTGAAACCGATCCTGGTCGAAGCGGTGGTGCGCGGCTACCTGGCCGGCAGCGGCTGGAAGGATTACCAGGCTACGGGCGCCGTCTGCGGCGTGCATCTGGCCCCCGGCCTGCAGAACGCGCAGAAGCTGCCCGAGCCGATCTTCACCCCCGCCGCCAAGGCCGAGATGGGCGAGCACGACGAGAACATCTCGTTCGATGAAGTCGAGCGCCGCATCGGCCCGGACCTTGCCGCGCAGATCCGCGACGTGAGCATCCGCCTGTACAAGGAAGCGTCCGACTTTGCCGCCACGCGCGGCATCATCATCGCTGACACCAAGTTCGAATTCGGTCTGGATGAGAACGGCACGCTCACGCTGATGGATGAAGCGCTCACCGCAGATTCGTCGCGCTTCTGGCCCGCCGATTCGTACCAGGTTGGCACCAACCCGCCGTCGTTCGACAAGCAGTTCGTGCGCGACTGGCTCGAAGCCGTGCGTATCGACGGCAAGCCGTGGCCGAAGACCGCGCCGGCGCCGCAACTGCCCGCCGACGTGATCGAAAAGACAGCCGAAAAGTATCGCGAAGCACTGACCCGCCTCACCGGCGAGTCCCTGCGATAAACCGGAGCGATGACAATGACCGCACAGCAATCCGCTCCGCTCGTTGGCGTGGTGATGGGCTCCAGCTCCGACTGGGAAGTCATGCGCCATGCCGTCGACATCCTCACGCAGTTCGGCATTCCGTTCGAAGCGCAGGTTGTTTCGGCGCACCGCATGCCGGACGACATGTTTCGCTACGCCGAAGCCGCACGCGGCCGGGGTCTGCGCGCCATCATCGCTGGCGCCGGCGGGGCAGCGCACCTGCCGGGCATGATCGCCGCCAAGACGATCGTGCCGGTGTTCGGCGTGCCGGTGCCGTCAAAGTATCTGCGTGGGGAAGACTCGCTGCTTTCCATCGTGCAGATGCCCAAGGGCATTCCGGTGTCGACGTTCGCGATTGGTGAAGCCGGTGCCGCCAACGCAGCGCTGGCGGCCATCGCCACCCTCGCCACCACCGATTCGGCGCTTGCCGACAAGCTCGAAGCCTTCCGCGCCCAGCAGACCGAAGTCGCACGCGGCATGACGCTCCCTGTGCACGGCGCCTAAGTAACCTACGACCCGATTCATGGCCGACGACCTGAACCCGCGCCTGGCGCAAGCCCACACCGCGGAATCCCGCGCGCTGAACGTTCCCAACGCGATCCTGCCCGATGCCTGGCTTGGCATGCTCGGCGGCGGCCAGCTCGGCCGCATGTTCACGCACGCCGCGCAGGCCATGGGCTACAAGGTCTGCGTGCTCGATCCGGATCCGAACAGCCCCGCCGGCACCATCGCCGAGCGCCACCTGTGCGCGGGCTACACCGATGAAGCTGCGCTGGCCGAGATGGCCGCGCTGTGCCCGGCCGTCACCACCGAGTTCGAGAACGTGCCGGCGCAGGCGCTCGACCGCCTGGAGCAACTCGGCGCGTTCGTTGCGCCGCGTGCCAACTGCGTCTCCATCGCCCAGAACCGCATCGCCGAGAAGAAATTCTTCGCGCTGTGCGCCGCCCGCACCGGCATCCACCCGGCACCGAGCTGGGTGATCGAGCACGAAGCCGATATCGAACAACTGCCCGCCGACCTGCTGCCCGGCATCCTGAAGATTGCCCGCATGGGTTACGACGGCAAGGGCCAGGCGCGTGTTTCGACGGTTGAAGAGCTGCGGGCCGCCTGGGGCGCCATGCAGCACGTGCCGTGCGTGCTGGAAAAGATGCTGCCGTTGGCCTACGAAGTCTCTGTATTGGCCGCCCGTGGTGCCGATGGCAGCACGGCCACCTGGCCGCTGGCAGAAAACGTGCACCGTGACGGCATCCTGTTTTCGACAATCATGCCGTCGCGCAGCGTGTCGGACGACATTGCTACGCGCACGCGCGCCGCCGCCGCGATGATCGCCGAAGAGATGGGCTACGTCGGCGTGCTTTGCATCGAGTTCTTCGTGCTGCAGGACGGCTCGCTGGTTGCCAACGAAATGGCGCCGCGTCCGCACAATTCCGGCCACATCACCATGGATGTGTGCGAGACGAGCCAGTTCGAGCAACAGGTGCGCGCCATGGCCCGCTTGCCGCTGGGCAGCACGCGGCAGCATTCGCCGGGGCGCATGCTCAATGTGCTGGGCGACGTGTGGTTTGAATACGGCCTGGAACGTACGCCCGCGTGGCACGAAGTGATGGGCCACAGCGGTGCGAAGGTGCATCTGTATGGCAAGGCCGACGCCCGGCCGGGCCGCAAGATGGGCCACGTGAACTGCGTGGGCACTTCTGCTGAAGTGGTGGACGAAGCGTTCCGCCATGCCGCGCACGTGCTGGGCCTGCAGCCGGAATAAAGCGAGTCGCCCATGCCGCATCGGACCAAAACGCCCTACACGATGCCTTCTGCCGAGCGCCTCGATGAGGCCGCGCGCAGGCTGGAGGCCGGCGAGCTGGTCGCGTTTCCGACCGAGACCGTGTATGGGCTGGGCGCCGATGCCGAAAACCCGCAGGCCATCGCCAAGATCTACGCGGCCAAGGGCCGGCCCGCCAATCACCCCGTGATCGTGCACGTGGTGGATGGCGCCGACATTTCGTATTGGACCGACGAGGTGCCCGGCATCGCGCTGCAGCTCATCGAAGCCTTCTGGCCGGGACCGCTGACGCTGATCCTGAAACGTGCGCCGCACATTCCGGCCGCCGTGGCAGGTGGGCAGGACAGCATCGGGCTGCGTTGTCCGTCGCACCCGGTAGCACAGGCGCTGCTCTCGCGCTTCAAGCGCGGACGCGGCGGCATTGCGGCGCCGTCGGCCAACAAGTTCGGCCAGGTCAGCCCGACCACCGCGCAGCACGTGCGGGACGAGTTTGGCGATGCGGTCTTCGTGCTCGAAGGTGACGGCGTGGACGTGGGCATCGAATCGACCATCATCGATCTCTCGCGGCTGGAGCAGGGCATTGGCCCCGTGCTGCTGCGTCCGGGCGCCATCACGCCTGAAGACATCGAGCGCGTGACCGGCGAACTGCCGGCGCTTCCCGATGCTGCTGCGCCGCGCGCTTCGGGCACGCTGAAGGCGCATTACGCGCCGCGCACGCCGTTGTATCTGCTATCGGCCGCCGACGTGCCCGCACGCCTGGCCGCACTGCCTGCAGACAAACGCGTCGTGTGGCTCGGTGCCCCCGTGGCGCTGCGTGACGGCTGCGACCAGCGCGTCGCACCCGCCACACCCGCCGCCTATGCCAACGCGCTCTACGCGCTGTTGCGCGAACTCGACCGCGGCGGTTATGACGCCATCTGGGTGGAAACCCTAGCCGATACGCCCGCCTGGGCTGCGGTCAACGACCGCCTGCGTCGCGCGGCCGCCGCGTTCGAGACGGACCTCTAATTCTTACGGGCCAGGCGTTCGCCGTGCGCCCGGCAACCTCGCTACACTTGGGCGTTGTGTCGTTCCGCGTGCTTCAAACGCGCACGGCGAGGTTACGCACCGCGGCACCACAGATCATAAAAATTCCACACGGGAGACAGACATCATGAAGTTGCGTCAATGGATGGGCGTCGTCGCCTCGGCGACCCTGGCCTTGGGCCTGGCCGCTTGCGGCGGCGGTGAAAGCGATCAGAGCGGCAACCCCAACGTTGCGAAGGTCCAGCGCATGGTGGTGTTCGGCGACAGCCTGAGTGATGCCGGCACCTACACACCGGCAGCGGCGGCCGCAGGCGGCGGCAAGTTCACCACCAACCCCGGCCCGGTCTGGGCGGAAACGGTGGCGGCGCAGCTCGGTGTGGCGCTCACGCCCGCCGTGATGGGCTACGCCAACTCGGTGCAAGCCTGCCCGAAACCCGGCTGCTTCGACTATGCGCAAGGTGGCTCGCGCGTGACCGACCCGAACGGTATCGGCCACAACGGTGGTGCCGGGGCGTTGACGTATCCGGTCAAACAGCAGCTTGCCAACTTCTACGCGGCCAGCAACAACACGTTCAATGGCAATAACGACGTGGTGTTCGTCTTTGGTGGCAACAACGACATCTTCTACTGGGCCGCGGCCGTGGCGACACCGAATTCGGGTGTGACGCCCGCCATCGCGACCGCACAGGTGCAGCAGGCGGCGACTGAACTGGTCGGTTACGTCAAAGACATGATCAGCAAGAACGCGACGCAACTCTATGTGTTCAACCTGCCCGACAGCAGCCTGACGCCGCAAGGCGTGGCGGGCGGTGCCGCAGGCCAGGCGCTGTTGCACGCGCTGGTGGGCGCGTTCAATACCACGCTGCAGGCGGGGCTTGCCGGTACCGGTGCCCGTGTGATCGACTTCAATTCGCAATTGACGGCCGTGATTCAGAACGGGGCGATGTTCGGCTTCAGCAATACCAGTGTGCCGGCTTGCGATGCGACCAAGATCAACGCACTCGTGCCGGGTGCCGGCGGCAGCTCGCTGTTCTGCTCCGCCAACACGTTGGTGACCGCAGGTGCAGACACGTCCTACCTGTTCGCCGACGGGGTGCACCCCACCACGGGCGGCCATCGCCTGATCTCCAGCAACGTGCTGCAACGGCTGCTGGCGGACGGTGTGACGCACTGATCGAGCCTCACCGAGACACAACGCCCGCGCGAAGCGGGCGTTTTTGTTTGTAGCGATGGCGTCGACTTGGCGTTAGCCGGTGGCAAGATCACTGCCAGGCGATAGCGTATGTTGGACGGCGCGCACCGGGTTGCAGGGTCAACGCGCACGAACTGGCGCACCTGCGCGCCGCGCCCAAGGGCGCATTCGGGGCGACAGAGTCGCGCTGAGCGACTGGCAGCGCCGGGCAAAAAAATGCCGCGCCAAGCAGCGCGGCCGATCGACGGGAAAGCTTGTTGTTAGGAGGGGGCTGGCGAAAAACGCAATTGCCCCATCATAGCCAAGCTGCCTTGCCCGGATGTTAAAAGTGCTTCATATGGAGGCGTTGGCCAGTTGCTGTATGGCAAACCGGTACACCGCATCGACGTCGTTCAGATCCAGCACGGCCACGCCTTCGGGTGGTCGCACGGCGGCAGGCGAATCGGTGGCCACCGCCACTACGCCGCCAATTTCCGGCCAAAGCGGCTGGCGGCCGAGCGAAGGGCGGAAGACTTCAATCTTCGGAAACGTGCTGCGCTTGTAGCCTTCAACGATGACGAGGTCGGTGGCGGGCGAGAGCAGCGCCAGCACGTCGTCCAGTTCAGGTTCCAGCGCGTTGGCGTATTCACGCATCAGCACGAGCCGCTCGCCGCCCACGAGCACGACTTCGGCGCTGCCGGCTTCGCGCATGCGGTGCGAATCCTTGCCGGGCGAATCGAGATCGAAACCGTGATGCGTGTGCTTGATGGCTGCGACGCGCCGCCCGTCGCGTACGAAGCGCGTGATGAGCTGTTCGACGAGCGTGGTCTTGCCGCTGCCCGACGTGCCGGTGATGCCAAGCAATGCCTTGCGTGAAATCATCGCTGCGCGCCCTGGTAGATCCATTGCAGCAGTGCATCGTGCGCGGCTTGGCCGCCGCTGGCGTTCGGGTGGTTGATCATGCTGACCACCACGAAGCGCTGGCCGTCTTCGCCTTCCACATACCCGGCGATGGCGCGCACGCCGTTGAGTGTGCCGGTCTTGATCTCGGCATTGCCGGCCACACCGGCGCGCGTGAGCCTGTTGCGCATGGTGCCGTCCACGCCGACGACAGGCAGCGCATCGCGCAGCACGCCGCCGTTCGGATTGGCATCAGCTTGCTGCAGCAGGCGCCCCATGTTGCGCGCGCTGATGCGCTCGATGCGCGACAGGCCGGAGCCATTCTCCAGCACCAGCTCCGGCATCGTCAGGTTCTGTTTGGCGAGCCATCGGTTGATGACCTCGGTCGATTGCCGCACCGATGCGGGCTTGCGCCCGATTTCCGCGCCGATGGTGAGGAAGAGCTGGCGCGCCATCACGTTGTTCGAATATTTGTCGATGTCGTGCACGACTTCCGACAGCGGCGGGCCGTAATGGGTGGCCAGCAGAACAGCCTGACGCGGTACCTTGCCTTCGCGCAAGCCCGGCGTGAAACGCGTCGTGCCACCGGCCTGCTGCCATAGCGCCAGGAAGCCACCCCAGATGAAGTCGGCATGCGTGAGCGCGGCGATATTGAAGACGCGTTCGCCGCACGCCGCGGCATAGCGGCCGCCGAAGCTGGCGATGACATGGCCGTCGGTCTGCGTGGAGATGTTGGCCCGCGAGGCGGACTGCCAGTCCCCGCAGCCTCCACGCGTGGTGCGCAACTGGTTGTCGATCTGCAACTGCGCCAGCGGCGGCGATACATCGATGTTGACCGCGCCGTTGCCGGCATCCGGCGAGAGCGTGAACGTGAGCGTCTTGAAGGAATACAGCAGCGCATCGGGCGCGACGTTGTAGGCACGCGCGCTGTCACCGTCCAGCGGCGGGGCTTCCGACAGACCGCCCTCGAAATAGGTGCGATCCAGCACGATATTGCCGGCCAGTTCATCCACGCCTGCGCGGCGCACGTCGCTCACCAGCTTGACGAGTTCTTCGGGAATCAGCTTTGGATCGCCCTGGCCACGCAGGTACAGGTTGCCGTTCAGCGTGCCGTTGACCGGAGCACTGTCGGCATAGGCCGTGGTCTTCCAGCGAAAGTCCGGGCCAAGCAAATCCAGCCCGGCGAACGTGGTCAGCAGTTTCATGGTCGACGCCGGGTTCATTCCAGCGTCGGCATTCCATTGCAGGATGGGCGTGGCGGTGCCGGTGCGGATCACGAACACACTCACGGCATCCAGCGGGATATGCGCGCGCGCAAAGGCCAGCGCCACGTTGGCAGGCAAGCCAGCGGGGTTCTGCGCCGCCTGGCGTGCCTGTGCAGCGGTGGTGCGCGGCGCCGCGTGAGCCTTGGCCTTCTTGGCATGGGCCAGCGGCGTCGCACCAAGGGTCAGGAGCAAGGCGCAGGCGAGGGCGCTGCGCGACAGATTCAGTAGGCGGGTCGGACGGATTCGGGCCATCGGCGGGGGCAGGGTGGGGGCGCACACGTGCGCCAAGTGCAGACGCAGGCATGTTAACGCAGCAACCCCGGGCCTCGGCCGACAAGCAAGGGGCCGTTCACCGCCTAATTCTTTGAGGAACGCCGATGTGTGACGGGTCAGTCATTGGCACCGATGCGCTTGCGCATGTCGGCCGTCACCGATTGGCGCGTGCCGGCATAATCGGCCCACGGATCGCCCTTGAGCTTGGCGAGGCGATCCGGCAGCGTGCGCAGCGTCCACTGCGCAGACGATTGCAGCCCTTCCAGTTCGTCATGGCGGATCGGCACCGACACCGGCAGCCCCGTCCGCGCGCGCACCGAGTAGGCGGCCACGGTGCTCGCCCCACGGTTGTTGCGCAGATAGTCGATGAAGATTTTTCCCACGCGGTTCTGCGGGCCCATCTTGGCGACAAAGCGGTCGGGGAACGTCGCGGCCATGTGTTGCACCACCGCTTGCGAGAAGGTCTTGAGCGTGTCCCAGCCGGCGGCTTCGCGGCGCGTGAGCGGCACCACCACATGCATGCCGTGGCCGCCGCTGGTTTTCAGGAACGCCTTCAGGCCCAGTTCATCGAGCATGGCCAGCATGAGCTGCGTGGCCTCGATCACGCGCGCGAAGGGCAGCGCTGGGTCTGGGTCGATATCGAAGACGATGCGATCGGGCTGTTCGATGCGGTCGGCCAGGGCATTCCAGGTGTGGAATTCCACCGTGCCCATCTGCACCGCCCCGACCAGTGCCTCGGCCGAGTTGATGGCCAGCAGCGACGGATGCCCCGGGTCGAGCGATGGGTCCAGCTGTGTGATGCCCTGCAGCTTGAGCGCGGCGGAATGCTTCTGGAAGAAGCGCTCGCCGTCGATGCCGTCTGGCGCGCGCACGAGCGATGTCGGCCGATTGTGCAGATGCGGCAGCATCCATTCGGCCACCCCGGCGTAATAGCGCGCAAGGTCCGCCTTGGTGGTGCCGCTGGCTTTCTCGATCACGCGATCCGGATGCGTGACGTCCACACCCGCGATGCGTTCGGCACCGGGGCGTACCTTGCGTTCGGTAGCATGCACGGCGCGGGTCTCCTTGCGGGCGGCGGCACTGGGCGGCTTGGCTTTTTCACGCACGATGTTGCGCGCGGGTTTGTCGTCGCGCAAACCTTGAAACACCGCTTGCCGCACGATGCCTTCGCGCGTCCATTCGGCAAAGGCGATTTCCGCCACGCGTTCGGGCTTCACCCATTGCACGTCGCGCGCATCGCTGCCGGTGGGCGGATTGGCGAAGGGCGGCGTGTCGACGGTCAGACCCGTCAGCTCGTGGTGCAAAGCGTGCAGACTCGTCTCGTTGAAGCCCGTGCCGACACGGCCCGCATAGCGCAGCTTGCCCGCGTCGTCATACACGCCGAGCAGCAGCGCGCCGAAGCCGCTGCGGCTGCCCTTGGGCGCACTGTACCCGCCGATCACGAATTCCTGCCGCTGCCCGCATTTGAGCTTGATCCAGGCAGGGCTGCGGCCTGCCCGGTACGGCGCATCGGCGCGCTTGCCGATCACCCCTTCGAGCGACATGCTGCACGCGGAAGACAGCAGGTCTTCGGGTGCCGCGTGAAATGTCCCTGAGAAGAGCACCGCTTCGCGGTCCAGGTCACCCGGGGCGGCATTGAGAATGCGCTCAAGCAGCGCTCGCCGCTCCCGCAACGGCACGCCGCGCAAGTCCATACCGTTGCAGAACGGAATGTCGAACAGGTAGTAGGCAATGTGTTCGGCATGCGCGGTTTCAAAGGCGTTCTGCAGCGCCTGGAAGTCGGGCACGCCGCGCTCGCCCATCACCACGACTTCGCCGTCGAGCCACGCCTCGCGCAGGCCCAGCGCCTGCAGTGTGCGCGCCTGACGGGGCAGCTTCGCCGTCCAGTCGCGGCCGTTGCGGCTGAACAGGCGCACCGTGTCGCCGTCAATGCGTGCAAGGATGCGGTAGCCGTCGAACTTGACTTCGTAGTCCCATTCGCCTTGGGCGGGCGGACCATCGACGAGCGTGGCGAGTTGGGGCTCCAGCGTTCTGGGCAACGGGGCGGGCACGGCACCGGCGGGCGGTTGGACTTGCGCCGGTTCGGAGCGCCCAGTCTTGCCGTCACTGGACTTGGCCTTTGCTTTGCCACGGGGTTTGGAGCCGATGTTCTCGCCGGTAATCACGCTCGCGGGCAGTGCCTCCGTCACGTCGTAGTCGCTGGACGCGCGCACCTGGTCGTCCCGTTCCTTGATCAGCAACCACCGTTCTTTCGGATGGCTGCCCGTGCCGTGCAAGTGCGTGCGCACCAGCGCCCATGCACCATGCAGCTTTTCGCCATGGAGGTCGAATTTGAGCTTGCCGTCGCGGTAGGCCTTGCGCGGATCGCCATGCGGGCGCCATGTCCCGCGGTCCCACACAATCACGTCGCCGCCGCCGTATTGGCCTTCGGGGATATGGCCTTCGAAATCGGCGTAGTCCAGCGGATGGTCTTCAACGTGTACCGCGAGGCGCTTGTCGGCGGGGTCCAGGCTCGGGCCCTTGGGGACGGCCCAGCTCTTGAGCGTGCCGTCGAGTTCCAGCCGGAAGTCGTAGTGCAGTCGCGTTGCGTCGTGCTTCTGGATCACGAAGTGCAGGGCGCCATGGTCACGCTGTTCGTCGGCCTTGCGGCGCGCGCCGGCGGGTTCCTGGGTCTGCGTGAAATCGCGCTTGCTGCGGTAGTCGGCGAGATGGCGCGGCATGGCGTCGGCTCCGTCGTGTTAGGCGCGCTTGCGCGTGGCCGTCTTGCGCGCCGCCTTCGTGGCGGCTTTGCGCGGTGCACGCTTGCGCGGGGCGGGTTCTTCTTCAGCTTCTTGGGCTGACTCGCCTTTGCCCTTGCCCCGCTTGGCGAGGCTCTGGCGCAGCAGGTCGGTCAGGTCGATCACATTGCCGCTGCGCGGTGCAGCGGTTTCGGTCTCCATCGGTTCGACGGATTCCGTGCGGCCTTCGCGCACTTTGCGATCGACCAACCCGAGGATGTCGTCGCGGAACGTGTCGTGGTACTCGGCAGGGTCCCACTTGCCGCTCATGTCGTCGATCAGCTTTTCGGCCATGTCGATTTCCTTGGCCGTGAGCTTTGCCGCCTTGGCACCTTCTTCCGGCAAGTCGAGTTCAGACCAGTCGCGCACCTCGTTGGACCAGCGCAGCGTATGCAGCACAAGCACGGGCCCCATGGGAATCAACGCCGCCAGATGCTGCTTGGTGTGCAGCACCACGTTGGCAACACCGATCTTCTGCGAGCGCGTCAATGCCTCTCGCAGCAGCGCATAGACTTTTTCGCCGCGCCGGTCGGGCGCAAGAAAGTACGGGGTATCCAGATAAAGGAACGGAATCTCCGCCGCATCCACGAAGGTCAGCAAATCGACCGTTTGCGTCGAGACAGGGTTGGCCGCGCGGATGTCCTCGTCGGTCAGGATCACGTAGCGGTCTTTCTCGTAGGCATAGCCGCGCACAATCTGCTCGCGCGGCACCTCTTTTCCGGTGGTCTTGTTGATGCGCTTGTAGCCGACGCGGTCCATGGTGCGGCGGTCGAGCCAGTCGAAGTCGAGGTCGTCGCTGCGGGTTGCCGGATACAGCGCAACGGGAATATGGACGAGGCCGAAGCTCACGGCGCCCTTCCAGATCACGCGGGGCATGGCAGGTCTCCCGATGCGGTGGATTCGAGCGTGGTGACGCAAGCGGCATACCTGCGGGGCTGAGGCGGCGCCATACGCTCCTCAGCCGGGCGCGGTAGCATGGTGGCTTTCTGGCGCCCTGCGCTTGCGCCACGCGTTCTTCTCAGTAGTCCTTCATGTCTTCTTCCGAATACGTTCAATCTGCCGGCGCGGTGCCGCCCCGTCGGCTTCCCTTGTCGGCCCGCGCGGCGACGATGGCGCTCTTTTTCGCCAACGGTGCAACGTTTGCGACGTGGGGCATTCACATTCCGACGGTGAAGGCGCGCTTCGGGTTGTCCGAGGCCTCGCTGTCTCTGGCGATGTTCATGGTGGCCGCGGGCGCCATCGTCGCGATGAAGTTCGCGGGCCAGTGGGCGGCGCGCGTCGGCACGCGGCGCGCAAGCGTGCAGGGCGGCGTGGCATTTGGCGTGATGACCGCGCTCATCATGCTGATGCCGACCTACCCGGCACTGCTGGCGGTACTGCTGCTGTTCGGCATCACGAACGCCGGCTTCGATGTCGCCATGAACGCGCAAGCGGCCACGGTCGAGGCCAATCATCACAAGCCGATCATCTCGTCGCTGCACGGCATGTTCAGCCTGGGCGGCATGGCAGGAGCGGCCGTGGGCGGCGTGCTGCTGGAACTGGGCGTGCCACCGGCCGTGCATTGCGGCGGCATGGCGCTCGTCACCATGGCGGCGGCGCTGTGTGCCGGCCCGTTCATGCTGCCCGATCACATGCACGCAGAAGGCGAATCGGCACATCCGACCACGGGGCGCACACTGTTCCTGCTGGGCGTGCTGGCCTTCCTGGGGTTGGTAGGCGAAGGCGCGATGTACGACTGGACGACCGTATACATGCGCGAGATCGCGCAATCGCCCGAAGCCATTGCCAGCGCCGGGTACGCCGCGTTTTCGGGCGGAATGGCGCTGGCGCGTTTTGGCGGCGATTTCGCACGCGGGCACTGGGGAAACATGCGGGTGCTTGGCGCCAGTGGCGTGCTGGCAACGGGTGGGATCCTGCTTGCCCTGTTGTGGCCCGCGCCGATGGCTGTCCTGACAGGCTTTGCGCTGATGGGTGTGGGCGCCGCCAACATGGTGCCGATCTTTTTCATCACCGCGTCGCGTCTGCCTGGCGTGCCGGCCGCCGAAGGCATTGCCGCCGTAGCGCGCTTTGCCTACGTGGGCTTGCTGATCGGTCCGGTCATCATCGGGTTGATTGCGCATCGCTCCGACCTGCGCTGGGGGCTGTCGGTGGTGGCGCTCACCATGGCGATGATCGCGTTGGCGGGGCCCCGGGCGATCCGCCTGCCGGAACATCGCTGACGGCCCCGGGCTGCCGCCCGAATTTGCCCAAAAAATATGCAGTTCCTCTGCGTTGACTTTCCTGTGCGCTTGCCATAGCGTACGACGAGGAGAGGGGGTTTCCCGGCGCCGGCGCCAACGTCCAAGTTGCGCACGACATCGGGATGCGTTCAAAACGAGGCTGCTCCATTTGATTTGACCAGCCCAAACGACCCATAGGAAAGGAGCTTCAGATGCCGTACAAACGTCTTACCCTCGTGGCAGCGGTCGCTGTCGTAGCCGCCGTCGGCACCGTGGCCCACGCGCAGACTGACCAGAAGAAGTTCGACCCCTATAGCCAAGGCGCAAAAGTCGGCGACAAGTTCGATCCGTACCAGCAAGGAGCGAAGGCCGGCGACAAGTTCGACCCGTATTCGCAAGGCGCCAACAAGAACGACAGCACCGCCAGTGCGCTCAACCCCGGCGCTCAGCCGGCCAATGTAGAGAAGGGCAAGTACGACACGTACACCCAGGGCGCCAAGGCCGGCGAGAAGTTCGATCCGTACAGCCAGGGCGCCAAGGCCGGCGGCAAGTTCGACCCGTACAGCGAGGGTGCCAACAAGAAGGACGCGCCCAAGCAGTAAGCCCGTGCCGATCGGGTTCATGAAGACGCTGATGCATCGCCCGATGCATCGGCGTTTTTCTTTATGGAACGGCGCCGCCGCGGCGGCGATTGCGTTGGCGTTGCCGGCGCAGGCAGCGGGGCTGTGCTCCGCGCCGTGGGTGCATGACGGCAGCCGCGTGCGCCTGGATGGCAACGGCAAGACGCCGATGATTGTCGAGTTCACGGTGCACGATGTCAGTCACGACATGCAGGACGGCTGCGAAATCGGCCTGCACATCTACGCCAAATCGGGCTTGGTGGCGCTGGGCGGCCGCCCCATCGAGACGGTGCAGGAGCACCAGCTGCTGGTGGACGAAGCTGGCGTGGTCACGCGCATCGTCAGCATCAATGGCCGCGTGTTTGCGCAAAGCGAACATGCCGATCTTGTCGGCACCGTCAGCACCGCCATCTCGGGCATGTTTCTGTACGGCGCCGGCCTGGCGCCTGAAGCCCAGATGCTGCCCGGCGACACGTACGAATCGAGCTTCGATTTCGATGTGGTGTCGCCGCGGCTGGGAATTTCCGTCGGGCGCATGCGGGCCGAGCGCGCCAAGGTGGAGGTGTCGGAGCGCGAGGTCGGGCCGCCTCAGTCGATGAACACCGTGGTCGGCCAGTTGCAGTGCCGGCCGATCCGCTACACGCGCACCGCGCGCCTCGGGGTGCTGCGGCTGGGCAATGAAACGCTCGAGCCCGATCCCACCGTTGCACACATCACCGATTGGTATTGCCCGGAAGCGGCCGTCGTCATGCGCCAGGAGGTCGAGCAGCACGGCCAGACGCAGGTGATCGACGTGGTCGAACTCAAGCGCTAGGCGTGCCGTGTGGAGCGCTGAAGTCTTCGGTGCTGCCGTCAAACCAATACACACGCACCACGTTGAAAGGCGCTTCCGGCGCAGCCTGCGAGAACAACGCGATGTGGTCGATGGGCATGGCGGCTGGCAGCACCACGCGCGTCGCTTCCAATGCGCGATAACACGCAAGCTGCTCGGCATGGTCGAGCCGGCCGGTCAGCGTGATGTGGAACGTGAACGTACCGAACACATACGGATAGCCCCAGCGCTGCAGATGACGCTCCTGCGCGTCCGACAGGCCGACGCGACGGCGCCGCGCGAGTTCTGCGGGCGGTGGCGGTGCGCGGAAGGCGTCGAATTCGCTGACGCACGCATCGGCGAATGCGTGGAGCGTGTCGCGGGCAGGATCGCCATGACGCAGCCGCCAGGCCAGGAAGCCGCGCAGCGTGTGCAGGGCCGGCTCGATGGTGAAGGCCTGCTGCTGCAGTGCAAAACCGCGCAGCGCGGCGTCCAGCTCATCGACCGTACGGTCGCTTGCCAGGCGGAACGGCGGTTTGAACGTCGCGTGCAGGCCGTACTGGCGCGGCGCTTCAGTCCAGCGGTCGAGCGTTGCGAGGTCGATGCCGGCTTCGCGCACAAATGCCTCGCGCTGATCTGCGGAGATGGCCGTGTTGGTGCGGGCGCAGCGGCCGAGCCAGCATGTGCCCAGCCCGTACCAGGGCTCCGGCGGCAGCAGGTACAGCGCATATCGCCAGGCGGCGGGCGTCGATCGCGATAAGGGTGCCGGTGCCTGCGCCATGGCGGGGCTCAGCCGATCAGCGGCAACTGCCCGGCGGCATGGCGCAGCCGTCCGCCCACCACGGCCGCTACCACGCGCGGCAGCCCGGGACGGCGGTCATCCACCACGATGGCATCGGCGCGCAGCCCAGGCGCGAGCGCGCCGCGATCCGCCAGGCCCGCGGCTTCGGCCGGGTTCGAGGCCACCAGCGCCCATGCCTCGGCCAGTGGCACCACGCCGCGCTCGGCGAGCTTGAACGGGGCTGCCAGCAGGGCAGGGTAGTAATAGTCGGACGCCAGCACGGTACCCAGGCCCGCCGCCACCATGGCCGAGGCATTCGGCGCGCCATGGTGGCTGCCGCCACGCACCACGTTGGGCGCCCCGAAGACGGTATGTCCGCCATGCGCGCGCGCTGCCCGCGCGACATCCTCGGTCAACGGAAACTCCGTGACCGTGCAGCCGTGCGCGTGGAAGGTATTACGCGTGGCGATGTCGGGTTCATCGTGTGAAGCCATGCAGATGCCGCGTTGCTGTGCCGCCCGGGCGAGCGTTCCGGTCACCTCGTTGAGCCTCGTCGCATTGGCTGCCGCAGCATTCAAACGGGCCAGGAATGTGTCGATGTCGCACTCGGCGCGATCGGCGTATTGTGCGAGCTTGCGCGCGTCGCCCAGCTTGTCGCGCATCATCGGCAGGTGATCGTTGAACGACAGGAAGTGCACGCGGCCGGCGTCCATCCAGGCGAGCGCGTCGGCGGCGCCATCCGCGTGATGCAGCTCGAAACGCAAGTGCATCAGGTGCTGCGCGCCCAGGTGCGGGCGCATCGCGTCGAGGGTGTCCAGCATGCGCAGCGCATAGGCGCGGCCGCGCAGGCCGCCTTCCCAGGAATAGGTCACCCCGTGGAATTCGGTGGTGATGCCGTTGGCAAGCAGTTGGCCGTCAACGTCGGCCAGGGCAGTCTCGTAGGGAAAGGACACACCGGGGCGCGGCATGACGGCGCGCTCGAACGCGTCGCCGTGCAGATCGACGATGCCGGGCAGGACGAGCAGGTCGCCGCAGTCGATCATGCCGCGGGTCGGGTTGGCGTCACACGCGGAGATCTGCCCGTCGCAAAAATGCACCGCGGCCTCAGCCAGGCCCCCGGGCAAGAGGGAGCGTCGCGAGATCAGGCCAGCCACGTGCCCGACGGAGGACGAAAACGATTGCATAGGGCCAATGTGCG
Source organism: Ralstonia pickettii (assembly GCF_030582395.1). NCBI lineage: Bacteria > Pseudomonadati > Pseudomonadota > Betaproteobacteria > Burkholderiales > Burkholderiaceae > Ralstonia > Ralstonia pickettii. Next base: position 533,941 of record NZ_CP104381.1, read on the forward strand.
ATCAGATGCGCAGGAACACCGTGCAGGCATTGTGCCGCAACCTGTGTGCCGCTTATCCGCACATCGGCCATTTGCCCCACTCTGAAGTGGGGAAAGGCAGCCAAACGCCTTAACTTTCCCGACACGATGGTCGATATCGTGAAAAACACCCCAGATATGGACGCCACCTCTGCAGAGCGGCCTGACCGTCCTGAACCGGATGTGATCGAACAGGACAACCCGAGGCCGCTGCCGCTCGCTGACGACCGCTACGAAGCGCTCGTCCGGCAAATGCCGGATGCGTTGTACATCGTGGCGGACGACATCATCGTTTTCGTCAACGAGGCGGGCGTTCGCCTGTTTGGGGCGCAATCGGCGCGCGATATCGTCGGGCGCGAGCTGAACGAGTTCGTGCACGACAACTCGGTGGAACTTGCACGGCAGCGCCGCGAGTGGATGTTCGCGCATGGCGCAGGCTTGCCGCCCGTCGAGCAGACCTTGCTGCGCTGCGATGGCACGCCGGTGGAGGTCGAGGTGCTTTCCGCGCCGGTGCAGCTCGGCTGGCGCACCGCCATCCAGGTGGTGGCACGCGACATCACGCAGCGCAAGCAGGCCGAACAGGCCCTGCGCGAATCCGAAGCCAATTACCGGGCGCTGGCGGCCGAGACTGCTCGCGCGAAGGAATTGCTGCGCTGCGAAAAGACCGTACTCGAACTCAGCTCGCGCAACGTGCCGCTGCCGGACCTGCTGGCCGAGGTATGCCGGCTCGTCGAGGCACTCCTTGACGATGGCGCCAAGTGTTCGGTCCTGCTGAGCAGCGATGGCGAGCACGTGACGCAGGCCGTGGCGCCGTCGCTGCCGTTCATGCTCTCCCAGGTGCTGGTCGGGATCGCGATCGGTCCAGCGGTCGGTTCGTGCGGCACTGCCATGTTCCTGAACAAGACCGTGGTGGTGGAAGACATCGACACCGACCCGCTCTGGGACGGCTACCGCGACATCGTCGCGCCGCTAGGCCTGCGCGCGTGCTGGTCGACGCCCATCCGCGGCGACAACGCGCAGATGATCGGCGCGATGGGCATTTACTACGACACCCCGCGGGCGCCCACGCGCGACGCCATGGGGCTGCTCGAAGGCATTACCGACATCATCGGCGTGGCGGTGCAGAAAGCGCATATTGCGCGCGATCTGCAGGAGAGCGAAGAACGCTACCGCCTGGCCGTCGACAACCTGACCGAAGGCATTGTCGTGCAGGCCGCCGACGGCACCATCCTCGCGTGCAACCCGAGCGCGCGCCGCATTCTGCGGGCGGGCAACGTGTCGCCCGTGGGCACCAGTCACCTGGCGCTGATGCGGCGATCGTTGCGCGAAGACGGCACTGAGATCCCGCTCAACGAACGTCCGACCCGCGTGGTACTGGCCACCGGCCGGCCGCTGCTCGGCTTGACCGTCGGCCTTGAACTCGTGGACGGCGATGTGGTGTGGGTGCACGAGAACGTGTTGCCCATCGTGCGCCCCGGCGACGATGCTCCCTCGGCCGTGCTGATCTCGTTCAACGATATCGGGCCGGCGCGCGCGGCCCAGCAGCAGCTCACGTTCCTCGCGCAGCGGGATGCGCTCACCGGTTTGTATAACCGCGCGTATTTCTCGCAGCGCATGCAGGCGGTGATGGAGCAGGCCGCCAGCCAGGCCAGCGAGGCGCGCCAAGTCGCCGTGTTGTTCCTGGATCTGGATGGTTTCAAGAAAGTGAATGACACCGCTGGTCATGAAGCGGGCGACCACCTGCTGCGCATCGTCGCGCAACGCCTCTCGGCCTGCGTGCGCCAGAGCGATACGCTGGCGCGTCTCGGCGGCGATGAATTTGTCGTGCTGCTCGACAACGTGCGCTCGCTGGGCGAGGCCGAGCGCCTGGCCAAGCGCATCGTCCATTCGATCGCGCAGCCGTTTTCGACGGGCGGCACCGAGTACTACCTGGGCGCGTCGATCGGCATTGCGGTGTACCCGGAACACGGCAACGATGCCGCCACGCTGCTGCGCTGTGCGGATGCCGCCATGTACAACGCCAAGCAGAACGGCCGCAATCAGCATCGCGTGTACACCGCGCGCCTGTCGCAGCGTGCGCAGCGGCGCTTCCAGCTGGAATACCACCTGCGCCGTGCACTGGCCGCCGGCGAGTTGTCGCTGCGCTTCCAGCCCATCGTCGACGCCACATCGATGGACATCGTCGGTGCTGAAGTGCTGCTGCGCTGGCACAGCACCGAGCTGGGCGAGGTGTCGCCGGCCGAATTCATTCCGGTGGCTGAAGATGCGGGGCTCATCGGGGACATCGGTGAATGGGTGCTGGCACAGGCGTGTCATCAGGCCGCGCATTGGCGCGCCACCTGCATGCCGGATTTCTTCGTCGCCGTGAACCTGTCGCCGCGCCAGTTTGGCGAGGGGCTGGTGCCGACCATCTCGCGGTGCCTGACCGAGGCCGGACTGCCAGCGAGCGCGCTGGAGATGGAGATTACCGAAGGCCTGCTCATGCGCGACACCGCCGCCGTGATGCCGGTGCTCGATGCGCTCACGGCATTGGGCATTCGCATCTCGATCGATGACTTTGGGACGGGGTATTCGTCGCTGTCGTATCTGCAGCGCTTCCCGATCGACAACCTGAAAGTGGATCGCTCGTTCGTCTCGGGCATTCCGCGCCATCGCGATTCCGTGGTGATCTCGCGCGCCATCGTCGCCATGGCCGCCTCGCTCGACATGACGGTCACTGCAGAGGGTGTCGAGACGCTGGAGCAGGCCGAATTCCTGCAAGCCGCCGGGTGCGACAAGTTGCAGGGCTTCCTGTTTGGTCCGCCCATGACGGCCCCCGCCTACGAGGCACGGCTGCGCCGCAACCGCCCCGCGCAGGCTTAGTGCTGGGCAGTACGCCTGTAATGCCCGCGTAAGTCAGTGCGGGTAGCGTCGCTCAAGCGCGCATTCACCTGTGCCGATACACCTGTAGAGGGCCGCTTCGCCATGCGTGCGAAGGCGCATACAACAACGACAACCGGAGACAACCGCACGTGAAGCCATTCGCCTGGGGCCGCGGCCCGAAAGTCTCTCCCGACCTTGTTGCCCGCATTGCCGAAGAGGCCGGCCGCGTCGGCATGGGCATCTGTGAAGTCTCCGGCAACGTGGAAGACGTGGCCGTGCGCCTGCGCCGGCAGGCCAGCGTGTTCGACCAGCTGCGCAACGCAGCCGATGTCACCATGCGCGGCAACCACGACATCGCGGTGGCGGCGCGGCATGCGCGCGAAGTCGCATCGCACGCCAGCGAAGAGGTGAGCGGCTCACGTGCAACGGTCGATGCATCGCTGCGCGACATTCGCGAGCTTGCCGTGGGGGTGGCGAGCATGGAGCAGCAGATTGCTGCGCTGCGTGAGGCGCTGATCCATGTCGCGCAGGCGTCCGAACAGATTTCGCAGATCGCCAAGCAGACCAATCTGCTCGCGATCAACGCGGCCATCGAAGCCGCACGTGCGGGGGAATCGGGCCGCAGCTTTGCAGTGGTCGCGGGTGCGGTGAAGCAGCTTGCCGGGCAGACCGCCGAAGCAACGCAGCGTATCGAAACCACCTTGGCGGACTTGTCGGGTCAGACCGACAAGCTGATCGGCGACAGCAGCGTCAACGTGGCGCGCGCCCAGCGCGTGGATGCCGGCACGCAGGCGATTGGCGCCGTGATTGGCGTGGCGGGCGAGGCCATCGCGCGCTTCGACGTCGAGGCCACGAGCATCGCGGAATCCACCGCCGCCATCGAAGACGAATGCGCATCCCTCGCGCGTGAGGTGGAGGCGATGGCCGAGGGTGTGAAGCAATCGAGCCACAACATCGACAACGCGCAGCGGCAACTGTCGGGGCTGCTGGGCGCTTCGGAAACGTTGATCCGGTTGACGGCTTCAACCGGTGTGCAGAGTGCCGATACGCCGTTCATCGAGGCGGTGCAAACGGCGGCCAGCAAGATCAGCGCGTTGTTTGAATCGGCGCTGGCGCGCGGCGATATCAGCGAAAGTGATCTGTTTGACCGCGACTATGTGCCCGTGCCGAATACCGACCCGCCGCAGCACATGACGCGGTTTACGGCGTTCACGGATCGCGTGCTGCCAGCGGTGCAGGAACCGCTGCTCAAACTGGATTCGCGTGTGGTGTTCTGCGCGGCGGTCGACACCAACGGCTACCTGCCGACGCACAACCTGAAGTTCTCGCAGCCGCAGGGGAGTGATCCGGTCTGGAATGCGGCCAACAGCCGCAACCGCCGGCTGTTCACCGATCGCACGGGGCTGGGGGCGGCGCGCAATACCGAGGCGTTCCTGTTGCAGACGTATCGTCGCGATATGGGGAACGGGACGTTTGCGATGATGAAGGATGTGTCGGCGCCGATTTACGTCAAGGGCCGCCACTGGGGTGGGTTCCGGATGGGCTACAAGGTGGCCGGCTAAGGTGCGTAACGCCGGGGGTAAGGTTTGGAACCTCGCGCGTGGGTTTCTGCGGGTCCTGGTGCATCCCTGGTTTCGTCCCCTGCCGGGGCCGACTTACTTTCTTTGTCTTGCCAAAGAAAGGTAAGCAAAGAAAGGCGCGCCCGAGATAGCGACCCCCTCCTTGAATTTCTGTCGCAGGGAGGGGAAGGAGGCAAACTCGCTGCGCTCAGACAGGCCTCCTTCCCTTTTCCTCCCTGCAACAGAAATTCAAGGCGCCATCTAGGGCAGGAACGTCAACGGCCAAACCATCGCGGAGCGGGAGTTGGCCGCGATGGTTCATCTGCGTGCTTAGTGTTTGCGCGTGCCCAGGATGACCAGGACGGCGGCGCCCAGCTCCAGCGCGGCTACGAAGTAGAGGCCGGCGGAGAGGTGGCCGGTGCTGGTCTTCAGCCAGCCGATCATGTACGGCGCGACGAAGCCGGCGAGGTTGCCGATGGAGTTGATGAGGGCGATGCCGCCTGCGGCAGCGGTGCCGGCCAGGAAGACAGCGGGGATCGACCAGAACACCGGGAACGCGGCGAGGATGCCGATGGCGGCGACGGTGAGCGAGATCAGCGCGAGCGCCGGCGAGCCGAGCAGTGCGCCTGTTGCGACCAAGCCGGCGGCTGCGATGACGGCCGCAATGGCGCAGTGCATGCGGCGCTCGCCCGTACGGTCGGAATGCGCGCCGTTCCAGACCATCGCGATCGTGCCGGCGATGAACGGAATGGCCGCGATCAGGCCGATCTGGAAATTGCCCTGCACGCCCAGCTCCTTAATGATCGACGGCGTCCAGAACGCGATGGTGGCATTGCCGCTGACCACGCAGAAGTAGATGGATGCGCAGACCCACACGCGGGGGTTGGCGAGTGCCGCACCAAATGAGGCATGCTTGGCGGGGTCGCGATTCTCCGCTTCAACGGCGCGAACGACGGCGTCTTGCTCGGCGGCGGAAAGCCATTTGGCCTGTCGAGGCGTTTCGGGCAGCCACGCAAGCACGGCAAAGCCGGCCAGCACGGACGGAATGCCCTCCAGCAGGAACAGCCATTGCCAGTTGGCGAGGTGGCCCACGCCTTCCATGCGGCTCATGATGAAACCGGCAATCGGGCCGCCCACCACGCCCGCAATTGCAAACGAAGTCATGAACAGGCCGTTGATACGCGCGCGGTGTGCGGAGGGAAACCAGTACGTCAGATACAGCACCACGCCGGGGAAAAACCCGGCTTCAAAGATGCCCAGCAGAAAGCGCATCACATAGAACGTGGTCGGCGTCTTCACGTAGATCATCGCCATCGAGGCCAGGCCCCAGAGGATGGTGATGCGTGCCAGCGTCTTGCGTGCGCCGATCTTTTCCAGCAGCAGGTTGCTCGGCACTTCAAACAGGAAGTAGCCAATGAAGAAGATGCCGGCGCCCAGGCCGTACACCGCTTCGCTGAATTGCAGATCCTGCAGCATCGAGAGCTTGGCGAAGCCGACGTTGACGCGGTCGATCCACGCGAGGATGAACAACACCACCAAAAACGGCACCAGGCGGTACGCAATGCGGCGGTAGGTGGCATCCAGCTCGCTGCTGGGGAGTGGGCGGCTGGCCGGATCCGTCGGGTGGGCCGGCAAGGCTTGGGTTTGCGACATGGTTTCCTCCAATAGCGTGTGAGGGCGCCTGCGCTTCGTGTGCTGCTGTGTTTTACGAAACGCAGGCATGCGTTGGGCCTGGCGCGTCTACAGCGCGCCTTTTTTTTCGGCTTGGCTTGGGGAACCGCCTGCGTGGCCCGGACGCCGGCGGCGAATGTTCTGGCTAGTCGATCAACGCAGGGCAGCCTCCACCGCCCGACCGACGCGCAGGATGCGCGCGTCGTCGTTGGCGAGACCGCAAAGCGACAGACCGACCGGCAGTTCACCGGCCGCGTGTACCGGCAGCGTCAGCGCGCAGCCGTCCAGGAAATTGATCACGCTCGGATTGCGCAGCGCGAGGGCGTTGACGCGGAAGAAGGCTGCGTCGTCCGCTTCAAGCGGGGCGACCTCGGGCGGCACGATGGCAACCGTCGGCATCAGCCATGCATCGAAGTTGCCCAGGCGCTTGCGAGCGGCGGCGATCATGCGTGCGCGTGCGTTGATCACATCGATGTATGCGGCCGCGCTCATCTGTTCACCACGGCGGATGCGCGTGGCGACGCGCGGGTCGTACTGGGCTTCCGCACGCGCGAGCAGCGAACGATGCCATGCCCAGGATTCCGCGGCCGAGAAGCCGCCGCCGCTGTTGATCTCGGGCAGTTGCAGCAGCTCGGGAAATTCAAAACGCACGATGTGCGCGCCGGCACGTTCGAGCTGTTCAACAGCGCGGTTGAATGCAACGGCGACCGTGTTGTTGAGATCCGCACCGACATAGTCCTGCGTGACGCCGAAGCGCAGTCCGGCCAGCGGCACGGCGGCGGTGTCGAACGCGTCGCTGCCTGACTCGCCGCTCAGCACGGCGTCGACGATTGCGCAGCAGTCGACCGAGTTGGCGAGCGGGCCGCCGGAATCGAGCGACGTGGACAGCGGCACGCCGCCCGTCATCGGGACGCGGCGCGCGGTGGGCTTGAAGCCGGTCAGATTGCAGAACGCAGAGGGAATGCGGATCGAGCCGCCGGTATCCGTGCCCAGCGCCGCCACGGCCATGCCGCCCGCAACGGTGACGGCGCCGCCCGACGTGGAGCCGCCCGCTGCACGTGCGCCGTCCGCTGGCGTGCGCGGCGTGCCGTAGTGCGGGTTCAGCCCCAGTCCGGAGAACGCGAATTCGCTCATGTTGGTGCGGCCCAGCAGCACGGCGCCGGCCGCGCGCAGGCGTGCCACGGCAGCCGCATCGGCAGTGGCGCGCGGCTGGTCCGCCAATGCGCGCGAACCGGCCGCCGTCACCTGACCCGCCACGTCAAACAGATCCTTGATCGACACAGGCAACCCGGCCAGCAGCGAGGGCACATTGCCCGCAGCACGCGCGGCATCAGCGGCGCGCGCCATGGCCAGCGCGGCTTGCTCGTCGATGCTTACATAGGCGGTCCCGCCTGCGGCGCGATGCGACTCGGCGCGCTCCAGCGCGGCTTCGGTCAGCGCGACGCTGGTGGTGCGGCCGGCGGCCAGGGCAGCGGCCAGCGAGCGGATCATGTTCGGGCGGGGCGTCATCATGCGGTGATCTCCGTGAGGTGGGGCGCTTCAGCCTTCAACAGGCAGCGTGTCGACAGCATAGCGATGGCGCAACTCGGTGCCCGACACGGGGTCGATCAGGGCCATGTCGAAGGCCTCGCCGAAACCGAGTTCGCCGATGATGGGCTGCGTGCCGCAGAACATAGCGGTGCCGACCGGCAGCGTGCCGTTGCCGGTGTAGCGGCGGATGAGGTCGCGCGGGTCGAGCATGCGGGTGACGCCGCCTTCCTGGTACAGCGCGGTCTGGCCGTCGCGGGTGCGCCAGGTCTTCATCTGCAGGCTGTCCCAATGATCGGCCAGCGCTTCGAAGCGCCACACGTCGCGGCTTACGGGCTTGGCGCACATCTGCTTGGAGACGGTCACGCCATAGGCTTCGACCTTGCGGTCCGTGTGGTCCGAACCAATGCCGACCAGCAGGCCCATCGGCGTGGAATACAGCACGAATTCCGCTTCGCCGGACGAATCGGCGCCAGGAATCTCCACGGTGGCGTCGGTGGTCAGCAGCGAGGCCGACACGCGGTAGAAGCACGGCACGCGCGCCGGACGCGCCACGCCGATCGCTTCAAGCTCGGCGATGTGGTGTTCAACGGCTTGCGCATCGCGGCCGGTCCAGCCGGCAATGACAAGGTGGTCTACGGTCACGTCGATGGGGCCGTGGCCAATCAGGTTCAGGTGCAGCGTGGTCATGCGGAATCCGGAAGGGGCGGGAACAACAAACGGGGGGAAATCGGGATCAGAGCGTGCGGATGATCGTGCGGCGGAACTCGTCGATGTGCTCGCGAATGGCCTCGCGCGCTGCAGGCACGTCGCGGCGCTCCAGCGCATCGAGCACGGCAAGGTGCTCGTCGTAAACGTTCTGCAGGTGTTGCGGCTCTGACAGCGACAGGAACCAGAAGCGCGCCTGCTTTTCGTGCAGGCCGCGCAGCAATTCAGCCAGCACGCGGTTGCGCGAGGCCGCGGAAATGGCGAGGTGGAACTTGAGGTCCAGCGCGGCCAGCGCGGCAATGTCACGGTGTTCGATCAGCGCGGGCGATGCATCGACGATGGCGCGCATGGCTTCGAAATCCGCCGGGTGGGCGCGCTCGGCGGCCAGCGTTACGCACAGGATCTCGTTGGTGGCGCGCACCTCGATCATGTCGAGCACGTCGTTGAGCGACAGTGGCGTCACCAGCACGCCCTTGCGCGGCAGGATCTGCACCAGCCCCTCCACCTCCAACCGATGCAGCGCCTGGTGGATGGGCGTGCGGCCCAGCCCCAGCAGCGCGCCGAGTTGCGCTTCGTTGAGCGGCTCGCCGGGGCGGAATTCGCACGCCATGATGCGGCGCTTGATCTCGTTGTAGGCGAGTTCACGCATGGCGGCGCCCTTGGGCGCATGCGCAGCAGGTTCGACGGCAAACGGTGCAGATGCCGGCGCGGTTTGGGCGGAACCGGAAACCAGCTTGATCGGACGCGACATGGAAGCGACCTCGATTCGTGTAAAAGTCGAGTGATGGTATTGTGATATCTCACAGAGCGTCAAGGGTACAACGCGCTGCTTTCAGCGGTCTTTGTCTAGGTATTTGCCCTGATATGCCCCTGGCGTGATGCCGTTGAGATTCGTTATAGACTGCAACAAATTTCAGGGAGACAGCCATGAAGATCGCCGTCATCGGGGCGGGCATCGGCGGCTTGACGCTCGCGTTGATGGCCGAGCGGCAGGGTTTTGAAGTCGAAGTGTGGGAGGCCGTGCAGACGCTGCGGCCGCTGGGCGTTGGCATCAACCTGCTGCCGCACGCTGCGCGCCAGTTGTGCGAGCTGGGGCTGGAAGACACGCTGAGCGCGCTGGCGATTCGTACTTCGGCACTGGCTTACTACAACCGTTTCGGCCAGCCGATCTGGCACGAGCCGCGCGGGTTGGCCGCCGGGTATGACTGGCCGCAGTTCTCCATCCATCGCGGCGAATTCCAGATGGCCCTGGCCGATGCCGTGATTGAGCGGCTCGGTGCGGATTGCATCCGCCTTGGTCACACCTTCGAAGCGGTTCAATCGACAGGCGAGAAAGGCGGCCCCGTGCGCTTCACGCTGCGTGATCGCACCAACGACACCGTTGTCGAATCCTCAGCCGACGTGCTGATCGGTGCCGATGGCATTCACTCGGCCGTACGCCGGCATTTCTACCCGACGGGCGATGCACCGCGCTTTGCGGGCCGCATGCTGTGGCGCGCCGTCACTGAAGCCGAGCCGTATCTCGATGGCCGCACCATGTTCATGGCGGGCCATCAGGACCAGAAGTTCGTCGCCTATCCGATCTCCGAACCGCTGCGCCAGCAGGGCCGCTCGCGCATCAACTGGATTGCCGAGCTGCGCGTGCCCGACGAGGCGCCGCCGCGCAGCGACTGGAACCGCGAGGTCGACCGCGCGATCTTCCGCAGCGCCTTCGCCGACTGGAAATGGAACTGGATCGACATTCCCGCCTTGATCGACGGCGCGCAGGCCGTGTACGAATTCCCGCTGGTCGACAAAGACCCGCTGCCGCGCTGGACCTTCGGCCGCGTCACGCTGCTGGGCGACGCGGCGCACCCGATGTATCCGATCGGCTCGAATGGCAGCGCGCAGGCGATTCTCGATGCCCGTGCGCTGGTCGACTGCCTGCTCGCCACGCGCGACACCGGCGTTGCCCTGCGTGAATACGAGGCCGACCGCCTGCCGCGCACGGCTGGCATCGTGCTGCGCAACCGCCTCAACGGGCCGGAGCAGGTCATGCAACTCGCGCATGAACGCGCCCCTCAGGGCTTTGCGCGCATCGAGGACGTGATCCCGCGCGCCGAGCTGGAAGGGATTGCGATGCGCTATAAAAAACTGGCCGGTTTCGATCCGCAATCGCTGCGCGATCAGCCGCCCATGCCGGGCCGTGCCTGAAGGCCCTGTACGTTCAAACGCCAAGAAAAGAGGGGACCGATGACCATCCGCCGCACCATCTGCGCCGCCGCTGCGCTGTTGCTTGCCACCGCCGCTCATGCCGACATCGTCGTTGGGGTCAGCCTGTCGACCACAGGGCCGTCGGCGTCGCTCGGCATCACGCAGAAGAATTCGCTGGCGTTCTATCCGGATGCCATCGGCGGGGAAAAACTGCGCCTTGTGGTGGTGGATGACGCCTCCGATCCGAGCACCGGCACGCGCCTGGCGCGCAAGCTTGTCACCGAAGACCACGCCGACATCATCGTTGGGTCGTCGGCCGTGGCACCGTCGATTGCGATTGCCGAAGTCGCCACCGAATCGCACACGCCGCAACTGGCGTTGGCGCCCGTCGAGCTGAAGCCGGGCAAGGGCGATTGGACCTATCGGCTTGCGCAGCCGATCTCCCTCATGGCCGAGGCAATCGCTACGCGCATGGCCGCGTCCGGCGTCAAGAACGTCGGTTTCATCGGCTTTTCGGACGCGTACGGCGAGAGCTGGCTCAAAGACTTCACCGCTGCAGCCACGCCGCACGGCATCAAGATCGTCGACGTCGAACGCTATGCCCGCGCAGACACCAGCGTGACGGGGCAGGTCGCCAAGCTGGTCAGCATCAAGCCCGATGCGGTCCTGGTGGCCGGCGCGGGCACCGGCGCAGCGCTGCCGCACACCTCATTGCGCGATCGTGGTTATGCGGGCCCGATCTACCAGACGCATGGTGCGGCCACGAAAGACTTGATCCGCATCGGCGGCAAAGCGGTCGACGGGGCCATCCTGCCGGCCGGCCCGGTGATCGTGGCGGAGCAATTGCCCGACAGTCACCCGAGCAAGAAGACGGCGCTCGAATACGTGACGCGCTATGAGAAAGCCAACGGCCCCGACACCCGCACGCAGTTCGGCGCCCATACGTGGGATGCGCTGCAGGTGCTCCAGCGCATCGTGCCGGTGGCGCTCAAGAAGGCCAAGCCGGGCACGTCGGAGTTCCGCCAGGCGCTGAAGAATGCGCTGGAATCGGAGCGCGACATTGTTGTTTCACATGGCGTGCTCAACTACACGTCCACGGATCACTTTGGCTTTGATGCGCGTGGTCGCGTATTGCTGACCATCGACCACGGCAAATGGAAATTGTTGAACTGAAACGCACGCGCGTGCATGGCCGGCGGGCGCGTCGCCGACGATAATCCAGGGGTCTTTCACCATCGACACCGCCATGCCGCGCACCCCCAAAGCTGACGACCTGTACCCCGCTGTGGCCCCTTCGGGGCACTTCAACCCGCATCTGGCGGACGTGGAGTATGGCGCGCTTGACGGCCTCGTTGGCTATGCGGTGCGCCGGGCGCAGCTGCACATCTACGAAGATTTCGTGCGTTCCCTGCAGGCGTGGAACATCACGCCCCCGCGCTTCTCGGCCATGACCGTGATCGCGCACAACCCAAACCTCAAGCTGACGGAGCTGGCCAACATCCTGGGCGTCGCGCGTTCCGGTGCGGTGCTGCTGGTCGATACGCTCGAAGACATGGGTATGGTCGAGCGCCAGCCCTCGCCCAAGGACAAGCGCGCATTCCGGCTTGTGCTGACCGCCAAGGGGGCGACCACCCTCGACGAAATCACCCGGGCCGTCACCGCGCACGACGCCCGCGTGACGGCGCATCTTTCGACGGATGAGCGGCAGACGCTGCTGGCGTTGCTCAACAAGCTGGCATCGGGGTCGGGTTCCGCATCCTGAACTGCAGCGGGCGCATGCAAACGACAAGCGGCCCGACAGTGGGCCGCCTGGCTTTGGTGCGGGCTGCGAGTGCTTCAGCGCTTGTTCGCGTCGATGGCCTTTTGCCAGAGGTCCTTGTCGGGCGGATACAGCGAATCGAAGTATTCGCGCAGCGTGCAGATTTCCTGGACGATCTCGAACGGAAATCCCTGGCGGCCGCCCCGGTCGTCAATCTGCAGGCTGTTCAGGTAGCGCCGGCAGCCGATGAAATCGGCCCATTTGGCGGCAATGGTGTTGATGATGCGCGGAAACTTCCGGCCGAGTTCGATCGGCCGCACCGGGTCGGGCAGGGACGCGAGCCACCGGATGGCATCGCGGTTGAGTGCGAAGTCATCGGAGTTATGCTGCTTGCGTTGAGAGACGGGATCTTGAGTCATATCGGATGCGCATCCTTGAGGGCTAGTGTACCCCTCCCGCGCCGGGCCGCCAGCCCGCCCGGCGAGGGTCTTGACGCGTCACCTGTTTGATTCGGCCGCTGCCACAGCCGGTTTTCCGGTGTTTGCTTGCCGCGGCTGCGGTATGCCGCGCGCCGCCCAACCCATATCCACCTCAAGTTTTGCGTAGGGCTGCCGATAAGCCAAGCGCGGTTTGGCGTGCTGGAGGACCAGAGCATCCACCAGCTTGAAGCGCCTGGACTGCGAAATACGAGCCAGTGTCGGCTGGCACGCCGCTCCCCTAATTCAATGAAAAAACCGGACTTCGAGCCGAGGTAGGCAGGGTATGAAGCGAATCGATGCGAGCCAATTGCGTGTCGGCATGTTTGTGATGAAGCTGGGCGGGTCCTGGCTGAAGCACCCGTTCTGGCGTGCGCAATTCCAGTTGTCGCACCAGGGCCAGATCGACGACATCCGCAAAGCGGGTATCACCGAGATCTGGATCGACCCCGAGCGCGGCGAAGATGTCATGTCCGAGACGCTGATGCCGGCACCGGCTCCGGCGCCCGCACCCGAGCCGCTCACGCGCGAGACCGTGGCTGCGCGACCGCCGATCACGCCGACGTCGCTCAAGGAAGAGTGGAAGCACGCCCAGCAGCTGATGCAGAACGGCAAGGCGACGCTTGGCCACATGTTTTCGGAGGCGCGCATGGGCCGTGCGCTGGAAACCGAAAAGGCGCTGCTTCTGGTGGACGACGTATCGAACTCGCTGGCACGCAACTCTTACGCGCTGATCGCCCTGGCGCGCCTGAAGAACAAGGACGACTACACCTACCTGCATTCGTTTGCCGTGTGCGCGCTGATGGTGGCGCTGGCCAAGACGCTGGGCTTGCCCGAAGACGAGATCCGCGAATGCGGGCTGGGCGGGCTGGTGCATGACATCGGCAAATCGGCCATGCCGCGCACGCTGCTCGACAAGAGCACGGCGCTGACCAAGGACGAACTGGCGCTGCTGCAGACGCACGCCGTGGGCGGCCATCACCTGCTGCAGGGCACCGGACAGTTCAGCGAGATTGCACGCGAGATCTGCCTGCACCACCACGAGCGCATTGACGGCAGCGGCTATCCCGACGCCCAGAAGGCCGACGGCATCAGCCTGTGGGCCAAGATGGGCGCGATTTGCGACGTGTACGACACCCTCACGTCGAGCAGCCCCTATCACCATGCGTGGTCCCCGGCGCAGGCCCTGAAATACATGATGGCGCGCACCGACACGCAATTCGATCGCACCGTCTTCCAGGCCTTTACGCGCAGCGTGGGCATCTACCCGGTCGGCACGCTGGTCAAACTGCGCACCAACCGGTTGGGCGTGGTGGTCCACCAGAACGAAGCGTCTGCGCTGAAGCCGGACGTGGTCGTCTTCTATTCGGGCAACACCAAGACGCGCGTGCGCCCCGAGCGCATCAGCCTGGGTAAATCCGACGATTCCATCGTGACCGTGGAAGACGCCACCACGTGGGGTTTGTCGGACGAGGAAGTGTCCGACATGTGCCTGGTCTGAGGCGCCGGCTCTCGGGGCTGGAGGGCGTCAGTAGTCTTCCACGGGGGGCTCTTTCTGCTCGGCGGGATCGGGGTGCGTGTCGCGGGGCACCTGTGGGCCGCCGGGCTTGCGCTTGTCCGGCGCAGGCGTGGTCTTCGGGTGTCCCGTGTCGGCGGGTGGCTGCGTCGTATCGGTTTCGGAATGACCTGGTTGAGCGGACATTGCGGTTTCCTCCTGATCTGCGGATGCCTCTCTTCCAGCATGTCGCGCGCCTGGCAAGCCCCTACGGTTTATGTGTATGTTTCTTAACACGGACTTCAACAAACTTCATGGCACACCCCTCTAAAGTGGGGTACTTTTGAGTCGTTGGTTTTTACATTGCTGAACATTCGCCACACATTCAGAGCGATGTCGGCAACCCGCAAACAAACGATTCAGTCTTCCGGGGGGTGACATGAACGTTTCCAATCTGCTGCATGCGGCGTCGAACTGGGTCATCCAGTCGCGCGCCTTCAATGTCACGCAATCGGTTGCACACCATCGCACGCCCAGCGATGCGCTGTCGCACTGGAAACTCGATATTTGGCACAAGAGCGTGCCGTTCCTGTTCGAGGGCGGCCTTGCCGAACCCGCGCACCAACTGTTTCCCAAGCATCTGGCGCATGCCGAATGGGTGGACGAGCTGCATCACCATCTGAGCCAGCTTGTGGGCGTGCGCCGTGAGCATTGCAAGATCGACATTCGCGCCGTGACGGGGCTGGCGCAGTCGCCGTGCTCGGTGCATTCGTTTCCGAGCATGCTGGTGTTTGCGCATCAGCATTGCCGCCGCATTCCGCATAGCACGGACGCGGATTTTGCCGCCAACCGGCGCCACGTCTTCCGCTACGCAGATCAGGCCAACGTGTTCCGCGCCTACGACTTTGCCGGCGGCGAGCTGTTCTACATGAACGAGTGGGGCGCACACCATTTCGCGGCGCTGGCGTTGCAGGCTCGCACGCAGAACCGTGAGCTGCTGGTCGATGCCGAGGTGCGTCATGCGCGTTCTGCGCTGGGGCTGCGCCGGTTGCTTGACAGCTTCCATGTGATCGGCGCGCGGCGGCAAGGGCAGCAGCGCTACGGCACCCGTTTGTCGGAAGCGCTGGCCAGCCACCAGGTACCGCATCGCTGGATGCATGGCCGTCGCGAGGCCGAAGGCTTTGAACTGTGCTTCCTGCCCAAATCGGATCGCTTTGCCAATTGCGTGGGCGAACAGCTCGTGCGCGACGGCTGGTTCGACTACGGCGCGTGGCTGGCAAGCCTGCACGATGCCACGGAGCTGGGTGCCCCCGCGCAACGCGCCGAGGCCGCCCGCAAGACGCGCCCGAACTGGAAGCGCGTGCCGGTGCCGAGCCTTGGCGTGCCGACGCGTCTCATGCCGGGCTTTGCGCACACGCGCTTGTAATACTGGGGCGCTAGGCTCAGAGGCTGTTCTGCCCCACCACCTGACGGATTGCTGAATCAGACAGGTGGTGTCAGAATTCGCAACTTAGTTGCATTGAGGCGCGCATGTCGGTGACACTGCGCGCCCGCATCTGCGCCCGACCTTGCGTTCCTTCCGCTCATCCTTCCTCCATCCGCGTTGGCTGGCTTGCCTGCTGACCGTGTTCCTGCTGTTCGGTCAGCAGGGCGCGCTGCGGCATGCGCTCTCGCATTGGAGTGAATTCAGCGAAGCGACCGGCGTCGCGTTCAATGCCGCTGCCACGGCCAAGCCGGCCAGTGCCGAGCGCAGTCAGCCCGCGCAGGAACACGCCGCGTGCCTGCAGTGCGCGGCCTATGCCGCCTTGGCGGCTGCCTTGCCGATGCTGGTGGCGCTGCGGCTGGCACATACGCGCCGCTGGCACTTTCCGCACATCGGTTTTCATGCGGGCGCGCCGGTGTTTCCGGTCGCCGTGTGTTCGCGCGATCCTCCAATCCGCCTTTGATTCCTGCCTTGCCCGTCGGCGCGCGCGTTGTAGTGACGCATGCGCGTGCCGCTGTTTAACGCATCCGCTCGATTCAAAGGTTTTTTCATGATTCCCTTCCAGCCCCGCAAGCTGGTGATGGCGCTTGCCGCCGTCCTGCCGTCCGTCGCCTCGGTTTCCGCCCTGGCTCAGGAGGCCACACCGCCGGCCGCCGCGCCTTCCACGCCCGCCACGACGGCACCCGCCACCAACGTGCGCGACCTCAGCGAAACCCGCGTCACGGCCAAGCGCCTGGACGCCGCACGCAATGCGCTGTCGCCGGACACCGGCAGCTCCGTCTACAAGTTCGACACCGATGACATCGCCCGCCTGCCGCTGGGCGATGCCACGCCGCTCAACCAGGTGCTGCTGCAGGCGCCGGGCGTGGTGCAGGATTCGTACGGGCAACTGCACGTGCGCGGAGACCATTCGAACCTTCAGTACCGCATCAATGGCGTGATCGTGCCTGAGCCGATCAGCGGTTTCGGGCAGATGCTCGATACGCGCTTCGCCAACCAGATCAACGTGCTGACCGGTGCGCTGCCAGCGCAGTACGGCTACCGCACCGCCGGCATCGTCGACATCACCACCAAAGGCGCATCGGCCGACGAGGATGGCGAGCCGAAGGCCTTTGGCGGCGAGATCGGCACGGTGCTGGGCAGCAATGCCACGCACGAGGTCAATGCGCAGATCCAGGGCACGAAAGACCGCTTCAGCTATTACCTGTCAGGCGTGTTTGCCGAAAACAACATGGGCATTGAGAACCCGACGGGCAACCGCAACGCCACGCACGACCACACCACGCAAAACAAGTCGTTCGGCATGCTGTCGTACCTGCTCGATAGCGATAGCCGCGTAAGCTTCATGTTCGGCACGTCGAACGGCCGCTTCCAGATCCCGACGCGCCCGGGCTTGACGCCGAAGTTCACGCTTGATGGCGCAGTGCCGCCGGCGTCGGAAGCGCTCAACGCCAATCAGCGCGAGAAGACTGACTTCCAGATCCTGACGTATCAGCAGAAGGTATCGCCCAAGCTGGACTACCAGGTGTCGGTGTTCCGCCGTGTCAGCCGCATCGACTACATGCCCGACCCGATCGGGGATCTGGTCTACAACGGCGTGGCGGCCGACATCATGCGCCGCAATGAGGCCTATGGTGTGCAGGGCGACGCAAGCTACAAGCTGACCGACAAGCACACGCTGCGTGCCGGCGTGTTCGTGCAGCGCGAGCGCTATGTGGCCAACAACACCTCCAGCGTGTTTGCCGCCGACGACTCCGGCGCGCAGACCAGCACCACGCCGTTCACCATCGTCGACAACCACAGCGGCAGCGGGACAACCTTCGGCGTCTACCTGCAGGACGAGTGGAAGCCCACCGACAGGCTCACCGTCAACTACGGCGCACGCTACGACCGCGTCAACACCGTCGTCAGCGAGCAGCAGCTGAGCCCGCGCCTGGGCTTGACGTATGACCTGACGTCGCGCACCCGCGTGCATGCCGGTTACGCGCGTTACTTCACGCCGCCGCCCACGGAGAAGTTCGACAACACCTCGGTGCAAGCCTTTGCCGGCACGACCAACGCGCTGCCTTCGGATGCGAACACGGCCGTCAAGTCGGAGCGCTCGAACTACTTTGATCTGGGGATTTCCCACCAGCTCACGCCGCATCTGACGCTGGGCCTGGATGCGTATTACCGCGACGTGCGCCATTTGCAGGATGAAGGGCAGTTTGGCAACGCGCTGCTGTACTCCGCCTTCAACTACGAGCGTGGCCGCATCTACGGGCTGGAAGGCAGCGCCAACTACCGCAACGGCAACTTCGGGGCGTATCTGAACCTGGCCGTGTCGCGCGCGCAGGGCAAGGGCATCGAGACCGGCCAGTTCCACTTCGATGCGGACGAGCTGGCCTACATCAACAACCATTGGGTCAACCTCGATCACGATCAGCGCCTGACCGCGTCGGCGGGCGTGTCGTATCGGTATTCCGGCACGACCTATTCGAGCGATGTGCTGTTTGGTACGGGACTGCGCAACGGCTTCGCCAATACCGACCACCTGCCTGCCTACTGGCAGATGAACCTGGGCGCCGCCCGCGACTTCACCCTGCCGACGCTGGGCAAGTTCAAGACGCGGCTGACCGTGCTGAACATCTTCGACCGCAGCTACCAGTTGCGCGACGGCACGGGCATCGGCGTGGGGGCGCCGCAGTTTGCGCCGCGCCGTACGTTCCTGTTGTCGGTCAGCAAGCCGTTCTAAGCAAATCGGGCCAGCACATGTGGCTGGCCCGATGTTGCATCCATTACATCGTCATTACATCGGCGGGACCATCCCGTCCTTGCCGACCAACACGCGTTGCGCGACCAGCGTGCCCTGCGCATCGGCGCGTACGAACATGACGACATGCGCGCCCGCCTTCAAGTCGTCGCGGCGGCCCGGCTCGAAGGTGACGATCGGCACCTGCGGCGGCACCACGATGCGCTGCTCTCCATCCTTGTATTTGACAGACAGCGTGCGGCCCTGCGCCCCGGTGACGGCGCCTGCCTGCTCGACCGTGCCGTTGGTCATGCTGCTGTTCGGCCCCAGATCGTAGGGGCGGTGGCCGTCTCCGGTGCCGCGCATGGCTTCCGGAAACACGTGTACCTCCAGCGCACGCAGCGTGCCGTCCGGCTCCTTGACCGCTGCCGTGCCGATGTAGCTGCCGGCCCGAATGGCCGACGGCTCGATCGGCGCAACCTGCGTGACGCTGATGTCCACCGGCAGCGTCACGGTGGCCTTGTTGCCGGACGTGTCGGTCACGTCGACAGTGGTGCTGTGAACCGCATTGATGGTGGCCCGCACACGCGTGGGCGCGGCGGCGGTGCTTTGTGCGGAAGCGGGGAGGGGAAGGGCCGCAGTCAGAAGGGCGACAGCGGCAGCAGTACGGGCAAAGGAGCGTAGACGGGTCATAGGGCAGGCACGTGAGATTCACCCAGACGTGGGCGCGGCGGGCCAGCGTGCATGCGCGTTTGCGAAGCGCTGGTCCGCCGCCAGTCTAGACCGGACCGCGCTGGCGTGCAGGGCGGCCCGCGGTCATCCCGCCCGGCTCAACCGCGATGCTGACCCGGCACGCGCTTGCCCTTGTACGTCGGGCGGCTGCGGCGCATGTTGTCGGCCCCATCCGTGCCGCCTCCGGTGGGCGATTGCACCGGCAAATCGCGGCTGCCGGGTTGCGGGTCGATCGGCGCATCGTCCAGCTCGACGGCGTCGGGGGCGTCTGCGTCGTCGTTTTCTCCGGCCAGGCCTGTGGCGTGCTCGAAGTTCTCGTCGTCGATGGGGGTATCGACTTCCGGGTCATTCAGGTCCCGTATGGTGTCGGGCATTAAGTCGCCGCCCTCGCGTATCACCGGTTCGTGCCCCGCTGCGCGCCGCTCGCCCGTGCCGGTGGAATCGGTGTCGCTGTCGAGATTGACGTCGCCAAGGTCCGCGCCAGCCGTGCGGTTGGCTGCATTGCCATGCGGATGGACGGCGGGATCGTCGTCAAAGCGATCTTCGACGTCGCTGCCCAGACCCGGGCCGCCGACCACGTCACTGCCCGAGTCCGAACTGTCGGAGGGGCCGAGGGCGTCGGTGCCGTGACCCTTGCCGGTTTGTGCAGGTGCCTCGCCGGTGCGATACAGATTGCTGGTTGCCATGTGGATTCTCCATGCGTGCTTGTGCGCCAAGGCGCGACACAGCCAACGCAGCAAGCCAGATACCTGCGCGCGGCGCAAGCGGCGTCCGGCAGCGCACTGTTTGGGCGGCACGCTCGTTGCGACCCACTTTGCCGCGGGCAAGCCGCCCGCAACCGAGACCAGGAGGCTGACGATGAAGCAACACGCACAGCAACCGCACAAGCCCGCTGCACAGGCGGGAGGAAGCGCGGGGAAACGAACGAGTGAAAGTAAGAAGGGCGATCGCCGCGATCAAGCGCAGAAGGAAGGGGCTGGCGCCAAGGGCAGCACAGAATCCGACCGCGCCGAGCGCACTTCGATGCAGCACGGCACCGATCAGTCTGCCAAGCGCCCGACGCCGACGCCCGCTGAAGACGGCCGTGCCGCTGCTCAAGAGGGGCAACTGCCGCAAAACCAGCAGCGCCTGGGGCAGCACCAGAACAGCCGGAAACAGCCATGAGCGGTACCCATACACCCCGTGATGACAACAAAGCCAAAGCGCCTTCGAGTGACGCCACCGCCAAACCCGTCGCGCCGGCCATCCCAAGCGAGAGCGGCGTAGGCGAAGAGGACCCGGGCGACTTCGAAAACGCTTCGATCCGCGCGGGCGACGGGGAACGCCCCGCAGCGCCGCCAGCCAAGCCAGACCGGCGGCGCTAGCCGCTCAGCATCGTCATTTCAGCCGCGCGAGGGCTGGCGCGGCTGAATGATGTTTGCCAGCCAACGCCACATCGCTGACCACATCGGGCGTGGTGTGCGGGCAGCACCGGCGACGATGCGCAGGTGCGCGCCGGTGCGCCCATCGGCACGCAGACGCCACCACCCGGACGTTTCCACAACGTACGCGTGGCCAGCGCCGAGGGTGTACCGCGCGGCTGCTACCGAGCGCGATGGTGGCTCCAGCCGCAAGCTGCCTTCCAAAGTCACGAGCGTGGTTCCAACGGGCAGCCAGTGCAGGCCGGCTTGTCCGGGGCAAAGCGCCAACCATTGCGGTTCGTGTGCGGATGTCATCGCAGTCATGTCGATCTCCTGAACATGGCTGCAGCGTAGGGAACACGCCGGGCCGCCAACAGACACAGAGCGGGGCGACGTGGGCCGCAACACCCGAGGTGTTGTGACCATCTGTTACGGTACAGTTTGCCGCTGTCTGTATCTGTTGCGGTCGCGGTCGTACCGGCATGATGTGCTGGACTCTACCCGCCGCCTGTCGTCGCCCTCCGCCGCCATGTCCGTCACCGAGTTGACCTCCCCGCCCGCGCAGCCGCTGTACCGGACGCTTGCCGACCATTACCTCGGCGCGATTCGCAGCGGGGTGCTGGCGCCGGGCGAGCGCATGCCGTCGGTGCGCATGCTGATGCGCACGCACGCCGTGAGTCTGTCGACGGCGCTGCAGGTGTGCCGGCATCTGGAGACGGAAGGTTGGTTGGAAGCACGGGAGCGCTCCGGCTACTTTGTGCGTCAGCCGCGGCGCGCCTTGCTGGCTCCGGTCAAGGAGCCAGAAGTTTCGACGCCCGATCCGGCGGCTTACGTGGGCGTGCATGCGCGCGTGTCCGCCATCGTGGCGCGCGGCCAGCAGGCCACGGTGCATGTCGACCTGTCGGGAGCGAGTGGGGCGGCCGCGTTGTACCCGGCGGCGGCACTCAACCGGATTGCGTCGCAGGTGCTGCGGCGGTATCCGCTCCTGTTGACGCAGGCTGTCATCCCGAACGGCCATCCCGAGTTGCAGACCGCCGTGGCGCGCCGTGCGCTCGACATGGGCGTGCAGGTCGCGCCGGACGACGTGATCGTCACTCATGGCTGCATCGAGGCGGTGAACCTCGCATTGCGCGCGGTGGCCCAACCGGGCGATACCGTGGCAGTGGAATCACCAACTTATTACGGGCTGCTGCAGGTGCTGGAAAGCCTGGGCATGCGCGCGGTGGAAATTCCTACCAGCCCGCGCACCGGTATGTCGCTCGAGGCGCTGGAGATGGCGGTGCAGGCCTACGGCAACATTCGCGCCGTGGTGGTGGTGCCCAATCTGCAGAATCCGCTCGGCAGTATCATGCCTGACGCCGCCAAGCGCCGGATGGCCGCCTTTTGCGACGCCCACCGCATCGCCCTCATTGAAGACGATACGTATAGCGCCCTTGGCGACAGCCCCACGCCGCTCAAGGCTCTCAAAGCGTGGGACCGCACGGGCAACGTCATCTATTGCGCGTCGTTGAGCAAGGTGCTGGCACCCGGCCTGCGCCTGGGCTGGATGGCGGCCGGCCGCTGGCAGGGGCGCGTGCAGATGCTGAAGTTTGCGCAGTCGCGGCCGAACGATTCGTGGTCGCAGGTGCTGGCGGGGCGCTTCATCGCGTCGGGTGCGTACGACCGTCACCTGCGTACGCTGCGCCAGACGTTGCGCGAACAGCGCGAGCGCATGGCTGAATCGATTGCGGGATGCTTCCCCGCGGGCACGCGGTTGTCGGTGCCGTCAGGCGGGTTGGCGATGTGGGTCGAGCTGCCAGCCAACGTGTCGTCAATGGAACTGTTCGATGCGGCGCTGGCCCAGGGCATCCGGATTGCGCCGGGCACGATGTTCTCGAACCTGAACCGCTTCGATCATTTCTTCCGCATCTGCTTCGGGCTGGAACCTTCGGCCAACCTCGAAGCTGCGCTTGCCACGCTCGGCCAGCTCACGCAGCAACTGGCCGAGCGCTGACGCATCGCCTCACCGGCACCATGCCGGCACCGCGGAAGGTGTTTCCAGACCCTGCACGCTTTGCGCAATCTGTTGCGACCATTGCTGGACGAGGCGTTGCGTGGACGACACCACCGCGTTGACGCCAGCCTCTGAATCCGTACCCGCGGCTTGCCCATTGACGGGCAGGGCCAGCGTCGTCTGGCAGGTGAGGGCTGCGGGCGCTGCCCCTTGGTTTGCCGCATCGCGCGATACGCGCCACGTCACTAGCGCCGTCACGCCTTGGCCAGGCCGCGCGTCATAGCTGCGCATTTCGGCACCGATGCGGTAGAGCGGCACGCCCGCAGGCGCTGCGGCACTTCCCACGTCCACGGCAGCAAGCGTCGTCGCCAGGTTCGCAGACAGCGCATCGCGCAGTTCCGAACCGAACGGCGCGGCCCAACGTTGCTGCTCCAGCGCCACCACTTCGCTGTCGGACGTACGCAGCACGATCTGCGGCTTGTCCAGGCGATCGGGCACCCGCACGCCCGAGAGGCGGAATGCACGCTGAAAGCGGGCGGCGTCGGTTGCTTCAGGGCGCGCCGACAGCGTATGCAACGTCGGCTCGGGCGAGGCGCACGCGCCAACCAGCAAGGCCACGGCAGCGCCGCCGGCCACGCGAAGAGAAAAAGACAGCATCGTCGTTTGCATCGGCATCATTGCGCGTCCTTTGCCTTGCCGCGGATCAGCGCTTCCGGGTGGCGGTCCAGATAATCGGTCAGCACGCGCACGGACGCGGCGGCCTTGGCCACCTGTTCCAGCGTGTCGCGCGCATTGCGTTGCAGCGGGGCATCGTCGGAGAAGACCTGGCGCGCAGAGTCGAGCGTGCGGCGCGCCTCGGCCAGCGTTTCCTTCATCTGCGGGGCGAGATCGCTGTTGACGGTCTTGGCCAGTTGCTCGGTCTGCTTGAGCGTAGCGTCGAGCGTCGTCAGCGTGCGGTGAACATCCTGTCCGATCTGCTCGAACGGCACCTTGTTGAGCTTCTTGGCGATGCCGGCAATCTGCGCTTCGATATCGTCCGTGGGGTTGTCGGCCGTGGGGAACACATACGCGCCGTCGCGATCGCGCATGCCGAAGCGCGGCGGGGTCTTCTCGCGCTCGGCCGTGTCGATGAAGTCGAGGTTCACGAACTGCTGTCCCGTCAGCAGGCTCGCGCTCTTGAGCTGCGCGCGCATGCCGTTCTTCACCAGCACGTCGAACTGTGTGCGGACGTCTTCGGCGGCGTGCTGCGGGTTGTCGTCGCGGATGTCCATGCCGAAGCGCGTGGGGTACAGCGTGGCCGTCACGGGCAGCACGAACTCGTGGCGCTTCTTGCTGTAGTGGATGCCGATCGACTTGATCTCGCCCACGTTGATGCCCTTGAACTCCACCGGTGCGCCCACGTTGAGCCCGCGCAGCGAGCGGTGGAAGTACATCACCACGGTCTGCGACAGGTGTTCCGGGTCCTTCAGCGCCGCGGTTTCGTTGCGCACGAGCTGGAACTGTGCGTCGGAGGCAGCCGGCTCGTGATCGGCTTCTTCCGGTGTCTGGAACGCAATGCCGCCGAGCGCCACGGTCAGCAGCGATTGCGTATCGACCTTCAGCCCGTTGGCGTCGAGCTTGAGGTCGATGCCGCTGGCGTTCCAGAACCGCGTGCCGCGTGCCACAAATTTGTCGAACGGCGCGTTGACGAAGATGTGCAAGGTCACGCCCTTGCCGTCGGCGTCGATGTCGTAGGCGGTGACTTGCCCCACGCGCACGCGGCGGAAATACACCGGCGCGCCGATATCGAGTGAGCCCAGGTCGGGCGCGTGCAAGGTGAACTGCTTGCCGGGCGCATCGGCGGAGATGGCCGGCGGTGTGTCGAGGCCCTTGAAGACGGATTTTTTCTCTTGCGAGCGGCCGCCGTCCACGCCGATGTACGCCCCGGAGAGCAGCGTGCCGAGCCCCGAGATGCTGCCGGCCGCCACGCGCGGGCGCACCACCCAGAAGCGCGTGTCGGATGCGGCAAACGCCTTGCCGTCATGCGTCAGTTCGATCAGTACCACGGCGCCGGACCGGTCGTCGCTGAGCCCCACCGCCTTGACCACGCCGATATCCACGCTCTTGTATTTGACGCGCGTCTTGCCCGCCTCGATGCCCTCGGCCGAGCTGAACGTGACGGTCACCTGCGCGCCGCGCGCCAGGATCACGCGTGCCATGAGCGTTGCACCCACCACGAGTGCCACGATCGGCACCAGCCAGATCAGTGAGGGCAGCCAGCGCTTGCGCTTCGTGCGGCGAGGCGCCGGGACGTTTTCGTTATCGACGGGGTCGGTCATACATCGGTCTCTTCAGGATCGGGCTCGTCGATGACGTCCCACATCAGGCGGGGATCAAAACAGCGGGCGGCGAACATGGTCAGCACCACCACCGCGGCAAACGGGCCGACACCAGGGCCGGGTTTGATGACGGCCAGCGTCGACAGATGGACAAGCCCTGCCAGCAGCGTCACCACAAACACATCGAGCATCGACCACCGGCCGATGATCTCGACCAGCGCGTACAGGCGCGTGCGCAGGCGCGGATTCCAATGCCAGCGTTGCTGCACCGAGAGGCACAGCACCGCCAGGATGCCGAGCTTGGCCAGCGGCACCAGAAAGCTGGCAATGAACACGATGATGGCCAGGTGCCACGAGCCCGACGTCCACAGGTAGACGATCCCGCTCATGATGGTGTCCTGCTGCGAGCCGAGCAGGGTGTCGGTAATCATCACGGGCAGCAGGTTGGCGGGCAGGTACATGGCGGCTGCCGCAATCAGCAGCGCCCAGCAGCGCGCCAGGCTGTCGGGCTTGCGCACGTGCAGGGGCGACATGCAGCGCGGGCAAACTGGCGCTAGGGCGGTTTCGTCGGGCGCGTCTGCGTGGGTCAGCACCGCTCGCGTGCCGGCCTCTGATTCGGGCATGCGCGCCAGCAGGCCGCAGCGCTCGCATGTCACCAGGCCATGCGCGGCGGCGCGCAGCGGGCGGCCTTGTTGCGCCGGCTGTGCAGAGGCAGGCGTGGTGGCGCTGTTCATGGACGATCCTCGCCGGGGCGGGCCGCGGCGTCCATGCCGGTCGGCGCGTCGACGTGCGAGCCCGGCTGCAGCGTCAACCCTATTTCGCGCCAGAACGGTCGCAGGTCGATCGACAACGCCACCGTCAGGAACACAGTGAGCGCGGCAAACGCCCACAAGCCCGCATCGGCCTCGAGCGACACCATGCGGGCCACTTTGATGAGCGCCACCACCACGCCCAGCATGAAGATCTCAATCATCGCCCAGGGGCGAATCAACGCAGCCGCGCGCAGCACCAGCGCGGCCGCCGGATGCTGCCGCCCGCGCCATCTCGCGATAAGCAGCGGCGCCAGCACCGACATGTACATCAGCGGGAAGAACACCGTGGTGAGCGCCACCAGCACGGCAGCGAACAGCATGTCGTAGTCATACAGGGCCACGATGGCGCCCCACAGCGTGGTGGCGTGCCGGTTGCCGCCGCCGTTCATCTCGGCTATCGGAAAGATGTTGGCGACGATGTAGACGATGAGGCCCGTCACCACCAGGGGCAGCAGCACCGACAGCCGCTCGCTTTGATTGCGATACAGCTTGATGCCGCAGCGTGTGCAATGCGCCTCTTCATCCAGCGCAATGACTTCGTGGCGATGCAGGGTGTCGCAATGCTCGCAGGCGATCCAGGCATCGGGATCGCCCGGCAGCGGTTGCGCGACCGGGGCGGCCTTGGCGTCAGGGGCATCGCCCGCTGCGCGCCATGGGCGCGGCAGCGGGAAGGGGATTTTCACGGTGAGCAGCTCCATCGTCGGGCTGAAGGCGCGGCCGCAGCGTTGAACGCACACGGGACGGCGCACTGTCAGTCGGGCAGCCGATTGTACATACAGGGGTGAACGTTTAGCTGAGTGCAGGGCTGCGCATTTGACGTTCGGTGATTAGCAAATATCCCGCCCGTCGGCCCGCCCGGCGAATGCGCGGGGTGACGGCGGAACGGGCCTTGCTGAGTTGAAGGGGCACATCCCAACCTCAAAGGAGCAACTCATGACGTATCTCCGTGCATCTTCTCTTGTAGTCGCGCTGGCGCTGGCAGGCGGTACCGCGGCGGTCTATGCCCAGACGGGAGCGACCCAATCCAACAGCACAGCGGGTGGCAGCAGCATGTCCCCGGCCGGCGGCACCAGCACCGACGCAACCGCCACGGGCACGGGGGGCACCGCCGCCAACGGCGGTTCGACGGGCAGCGGTCGGGACGCCACCCGCAATCGCAATGCCAGCGGTAAGCAGGGGCGCTCCGGAAGTACATCGTCGCGCTCGGGTTCGAGCGGCGGCTATGGCGGCAGCTCGAACGATTCGACCGGCAGCACCAGCGGCGGCGGCTCCGGCGGGGTTGGAGTAGGTGCCGCAGGCACCGGCGGCTCGATGGGAGCGCCGGGCGGTGGCAATGGTGGCGGCACCGGCGGCGGTGCTGCGGGCTCGGGCGGTGTCGGTGGTGGGGCAGGCGCCGGGGGTGCCGGCGGAGGCGCTGGCGGCAGCGGCGGTGGGAGCGGCCGCTAACCGTGGGGTTACCTGCTGCTAGCGCAGTTGTGCTGCGTGGTGCAGCAGGTGATCTTCGATGAAAGTCTCGATGAAGTAATAGCCGTGGTCGTAGCCGGCGTGGCGGCGCAATTGCAGCGGCTGCCCGGCTGCGGCGCACGCGGCGGCAAAGTCTTCCGGATACAACTGTTCGGCAAGGAATTTGTCGGCCTCGCCCTGATCGATAAGGATGCCGCCCGGAAACGGGCATGAGGCCTGCCGCATCAAGTGCGTGGCGTCGTGCGCGGCCCACGCGGTGCGATCGTCCCCGAGGTACCCGGTAAACGCCTTGATGCCCCACGGACACACCGACGGATGCGCAATCGGCGCAAACGCCGATACCGAAGCAAAGCGTTCCCGATGGCGCAGGGCCAGCGTCAATGCGCCGTGGCCGCCCATCGAATGCCCGAAGATGCCAATGCGCCCCGCCGCCACCGGAAACGCCACGCGCGCAATGCGGTGCAGTTCGTCGGCGACGTAGCTTTCCATGCGGTAGTGATCGCGCCACGGGGCCTGTGTAGCGTCCACGTAAAAGCTGGCGGCGATCCCGAAATCCCAACTGTCGATTTCACCGGGGATGTTCGCGCCGCGCGGGCTGGTGTCCGGCGCGATCAGAATGAGGCCTTCGCGCGCAGCGACGCGTTGCGCGCCGGCTTTGATGGCGAAGGTCTCTTCCGTACACGTCAACCCGGCCAGATAGAACAGGGCAGGGCACCGTGCGCCGGCCATCGCCTGAGGCGGCAGGTAGACCGAGAAGCGCATCGGCAGCCCGATCGCCGTCGAGGCATGCCGATAGAAACGCTGCAGCCCGCCAAAGCACGCATGCTCGGACAGCAGCTCAAGTTCCGGTAACGGAATCGTCATGACGTAGCTCCGTCTTCAGGGCTCAATACAGCACGACCGAGCGGATCGACTCACCGCGCTTCATCAACTCGAAGCCTTCGTTGATACGCTCCAGCGGCAGCGTGTGCGTGATGAGATCGTCGATGTTGAGCTTGCCTTCCATATACCAGTCAACGATCTTCGGCACGTCTGTGCGACCACGTGCCCCGCCGAAGGCTGAGCCTTTCCACTCGCGGCCCGTGACGAGCTGGAACGGGCGCGTGCTGATTTCGGCGCCGGCCTCGGCCACGCCGATGATGATCGATTGGCCCCAGCCCTTGTGCGTGCACTCCAGCGCCTGGCGCATGACCTTCGTGTTGCCGATGCATTCGAAGGAGTAATCCGCGCCGCCGTCGGTGAGCTGGATGATGTGGTCGACCACGTTCTCCACCTCGTTCGGGTTGATGAAGTGCGTCATGCCGAATTTGCGTGCCATGGCCTCGCGTGCGGGGTTCAGGTCCACGCCGATGATCTTGTCGGCGCCCACCATCTTTGCGCCCTGGATCACGTTCAGCCCGATGCCGCCCAGCCCGAACACGACCACGTTGGCGCCGGCTTCCACCTTGGCCGTGTAGACCACCGCGCCCACGCCCGTGGTGACGCCGCAGCCGATGTAGCACACCTTGTCGAAGGGCGCGTCGGGGCGGATCTTCGCCAGCGCAATCTCCGGCACCACGATGTGATTCGCAAACGTGGACGTGCCCATGTAGTGGAACAGCGGCTTGCCATCGAGCGAGAAGCGCGACGTGCCGTCCGGCATCAGGCCCTTGCCCTGCGTGGCCCGGATGGCCTGGCACAGGTTGGTCTTGCGCGACAGGCAAAACTTGCACTGGCGGCATTCCGGTGTGTAAAGCGGAATCACGTGGTCACCGGCCTTGAGCGATGTCACGCCCGCGCCCACCTCCAGCACGACGCCCGCGCCTTCATGGCCGAGGATCGCCGGGAAGATGCCTTCGGGGTCGGCACCCGAAAGCGTGTAGTAATCGGTGTGGCAGATGCCGGTCGCCTTGATCTCCACGAGCACCTCGCCGGCACGCGGGCCTTGCAGGTCGACCTCTTCCACGGTGAGCGGAGCACCGGCTTTCCAGGCGATGGCGGCTTTGGTTTTCATGCGCATTCCTTTTTTTGAAGTGGACCCTGCCCGGCGCGGGCAGCGTAGGGAGGGCGGTTGTAGAACGTTGCCTGCCGGGGCAACGTGACAGCAAAGTCGCGTCCGGCACATCAGACTTCAGATTTCCTTACAACGGCCGTTCTTTGTGCGACGGCAGGCCGACAGGGCCGTGTGCCGTATGCCTTACATGGTGGAACCCCTGCCATGGGCCTCGTAGGAAACCATACTGTGCTCGCATCCATCCGTACTCGCATTTTGCTGACCTGCGTTGCCATCGTGGTCGGCGCATTGACCTTTGCTGGCGGTCTGAACTATCTCGTGACGCGTTCGTATAACGACGAGTCCATCCGCCAGAACCTCCAGTCGGTCGCGCGTGGCCACATCGCCGGCATCGACGACTGGGTGGCGTCCAAGACGCAGATGATGGTGTCGCTGCAAGACATAGCAGTGTCTGCCGACCCGATCCCGGTCTTCAAGGCCGTGCACAAGGCTGGCGGCTTCATCAACGTCTATGTCGGCTATCCCGACAAATCGTACAAATTCTCCAACCCGGAGGGTATTCCGCCGACGTACGACCCGACCGCGCGCCCCTGGTACAAGCAGGCCGTGGAGGCAGGCAAGCCGGTGGTGACTCCGCCGTACGTAAGCGTCAGCACCGGCCAGCTGGTGGTGACGTTCGCCGTGCCCATTCTCGAAGGCAGCACGCTCAAGGGCGTGATCGGCGGCGACGTGGCGATGGACAGCGTGATTGCCAACGTCAAGGCCATTCATCCGACGCCGGCCAGCTTCGGCTTCCTGGTCAATGCGGCCGGCAAGATCGTCGCCCACCCGAATGACAAGCTCACGCTCAAGCCGGTGACCGATCTGTCGGCCGGGCTGAACGAAGCCACCCTGGCTTCGCTGGCGCAGGCAGAGAAGCCCGTGGAAGTGGCGGTGGATGGCGCGGCCAAGCTGCTCTATCGCCAGGGCGTGAAGGGCACCGACTGGGGCCTGGTCGTGGCCCTGGACAAGTCCGACGCCACCGCGGGCATGCGCTCGCTGGTGATGACCTCGATCGGCGCGCTGGTGGGCGTGGCCATCGTTGCGGCCCTCATCGTCGGCGCAATGACTTCGCGCGCATTCCGTCGCCTGTCGATGATCCGCGATGCGATGGACGAGATCGGCTCGGGCAGCGGTGACCTCACCAAGCGCCTGCCGTCGGATGGCGAAGATGAAGTCGCACAGATTGCCCGTTCGTTCAACACGTTCGCCGACAAGCTGACCGCCGTGATGCAGCAGATCCGCCTGGGCAGCGATTCGGTGCGCTCGGCCGCGCAGGAAATTGCTGCCGGCAATGCAGACCTCTCGCAGCGCACGGAAGAGCAAGCCAGCTCGCTGGAAGAAACCGCGTCCAGCATGGAAGAGCTCACGAGCATCGTGAAGCAGAACGCCGACAACGCACGTCAGGCCAGCCAGCTTGCCGTGACGGCGTCGGACGTCGCCACGCGCGGCGGCGATGTGGTCGGCCAGGTCGTGCAGACCATGGGCGGCATCAACGAGAGCAGCAAAAAGATCGCCGACATCATCGGCGTGATCGAGAGCATTGCGTTCCAGACCAACATCCTGGCGCTGAACGCCGCGGTGGAAGCCGCGCGTGCCGGCGAGCAAGGCCGTGGCTTTGCCGTGGTGGCCAGCGAAGTGCGCAGCCTGGCGCAGCGCTCGGCTGGCGCGGCGAAGGAAATCAAGGCGCTGATCCATGACTCGGTAGACCGCGTGAGCAACGGTACGGCGCTGGTCGATCAGGCCGGCGTGACGATGGCGGAGATCGTCGATGCGGTGAAGCGCGTGACCGACATCATGGGCGAGATTTCGGCCGCCTCGGAAGAGCAGAGCAGCGGCATCGAACAGGTCAACCAGGCCGTCAACCAGATGGACCAGGTGACGCAGCAAAACGCTGCGCTGGTCGAACAAGCCGCCGCCGCCGCGGAGTCGCTCGAAGAACAGGCACACAACCTGAACGAGGCAGTGGGGCAGTTCCGCCTGTCGCACTAAGTCCGCTAGACCTGCGCGGTTGCAGCGTTATGGGGCCGGGGCAGCGTTTGTTGCCTCGGCCTTTGCTTTGTCCTGCGCCTGGGCAAGCGCGAGGTCGGCGGCTTGCGCGCGCTGCATGGCGGGCCGCGCCATCACGCGGTCAATGTAGCCACGCACCAATGGCGTGTCCGGGATGAGCTTGAACATTGTCGTCCACGCCAGCGCCGCGCCCCACAGCACATCCGCCGCGGTAAAGCGTTCGCCCAGCAGGTAGGGCCCTTTCTCTAATTGCGCCGTGAGCGTGTCCAGCATGGCGTCGAAGTTGCCATACGGCGACATCGAATACGCAGCCGGTTCGCGCTTCATCGAGCGATCGACAATGGCCGGCTCGAAGCACGCGCCATGGAACGCCATCCAGCGCAGGTACGCGCCGCGCAGCGGATCGCCCACGGCCGGCGACAGCCCGGCTTTCGGATACAGCTCCGCCGCATACAGATACACCGCCACCTGCTCGGTGATGACCGCATCGCCATGGCGCAAGGTCGGCACCTTGCCCAGCGGGTTGATGGCGAGAAACGCCGGCGTCTTGTGCTCGCCCGTCGTCAGGTCAAAGGCATGCACCTCGTAGTCGGCGCCGAGCTCTTCGAGCAGCATGCGCGCGCCCCGCGAGCGGCTGCGTGGCGAGTGGTAGAGGATCAGGTGGCGGTCTTGCGGCATCGTGGGCTCCGGTGTGCGCTAAACGGGTGAATGTCAGCTTGCCACTCTAGGCGGTCGGCTCGGCTCCGTCTTGGAAAATCCGCTGCTGCGGTGCGTCATCGCGGCATGCTTCCGCCGCCTCCGCGTGTCACTTCGAAGGGGCGCTGGAACATTGCGATCCTGCTCGAACCTTGTGAAGCGATGGGTGTGGCGGTGTCTCAGTCGGCTGCAGCCGACAGATCATGCGATGCCGGCGGCGAGTCGGTCATCACGCAGTTGCGGCCGGCCAGCTTGGCGGCATAGAGCAGATGGTCTGCCCGTCGCAGCAGCGATTCGAGGGTGGGACCATCGGCGGCCGGCGCAATCGCCACGCCAAAGCTGGCCGTCATGCGGCAGGGCAGATCGGTGCCGGTCGGCACGGTCACCTCGGCAATGCGATGGCGCAGGTGATCGGCCACCGCGCGTGCCTGCGCGAGGCTATCCGCCCACACCATCACCGCAAATTCTTCCCCGCCGATGCGCGCCACCACGTCTGCAGACGGGCCTTCGGCGCGGCACAGGCTTGCAACGGTGCGCAGCGCTTCATCGCCCACGGCGTGGCCGTATGTATCGTTGATGCGTTTGAAGTGGTCGATGTCCAACATGATCAGTGCAAGCAGCGGCGCTTTCGGCTGCGCCAACCTGCACATGGCATCGGCCCGATCTTCAAAGGCGCGGCGGTTGAGCAACTGCGTGAGCGGGTCGGTCTCGGCCATGCGCGCGAGTTCCTGCATCAGGTGAGCACGTTCAAGCTCCAGCCGGCGGCGTTCGATGCTGTTGATGCGCAGCACGCGGATTGCCTCGAACATCGCGCGGATCTCCCGCCGTGCAAAGCCGGTCGGGATATGCACGCTGAGATTGCCGCGCGCAATCCCGTCGATCAGCCGCGTGGCGTTGACGAACGGGCCCACCACGTTGCGGCGGAACGAAAGCGTCATCCATGCCAGTGCCCCCAGCAGCGAAAACACCGCGCCGGCCGAGCCGACGAGCACAAACAGCATTTCACGCCGATGTTGGCGGATGTCGTCTTCCGCCATGCGCAGCACGATGTCGCGGAAATCCGTGATGGCGCGCATCGTGGGCACGTACCGCTCGGCAAATGCGGCGGGCGTGGTATCGACGCCGCCCGGCTGGCTGGCCTGGGCGCGCACGGCGGCCACATAGCGCAGCCCATCGCCGAAGTACTGTGCCCCGAGCGTTGCGACCGCATGCTGGTTCACGGTGGATGGCGTGGCCACGCGGGTCTCGATCATGCTGCGCAGCTGGTCGATACGGCCCTGTGTGCGTTCGATGGCGAGCTGCTCGTCAAGCGTCAGCGCGCGGTGCATGGCCAGCGCGCCGGTAAATCGCGAACCGAGCTGGCCCGCGTATTCGCGCAGATCCGCTGCCAGCCGCGCCAGCGTCAGGCAATTGAGCACGTCGGGATCGCCGCGTGTGATGTTGGCTGTACGCGCGTTCACGATGGGCAGGAATTCGGGGATGACCGCGATCATGCGGTTCACGCCGTCGGCCAGGTCGTCGCTGCTGCGCGCGTGCAGCGGCAGGGCCGTCAGCCGGTCGATGTTGGCACGTGCAGCGGCCAGGTTGGTTTGGGCGCGGCGGGCGGCGCTGATGTCGGCTTGGCATCCTGGGCAATGTTCAGGCCCGAGCGCGTCGAGCAGCTTGCCGATGTGGTCATTGCTGACGGCGCGCATGCGTTGCAGGGCCGCGCTGCGCTCAGCCGGTACCGGCAGGTCTTCACCCAGCACGCCGTTGGTCGGGCCGCGCTCAGCGGAAACCTTCTCCATGGCCAGCAGCGCCATGCGCAGCGCCTGGACGCTGCGAGCGGCATCGTCTGCGCGGCCGTAGGCCAGCCATGCGTAGCCGAGCAGCCAGCACGACAACGACAACACCGGAACAAGGACGATGGCGACGCTGGCGCTAAAGCGCCGTTCCATCGACGTTTCTGAAGGCATGAACGGAGTGGTGGAGAGTCTTGGCGAACGGCTGGGCAGGAGTCGGAAGGCGGTTGCGAACGGACTGCACAGGCGCCCGCGCAAGTGACCGTGCGCAACGCACATCCCTGGCTAACGGCAGCATCGGGGCCATCTTTACCGTGTCATTGAACCCCGGCCGGGAGGGCAGAGTGCAAACAAATGAAAAAGGATTCTTGCGGGATGTTCAGGACGCAGCCTCGCAAGAAGCCGGGGCAGTCGGCAGTTGCCCTGGCATGGCACAGGTGGGGATGCGCGGCGGGAGGTGCTGCGCATCCTGTGCCAGGTGCGGGTATCGAATGATTTTGGGGGGCTACTTGACCGCTACGTTGGAGTGCACAACCTCGGGCGCCTTTGCGAAGAAGGGCCCGACCAGCTTGCGCCATTCCTGGAAATCGTCGGATTCGCGGAAATCGACCATGTGGTCTTCCACGGTGTTCCAGCGCACCAGCAGCACGTAGCTGGTGTCGCGCTCGACGATGTGATGCAGCTCGGCGCCGTGGCACCCCTTGGCGCGCGCAAACAGCGGCAAGGCTTGCTGGACAGCGGCTTCAAACTCGCGCTGTTTGCCGGCGAGAATTTCAATATGTGCCATTTCGAATACCACGTTGTGCTCCGTTCGGTTGGATGGGTGAGCAGACTATAGCCGGCAATCGGCGCCGCCATCGCCAGGCATGCATGGGGCGGTGCGGCGCGCGGGGCGCCAATGTCGGGTTGGCTCCCAAATGTCTGTGTGGCCGCGGACGGCCTCTATGACAACGCGGGCTGCGCGGGCATACTCGGATTTCACTGCCTTGGCCCGGATCCTGCTCGGGCTGTTCAGACATCACTTTCAAGCGAAAGCAATCCATGGATAGCGGAAACGGCCACCAGAAATTCTTCTTCCTCCTGCTGTTTGTCGTCACCCTCGGGCTCTGCTGGATCCTCTCGCCGTTCTTTGGCGCGGTGTTCTGGGGCGTCATCCTGGCGATTCTGTTTCAGCCCGTGCAGCGCGCGTTGGTCGCCCGGATGGGCAAGCGGCGCAACCTGGCGGCGCTCGCCACGCTCACGCTGATCATTTTCATCGTGATCCTGCCCGTGATCTTTGTAACGGCGACCATCGTGCAGGAAATCGGCGTCGCGTATCAGCAGGTCCAGGGCGCGCAGCCGAATTACTCCAGATACCTCTCCGAAGCGGTGCAGGCGCTGCCGACGTGGGTGCAGCAACTGCTTGCCAAAGCCGGCCTGACGAACATTGCCGGCATCCAGAAGAAGCTCGCCGATGGCGCTGCGCAGATCAGCCAGTTTGCCGCCACGAAGGCCCTGAGCATCGGGCAGAACACGTTCCAGTTCGTGGTCGGTTTCGGCGTGATGCTCTACATGGTGTTCTTCCTGCTGCGCGACGGCACCGACATTGGCCGCCGCGTGCGCCGCGCGCTGCCGATGGACGAGGAGCACAAGCGCCTGCTGCTGAACAAGTTCACGACCGTTGTGCGCGCCACCGTAAAAGGCAACATTGCCGTGGCGCTGGTGCAGGGCGTGCTCGGTGGGCTCATCTTCTGGTTCCTTGGCATTGACGGCGTGGTGCTGTGGGGCGCGCTGATGGCGTTCCTGTCGCTGCTGCCGGCGATCGGCGCGAGCCTCGTGTGGATTCCGGTCGCGGTCTATTTCCTGATGGTGGGCGCGATCTGGAAGTGCGTGATCCTGGTCGCCTTCTGCGGTGGCGTCATCGGCTTGGTCGACAACCTGCTGCGCCCGCTGCTGGTCGGCAAGGACACCAAGATGCCCGACTGGGTCGTGCTGATCTCCACCCTGGGCGGTATGGAGCTGTTCGGCATCACCGGTTTCGTGATCGGGCCGTTGGTCGCCGCGCTGTTCATGGCCAGCTGGGACATCTTTGCGCGCGAGCAGAACGAGTGATGCCGCTGCCGAGCGGACGCTTCATCGCGCTCATATCCGCTCAAAACGCAGACCTGCGTGGCGGGTCAGGCGCTCGATGAATCGGTCATCGAACATGGTGGCGGGCGTCCAGAAGCCGCCTGGGCGCCCGGTCTTGAGGCCGTCTTTCGTGTGGTCGAGCGCAAGACTGATGGCGGCCTGGCCGAGCATCTTCCCGGTGGAGCCATAGCCGGGGTCCCGATCGCCGGTCACCTTCACTCGCAAGGTGTTTCCTTGATCGGTTCGGCCAAAGAGCCGCAGGTCGTAGCGGCCTGCCAGTTGCGCCGCAGGCGTGGGGCCTTCGCCGGGTTTGGGCAACAGGAAGCGCTGCATTACGATGCGGGCGGGCTTGATGACAATGCCCAGCATGAATGCGGCCAGGCCGGCCACCATGGTCATCGCTTTCATACGACCGCTCAGGCCTGCTCCGGTGATCACCGCTTCGTCATAGAGGAATGGATTGCCATAGGCGTTGCCGGACAAGGCGTTGGAGCGATGCACCACGCGCTCGTTGATGGCGGCCATGACAAACGGTGCAATCCACACATTGAAATCGGCATCGAATGCCGCGCCTCTGACAGAGCGCTGGCGTGCCGTGAAGCCGTGGCCCCCGGGGCACAGCGCGTAAGGGTCGGCCAGCTCCCTGCGCAAGGCGGGGTCGGCAGCGGCTTCCTGCACGACGTTGACGAGGCTGGCCACGGTGCCGCCGGAGGCGCCGCCTTTCAGTGTCTTGACCCGCAACTTCACCTGCGTGGCGGGCGTGCCCCATTGCCGCATGGCTTGTTGCTGCAGGAAATAGACCCCCATGTCCGACGGCACCGAGTCGAAGCCGCAGCAATGCACGATGCGAGCCCCAGACCGCTGCGCCGTTGCTTCATATTTGTCGATCATGCGCTTGATCCACTGCGTCTCGCCGGTGAGGTCGCAGTAGTCTGTGCCGCTTTCGGCGCAGACCTTGATCAACGGCTCGCCGTATAGCGCGTAGGGCCCAACCGTAGAGACCACCACGCGGGTCTGGGCGCACAGTGCCCGCAACTGAGCTTCATTTGCAGCGTCCGCCACGATGATCGGGAGCGACTCGCCCGCCGCACCCAGTGCGCGCTTGACGTCCAGCAGCTTGGCTTCGGATCGCCCGGCAATGGCCCAGCGCAGCGCTTCTCCATCGCCCGAAAGATGTTCGGACAGATAGCGGGTCAGGATCTGGCCGACAAAGCTGGTGGCGCCGAAAACGACAACGTCATAGTCCGGAGCGGGCATGGAGCCTTCCTTTTTTCTGTGGGCGGATGAGGGCGCCGCCTTGCGCTTCTTCTCTCGTTCAGCGGCAAACAAAATAGTGAAGGCGTCTAGTCCGCCGGGCAACTGGTAGCGCGCGCATCGCATTACGCAGGCAGAGACATGTTTGCGGCCCCAGGCGCGCGAGCGGGTTCGGCAGGCTTCGGCACTTGAAAGGCCATTCCACATTGCGGAATTCGTCCAGGATTTTTCCCGCGGCGTCTTCCCGTTTGCTGAAAACACGTTCCGCATCGCAAAATTTGTCGTCTATCTCATTGAAATATAAAGAAAAACTAACTCTTATGTCTTATATAAGACCTTGCTGCGTCGCGTCAAAGCAGACCTACAATAAATCCACGCTGCTCGCTTCGAATTCCGTAGCTGCACACGCAACCGATTCTTCTCAAACGCGCTTTATTTCCAGGAAATTGACATGGCCCAGTATCAAGACGACATCAAGGCAGTTGCCGGTTTGAAAGAGACCTACGGCAGCGCATGGAACGCGATCAATCCTGAGTACGCTGCCCGCATGCGTGCCCAGAACAAGTTCAAGACGGGTCTGGACATCGCCAAGTACACCGCCAAGATCATGCGCGCGGACATGGCTGCCTACGACGCCGATCCGTCCAAGTACACGCAGTCGCTCGGTTGCTGGCACGGCTTCATCGGCCAGCAGAAGATGATTTCCATCAAGAAGCACTTCAAGAGTACCGAACGCCGCTACCTGTACCTGTCAGGCTGGATGGTCGCTGCGCTGCGCTCGGAGTTCGGCCCGCTGCCGGACCAGTCGATGCACGAGAAGACTTCGGTCAGCGCGCTGATCCGCGAGCTGTACACCTTCCTGCGTCAAGCCGACGCCCGCGAGCTGGGTGGCCTGTTCCGCGAACTGGATGCTGCCAAGGACCCCGCCGCCAAGGCCGCCATCCAGGAAAAGATCGACAACCACGTCACCCACGTCGTGCCCATCATTGCCGACATTGACGCCGGTTTCGGCAATGCGGAAGCGACCTACCTGCTGGCCAAGCAGTTCATTGAAGCGGGTGCCTGCTGCATCCAGATCGAAAACCAGGTGTCGGACGAGAAGCAGTGCGGCCACCAGGACGGCAAGGTCACCGTGCCGCACGAGGACTTCCTGGCCAAGATCCGCGCGATCCGTTACGCGTTCCTGGAGCTGGGCGTGGACGACGGCATCATCGTCGCCCGTACCGATTCGCTGGGCGCCGGCCTGACCAAGCAGATCGCCGTGACGAATGCGCCGGGCGACCTGGGCGACCAGTACAACTCGTTCCTCGACTGCGAAGAACTGTCGGCTGACCAACTCGGCAACGGTGATGTCGTCATCAAGCGCGACGGCAAGCTGCTGCGTCCGAAGCGCCTGCCGAGCAACCTGTTCCAGTTCCGCGCCGGCACGGGCGAAGCGCGTTGCGTGCTCGACTGCATCACCTCGCTGCAAAACGGCGCAGACCTGCTGTGGATCGAAACCGAAAAACCGCACATCGGCCAGATCGGCGGCATGGTCAAGGAAATCCGCAAGGTCATCCCGAACGCCAAGCTGGTGTACAACAACAGCCCGTCGTTCAACTGGACGCTGAACTTCCGTCAGCAGGTGTATGACGCGATGAAGGAAGCCGGCAAGGACGTGTCGGCCTACGAGCGCGGCCAACTGATGAGCGCCGAGTACGACGACAGCGAACTCGCGAAGCTCGCCGACGAGAAGATCCGCACCTTCCAGGCCGATGCGTCGCGCGAAGCCGGCATCTTCCACCACCTGATCACGCTGCCGACGTACCACACCGCCGCGCTGTCGACCGACAACCTGGCCAAGGAATACTTCGGCGACCAGGGCATGCTCGGCTACGTGGCTGGCGTGCAGCGCAAGGAAATCCGCCAAGGCATCGCCTGCGTCAAGCACCAGAACATGTCGGGCTCGGACATCGGCGACGACCACAAGGAATACTTCAGCGGCGAAGCGGCGCTGAAGGCGGCAGGTAAAGACAACACCATGAATCAGTTCCACTGATTCGCGGCCAAGGTCCTACCGAAAGCACAACGCCAACCCATTGCGGGTTGGCGTTTTTTTTTGGGGGGGCAATTCCGACGCAATGCATTGCTTGAACCTGCGGTTTCGCCTCTACCCACGGGACGTTGCGCGCAGATGGGATTGATAACCAAAGCACATCAATCCTTCCGAAAATTGCACTTCTCGTTTGTGGGTCTCCGGGCGAACATTGCCAAAACGACAAACGCCGTTCGACGGCGTATTCTTTTTTTGGCTTCCAGGAGACACCTCGATGCACCCCCCGTCCAGCCTGTCGACCGGGCAATCCAAGGCCGCAGCGGTCTTCCGCGTCACCGCCGGGAATTTCCTGGAGCAGTTCGACTTCTTTCTGTTCGGCTTCTACGCCACGCAGATCGCCAACGTCTTCTTTCCGACCGAAAGCGAGTTCGCCTCGCTGATGATGACGTTCGCTGTTTTTGGCGCCGGTTTTCTGATGCGACCGCTCGGCGCAGTCGTGCTCGGCGCCTACATTGACGATGTCGGCCGCCGCAAGGGGCTCATCGTCACGCTGTCCATCATGGCAAGCGGGACGGTGCTGATCGCGTTCGTTCCCGGCTACGCCACGATCGGCCTGCTGGCACCGACGCTCGTGTTGCTGGGGCGTCTCCTCCAGGGCTTCTCGGCCGGTGCGGAACTGGGCGGCGTATCGGTCTATCTGGCCGAGATGGCCACCCCGGGGCGCAAGGGCTTCTTCACGAGCTGGCAGTCCGCCAGCCAGCAGGTCGCCATCGTCGTGGCGGCGGGCCTTGGGTTCGCACTCAACCAATGGCTGAGCGCACCGGCCATTGCTGCCTGGGGATGGCGTGTGCCGTTCTTCGTCGGCTGCATGATCGTGCCGTTCATCTTCGTGCTGCGCCGCAATCTTGAAGAAACGCAGGAATTCAAGGCCCGCAGGCACCGTCCGAGCATGAAGGAGGTGTTCGGCACGCTGCTGCAAAACTGGGGTGTCGTCGTTGCCGGCATGATGCTCGTGGCGATGACCACGACGAGCTTCTACCTCATCACCGTCTATGCGCCGACGTTCGGTAAAACCGTCTTGCATCTGTGCACGGCCGACAGCCTGCTCGTTACGCTGTGCGTGGGGGTGTCGAACTTCGTGTGGCTGCCGATTGGCGGTGCGCTTTCCGACAGGATCGGTCGCCGGCCGCTGCTCATCGGCATGACGGTGCTCACGATTGCAACGGCATATCCGGCGCTGTCATTCCTCGCACACGCGCCGAGCTTCATGAACATGCTGCTCGTGCTGCTGTGGCTCTCGTTCATGTACGGCATCTACAACGGCGCGATGGTTGTCGCGCTCACCGAAGTGATGCCCGTGCAGGTGCGCGTTGCCGGATTCTCGCTTGCCTATAGCCTCGCGACGGCAGTGTTTGGCGGCTTTACACCGGCCATCTCGACAGCGGTCATTCACATGACCGGCGACAAGGCTGCTCCTGGCTACTGGATGAGTTTTGCCGCAGTGTGCGCACTGATGGCGACGTTGACGCTCTATCGCCGCCGTGCATTGACGCTGGCGCCGGCGCACTGACGCGGGGTGCATCCCGCGCCCCGCATCTTCACAAACAATGTACGACCTGGCATGACCCTCACCATGAAGACTCTGCTTCTGAAACTGTGCGCAGCCGCGCTTGTCGCAACGTCGGCGGGGGCAGCCACCGTCCACGCTGCCGAATTGCACGTCATGAGTTCCGGTGGCTTTACGGCGGCTTATAAGGTGCTTGGGCCCAAGTTCGCCGCGCAGACGGGCAACTCGCTCAACACTGCACTCGGCCCGTCGATGGGCAAGTCGCCCGAAGCGATTCCGAATCGGCTCGCACGTGGCGAACCTGCCGACGCCGTGATCATGGTCGGCTACGCCCTCGACGATCTGATCAAGCAAGGCAAGGTCATCCCGGAATCGCGCGTGGAACTGGCCGACTCGCGCATCGGCATGGTCGTGCGCGAAGGCGCGGCCAAGCCCGACATCAGCTCACCCGAAGCCCTCAAGCACGTGCTGCTGCATGCCAAGTCGATCGCCTATTCGGATAGCGCGAGCGGCGTCTATATCGAGCGCGAGCTGTTCAAGAAGCTCGGTATTGAAGAGCAGGTCAAGGCGAAGGCGAAGATGATTCCGCGTATTCCGGTGGCATCGGTGGTGGCGACCGGCGACTACGAAGTCGGCTTCCAGCAAGTGAGCGAGTTGCTGCCGGTGCCGGGAGCAACCTTCGTCGGGAAGATTCCCGAGTCGCTGCAGTCGGTGACGCGCTATGCTGCGGGCATCCCGGTTGGCGCCCAGCACCCGAAAGAAGCCAAGGCGCTTCTCGACTACCTGGCTTCGCCCGCAGTGCAGGCAGACGTAAAGTCGACCGGGCTTGATTCCGTGCCTGTGCAATGAGGTAGTGCGGCGGCGCGGCAGGTCAAGCGGTGCGGGTCATGCATCGCCCGTCGTCACGCCCCTGCGCTTGGCGTCGATGATCATCTGGTGAAATTCTTCTGCGGCGGGCGTCAATGCCCGGCCGCGCCGCTTCACGATACCCACGCGCCGTTTCACGACCGGCTCCACCAGCGGCACGCTCGTGAGGATTGGATGGTCATGCCCCGGCATGGCCATCGATGGCACCGCAGCGACACCCAGCCCCGCTTCAACCAGCCCCAGCATGGTCGTGACGTGCCGCGTCTCGCAGACGCTTGGTGCACGCGGGGCGACGGCCGACAGCGCCTGATCGAGCAGCAGGCGGTTACCGGAGGTCTTGTCCACCGACACGTATTCGTGCGCGTAAAGCTCCTTCCATGTCACGCGCTTCTTGCGGGCGAGCGGATGATCGCGCCGGCATGCTGCAACAAACCGCTCCTGCAGCAGCATCTTGAATTCAATCTCCGGTTCCTGGCTGCCCATGAAGCTCAGGCCAAAGTCGGCCTCGCCGCTGATGACTGCCCCCAGCACTTCGTTCGCGCTTGCATCGAGCAGCTTGACCCGGATGCGTGGAAAGCGGCGGTGATAGTTCGCAATCAGGTTCGGCAGAAAGTAATAGGCCACCGACGGCACGCATGCGATGGTCACCTGCCCGAGGCGGCTCGATGAAACGTCGCGGATACCGAGCAGGGCGACGTCGAGATCGTCGAGCAGTTGTTCAGCGCTGCGGGCAAACACGCGGCCGACGGTGGTGAGTGTGACGCTGCGGGTGGTGCGCTCAAACAGGGGCACGCCGAGCGCGCTTTCGAGCTTGTCGATCCGGCGGCTCAACGCGGGCTGGGAAATGCTGATCGCCTCGGCGGCCTTCCGGAAGTTGCCCAACTCCACCACCGCGCGAAATGCCTGCAAGTCCGTCAAATCGAAATTGATGCCCACCGGCCAGCCTCCACATCCCAGATGCGCAGCATTTTGCGCGATTTATCACGGGGTGACACGTCTCCAGCGGCCCGCGGCGTGGCCCGCCCAGTTGGATGCTTTGGCTCGGGCAGCACGTACCAGACGACGATCAACACCGACGGCGGCCAGTTTGCACGGCTGCTCGGTCTGTAGATCAGGGGCGGCGCTCACGTGGGGCTAGGCAACCGCGGCGTAGTCAACGCGGTTGCGCCCTTTACGCTTGGCTTCGTAGAGCGCATCGTCCGCAGCCTTGGTCAATGCGTTCAGCGACGGGAAGCTCGCGCGCCGCGCGGTCGCGCAACCGACGCTCACGGTGAAAGGGGCCAAACCGGTGTCGCCGACGGGCGCGCCGGCGCCTTCCACTTCGGCACGGATCGCTTCGGCGATCCGCGTGGCACCCGTTTCGCCCGTATCGGGCAACAACACCACGAATTCCTCTCCGCCGTATCGGGCCGCCA
The DNA here is from genome assembly GCF_030582395.1 of Ralstonia pickettii. Lineage (NCBI taxonomy): Bacteria > Pseudomonadati > Pseudomonadota > Betaproteobacteria > Burkholderiales > Burkholderiaceae > Ralstonia > Ralstonia pickettii. The sequence continues at coordinate 576,908 of NZ_CP104381.1, forward strand.
GGTCGCCGCGTCGTCGCGCATGCTTGGAAATGCACTGGGAGAGGTACTGAAGTGCGACGTCGCCCTGAGCGTGGCCGTGCGCGTCGTTGTAGCGTTTGAAGTGATCGGCATCGATAAAGAGCACGGACAGCCGACTGTCATTCCGTTGCAGCCGATCCCACTCGTTCTCCAGCGCAACATCCAGGGCGCGCCTGTTCTTCAGCCCGGTGAGCGGGTCGGTTTGTGTCAGCTCACGCAGGTGGTTTTCCGCCATCACGCGCCCTCGCAGCGCAAACGCCAGGAGCCATACGCCTGCGCAGAAGGCGAGGCTGACCGACAGCGACGACAACCCGACGATCCACGACAGCCGTTGCCACGGTGCAAGCGCGTCGCTCATGGCGGGGGCAACGACCGCAATGAACGGTGTGCCCGGCACGCGCTGAAACGTGTAGAGCCGCAGCACACCGTCGCTGGACGACGGCGCCACGTAAAAGCCCGACTCCTGATTCACCATGCGCGGGAACGTCAACGATTTGTTGAGATCGGGTGCCCGAGCCGCGCTGGGCGGTGGATTTCTCGCCAGCAGCGTGCCGTCGGTGCGCACGATGGCCGTAACGCCGCGTGGCCCCACATCGAGCTTTTCAAGAAGCTGCTTGAAGTAATCGAGGTCGATTGCCACCAGAGCGGTGCCCGCAAACGTTCCATCCCGCCGGTCCATCCTTCGGCTCAGCGCGATGGCCTCCACGCCTGCGCGTGACCGGGCCTTGTAGACGCCGGACACATAGAGGCCAACGTTTGCGTGATCGCGATGAACGATGAAGTAGTCGCGGTCACTGAAATCCCAGCGGCGGGTCAAGGAGCAGCATCCGTCGACGAGCTGGCCCTTGTCGTCGGTCACGCCCATGCCGGTGACATACCGGGCGGATGCCGTCGGGCTGAACAGCAGATCGTGCCGAACCTGCGGATCGAGGTTGCGGATGCCGGGCTTGTCGAGCGCGCCTATCAGCGTCTGCAACGACTGGTCTGCCGATTCAACGGTGCGCGAAATGTGGCTGGCCAGAACTGCCGCGACATTCTTCGAGGTGTCGTGTGCGTGCTCGATGGCCGTTTCGCGGTTGGCCCAAAGGGTCAGCACGCTGATTGCCAGGACAATGAATGTGAGCAGCGTCCCCAGCGCACCAACAACAAAGGGATGGTGGCCTGCCGATGTGGCCAGCCGTCGGGCGAGGGGGCGAAGGTGCATGTCGTGGTCTTGGGCGACGACAAACCGCACCTCAGCCTGTTCGACGAGGCATCGGGCGATCGATCTTGGGGACGGTATGGATGCGTGTGGGGCACGCCGTCACCGCTGGTTATCGGCACAAGACACCAAAACTGCAGCCCCGCGAGCGGTTAACGTCGCTCCCGCTCAGCACAAAGGCGCGGAAGAGGGCAGGCGGGCGTCAGGCCCCCGCCTGTCGCCTGCCCCGCCCTGCGCGCGGCTCACTGCGCAAGCGCCGCTGCGAAATCGCGATACTTGCCCAGCGGCCGCCCCAGAATGCGGGTCAGGCGCTCGACATCGCCCGCCTGCGGCACCATGCCGTCGCTGACATAGCGTTCGGCCATCAGGCGCATCTCATAAGCCATCCATTTGGGCAGGAAGTTGGTCAGATTGGTCTCGAATCCGGTCGGATCATCGCCGCCATAGGCCACGGGGCGGCCGAGCGTTTCAGACCAGATCGAGGCCAACTCGGGGCCCGTCAGCGTGTCGGGGCCCACCAGGTTGATGGTCTCGATCGGCAGCTTGCCCGGTGCCGCATCCCGGCGGATCAACTCAATGGCCGCCACTTCTGCGATGTCGCGTGTGTCGACCATCGCAACCCCCTTGCTGCCGATCGGCATCGGGTAGACACCATGGTTGACGATGACGTCCTTCACCATGTGTTCGTTGTCCATGAAATAGGCCGGACGCAGGATGGTGGCGCTGAAGCCCATCTGCTCGATCATGCGTTCCGCGCCGGACTTCACTGCAAAATGCGGCACGTTCACGAAGCGCTCGGCATGCATGACGGACAGATAGACGACGCGCTCGACGCCGGATTCGCGCGCCACGTTCAGCGCAAGCAAGGCCTGCGTGAATTCGTCGCCTGCGACCGCGTTGAGCAGGAACAGGGTCCGGACACCAACGAAGGCACGCCGCAGCGATTCGATATCCAGCATGTCGCCCTGCACGACGTTCACGCTGGCCGGGAAGTCGGCCTTTGACGGGTCGCGCACCAGCGCGCGCACGTCCGCACCGCGGTTGGCCAGTTGATGGACGACTTGGCGGCCGACGCGGCCGGTAGCACCAGTAACGAGGATGGTCATGATGTTCACTCCTTGAGTGGGTTGGGTTCCCAGCTAAGGTAGGTGATCCATCTGTGGTCCGGAAGATGCTATAAATAGACAGGGTATCTCACTGGTGGAACACATGGATTTGCTCGCGCTTGCCGATTTCAACCTGGTTGCCCGACATGGAAGCTTTGGCGAGGCTGCCCGGGCGACGGGGCGGCCGAAGGCGACGCTCTCTCGCAGGGTGTCGGAGCTGGAGGGCAGTCTCGAACTTCGATTGTTCGAGCGCGGATCGCGCGGGCTCAAGCTCACCCAGGAAGGGCAGGCGCTGTACGAGCGTACGGGCACGCTGCTCGCCGAGATTGCGGAGACGGCCGCCGCAATTGCATCCGGTAGCGAACGGCCACGAGGGCGTTTGCGCATCAGCGCGCCCATGCTGTTTTCGCAGGTGGCCATGGGCAAGCTGGTGGCCACGTTCGCGTTGAAACATCCCGAGGTGCAGCTGGAGGTGACCACCGAAGACCGTGGCGTCGACATGATCGAAGAAGGATATGACCTGGTGATCCGAGTTAATCCGGACCCGGACGAAAGCCTGATCGGACGCGTGCTCTTGCGGGATCGCCTTGTCGTTGTGGCAACGCCGGAACTGGAACGGCCCTCCGGCAAGGCTGTCGTGCCGGCCGTCCTTCGCGGCGCGGGCACCGGAAGGGCCGCCTGGGACGTCTCCGGGCCCCACGGGAAGTCCCGCATCGCGATCCGGCCCGTTGCGCACTTGTCATCGTTGATCATGGTGCGCGACACGGTGCGGCTTGGTGTGGGGGCCGCGTGCCTGCCGGTGTCGCTCGTGGCCCACGATCTGGAGGCCGGCACGTTGGTGCATTGGGGCGATGTGGACGGCCCCGATATCGCGCTATGGGCGCTTTACCCTTCCAGGCGGTTGCTGAGCGCCCGCGTTTCCGCTTTTCTCGAGCATCTCAAAGACGCATTCCCGACGGGCGAGCCCCAAGAGCTGGCGGCTTTTATCCGTTCGTCGCCGTAAGGCGCCGGGAGCAAGCTGCGACGGCAGTTCCGAGAGAGTGGGGCCTTGAACACGAAATGGGCGAAGGGCCTCCTTCCGTTCGCCGCTCCAGTGTTTAAGCGTGGAGCACGAGGCTTGGACCGTGGCGTCCGAGTGTTCGAGGGTGAAGCGCCAGTGTCTGAGAGTGAAGCGCCAGTGTCTGAGGGTGAAGCGCCAGTGTCTGATGGTGGAGCGTCAGTGTCTGAGGGTGGAGCGCCTGTGTTTGGGAGTGAAGCTTCAGTCTTTGAGGGTGGAGCTTCAATGTCTGAGGGTGAAGCTTCAATGTCTAAGGCTGGCGCTTCACTGTCTAAGGCTGGGGCTTCACTGTCTGAGAGTGAAGCTGCTGACCGTCTTCTCAACATGCGCAGGCCACCCTCCTCGGGTGGCCACACTCGGACAAGGCCGTAGCCCCCGCGAAACTCAGAGTCCCAGGTCGGACAAACCGGGATGGTCCTCCGGGCGGCGCCCAAGGGGCCAGAAGAACTTCCTGTCGACTTCCTTGATGGGGAGGTCGTTGATGCTCGCATGGCGATGCGTCATCAGGCCTTGTTCGTCGAATTCCCAGTTCTCGTTGCCGTAACTGCGATACCACTGACCAGCGTCGTCGTGCCACTCGTAAGCGAAACGCACGGCGATACGGTTTCCCTCGAAAGCCCACAATTCCTTGATCAGGCGATAGTCCAGTTCGCGTTTCCACTTCCGCTCCAGGAGCGCCTGCGCTTGTTCCCGGCCGACAGGAAATTCCGTCCGGTTACGCCAGCGGGTATCCGGGCTGTATGCCAGGACAATGCGGGCGGGTTCACGTGTATTCCACGCGTCTTCTGCCAGCCGAACCTTCTGGATGGCGGTTTCGCGAGTGAATGGGGGTAGGGGTGGGCGGGCTTCCATGGCAACTCCATGTGGTTGTTGGTCAGTGTAGACAGATCTGTCTAGGTGCAAAGGTAGTGCAAAGAGACAGATCTGTCTAGGGCAATCTTGCGTCCGCCCGTCCAAGGCAGACGAACTTGTCTACAATGCCCCCTATGACCTCCGAAACCCGTGCCCCCAGCGATTTCTCTGCCCGTGAGCGCATCCTGTTGACTGCGCACGACCTCTTCTATCGTGAAGGCATTCGTGCAACCGGTATTGACCGCGTCATTGAGGTATCCCAGGTCGCTAAGGCGACGTTTTATCGGCACTACCCGAGCAAGAGCGACCTCATTACGGCTTACCTGAATTTCCGCCACGACAACTGGATGCAGTGGCTTCGGACAACGTTGGAGCGACATCTCAGTTCGGGAAGCTCCCCGCTCGATGCCCTGCTGGCGACCTTCAATGAATGGTGGCGTCACCCGGACTATCGCGGCTGCGCGTTCATCAACGCCGCCGTTGAGCTTCCTGAAGCGGTTGAGCTGGCGAGGCGCCACAAAGAGGAAATGACCGCGGCCTTCGAGACGCTTCTGCTGCATGGAGCAGGGCGCCCGGCTCGGGCGAGAGCACTGAGTTTGGCCGTGGATGGCGCCATCGTCCACGCTCAGATGGGGCAGCCTTTGCGCACGGTTCTGGAGGCACTCAAGCAACTTGCCGAGCCGCTTCTCAAGGGGAAAGCGTAGGCGTGTGTCGTCAGATCGGCGGCATGTCGCGCCGAAGTCATCGGAGGTTCAAACACCGCGCAGCTGTGCAATCGCCACCAGAATCACTGCTGCGTTGGCCGGTTGCTGGAAATGCGAATAGACCGCCCGCGCATGGCCGGCCCGGGAGCCCAGCACGTCGGCGAATAGATCCGATGCGCCGTCGATGACGGCGGGCTGCTGCAGCCAGCCTTCAGCGCTTGTCACATGGCCTTCCAGCCGCACGATATGGTCCAGTCGCTCGAAACCGCCCAGATGGGCATGGATCTGCGCCAGCACATTCAACGCTGCAAGCTCGGCCGCGCGACGGCCTTCATCCAGGGTGAGTTGTGTGCCGACTTGGCCTTGCCAGACGACTTTGCCCTCGACCAGCGGCAATTGCCCAGAAATGAACAGCAGATCGCCTGCCTGGTCGACGGCCGTATAACTGCCCAACGGCTTGGGCGGATCGGGCAAGGCCAGCCCGCGCGCTGCCAGCCGTTGCTGTACGGACGACTCAAAAGCGGTTGCGTTGCTCATGACGCGACTCCCTGTTGATCGGGGCCGCCGCGATACCTTCACGGCAGTCCCCGGTCTTCAGTCAGTGGTAGGTGCAGGACTCAGCGGCCGGCGCTGAAACCACCGTCCACGGGCAGCACGGTGCCCGACACGAACTCTGCGTTGACGAGGTAGAGCACGGCTGCGCTGACCTCGTCGATGCGTGCGATGCGGCCCAGTGGGTGCATGCTGCCGAGTGCGGCATGTGTAGCGGCCGGATGCATCGGCGTATCTGTCACGCCAGGAGCCACCGCATTCACGGTCACGCCGAAGGGTGCCAACTCAAGCGCCAAGGCGCGTGTTGCCTGGTTGATGCCGCCCTTCAGGGCCACCGCCAGCAGTGCCGGCACGCTGCCGTGCGGCTGCATGGCCAGCGAGGCGGTGATGTTGATGATCTTGCCGCGCTTGCGCTCGCTCATGTGCTTGGCGGCTTCCTGCGACGCGTACAACGTGCCCTTCAGGTTGGTCGAAATCTGCTCCTCGATTTCTTCGGGCGTGAACTGCACGAAGGGCTTGGCAGCGAAGATGCCGGCGTTGTTCACCAGCACATCGACCTGGCCGAAGCGGGCGATGGCCTGGGCAAAAAGCTCGCGCGCAGATTCGGGCTTGCCGACATCGCCGGCCACACCCAGGAAGCGATCGCCGGCGTTCAGGCGGGCGGCAGCAGATTGCAGGCGTTGCGCCGAGCGGCCGGAGCCGACGACGTTGTAACCCTCGTTGAGAAAAGCCTCGGCCAAGCCAAGGCCGATGCCGCTTGTCGCGCCAGTGATGATGGCGGTGGGATGCGCGTTGCTCATGATGAATCTCCAGTGCATAGGGGGAGTGGGGCCGGCGCCGTGTTGGAAGAGCGCCGCCGGTGCAATGCACTGTATTGCGGCCTTGGAAAGCAAAAAATGGGGTCGGCTACACTTGTCCTATTACATGGGGTAACAAATATGCACCGGCAATTCGACGACATCCTGCTTGGCAGCATCGAACTGTTCTGCCTGGCCGCCGAGGCTGGCAGCTTTACGGCGGCGGCCAATACCGCGGGGGTGACGCCCGCGGCGGTGAGCCGCTCGATCGCACGTTTGGAGAAACGTCTGGGCGTACGTCTGTTCGTGCGCTCGACACGCAGTCTGCGTCTGACCGAAGGCGGCAGAGACTACTTCGAGCAATGCCGCGCCGCGCTCAACCAGTTGATCGAGGCAGAGCGCAAGGTGACAGGCGAACAGGTGCAGCCGTCGGGCACCCTGCGCATCAGTGCGCCGACCACGTATGGGCACTACCGGCTCCTACCGTTGCTGCCCGCGCTGCGGGAGACATTTCCGCTGCTCAAGTTCGAAGTCCACATCGGCAACCGCAATATCGACTTTCATGAGGAAAATTTCGACGTGGCGATCCGGTTTCGTACACAGCCGGATTCGACGATGGTCTCGCGCCACCTGGAGGACGCCGAACTCGTGGTCGTCGGCAGTCCTGCTTACCTTCAGCGAGCAGGGCGGCCTCACACGCTCGAAGACCTGAAGCAGCACGAGTGCATCCAGTTCGATCTGCCCAGCAGCGGGCGGCCGATCGCGTGGTTGTTTTCGGATGAGGGCCGCGATCGAGAGGTGCTGCCCACCGAAGGCCACTACCTGTGTGCCGAAGATGTATTGGCCGGCGTGACCCTGGCCAGGGCCGGCGCGGGGTTGTTCCAGACCTATCGCTTCATCGTCGAGAAGGACCTGGCCGATGGCACGCTGGTTGAAGTGCTGCAGGCGTATGCAGGCAGGTCACGGCCGGTCAGTCTGGTGTACCCGCATGGCCGTTTGTTGCCGTTGCGCGTGCGGGTATTCGTGGAGTTCCTGGTGGAGCGTGCTGCGGCGCTGGCCAAGCAGCGTGCGGCTGAGACGCGGGTTCGAAGCAAGAAGCAATAGAGACCTTGCTGGCGCTACAGCCGCGTTCCGACCGCGGCATCCGTGCTGCCAGTTCGACTCGCGTCGCGGGCTGTATGGTCGACGTCAATATCAAGAGTGTGTTGTGAAACGTCGCAGCCGTCCTGCAGCACGCGGATTCAGCGCGGTGTGCCGCTCAGATCTGAAAAGGGGGCGTCTTGCGCTTGCGCCGTCCGATCATGATGTGAATCCACAGGGCGATGCACACCACCATACCTGCCGACCAGTGCAACACTTCTGCACTCTGGCGCATCAGTTCGCCATTGACGTAGTACAGCGCATAACCTGTCAGTACCAGCGCGATCGTCAGTGCGCCCACCATTGCGCCTGCTGTGCGATTGCGCCGCCGCACCCACGCGTTGCGGATGTGTGGGCCCCATAGCATGCCGAGCAGATACAAGCTCGCCATGGCGGCGGCGCCATGCAACTTCATGCTCCACGCCAGCGCAAGCGTGCCGGTGTCGCTGCCCTCGTCGAGGAAGTGCAGGGCGAGCCAGGCCAGGCCCGTGACGAGAAGGACGGCAAACACGCCATACACCATCCACCGCCGTCGGCGGCTCAAGCGGAACGCGCTCTCGCGCACGTGGTGGGCAAAACGCGGAGAAACAGACATGGTGTGTGAGACAGCGGATTAACCGGGCGAGTATACGGTGACCGCTGCTCCGTATTCGGCAAGCAATGGATGCGTTGCGTCGCCCGTTGCCAGCACAATCTTGGTCAGCGCGTCGGCGAGCACGCAGGTGGGTGCCTGCACGGTCGCCCCTGCGAGCGCCGGAAGAGCGAGCCGGTCTGCGTTATGAATGCGCGATGGGTCATCGGGGCCCGCCCCAAGACCGCCAACAGTGGAGGTGGCCAGCGCCGCATTGTCGAGCAGCACCGTTGCGGTGATCCGCGCCGCATTGCGCGGGTCACGTATCTGCACAGTCATCGGGTTTGAGCCACGGTGTCGTAGATCACCACCCGCATTGACGATGGCATTTTCTACAGCACAGCCTTGGATCTTCTCGATTGCGCGATCAACGGCATACCCCTTGGCGATTCCGCCCAGGTTGATCAAGGCGTGCGTTTGCTTGCAAACGACATCACCGGCGAACGCGACAGGAAAACGCGTATCGGCCAGCTGCTCGGGCGTACCAACCCGGCAATCGAATGCACGCGCGGATGCGGCGTGCAAAGTGCTGGCCAAACGCAGCACGGTCAACGTTCTTGGATCAACGCGCAGTTTGGCGCCAGGCGGCGCGCGGTTGATCGCGTGCAAGTCACTGTCCGCGACATAAAAGCTCAGCAGCGCGTGAACGGCGGCAATTTCGTCGAACGCAGCCGCTACGGCGGCTTCGGCTTCAAGGCCTTCAGCCTGCACGTCAACCAGCGTGCCGAGCCACGGCCGCGCGCGCCGGCAGCTCGGCCGCATCAGCGCTGGACGAGCGCCAACTGCGCCATCACCGCAATGCGCCGAATGCCGTCGGTCAAGTGCGTGCACGACAGCGTTGCGCCGCTGATGTTGTTGATGTCGTCGCCCACACGCAGCGCCGACTTGGCTGACTTGCCCAGAAACTGGGCGCGCCAAGGCTTGTTGCGGACTTCGTAGCCGTGGCTTTCGCGGTAGGTGAGGATTTCCACGCCGCTGATTTCACCGGCCGTGTTCAGGGCCACGGCGTAGTTGATGAGTTCGAACTTGCCGATGACGGCGTCGGTCACGAAGTAGCCGACTGCCTTATCACCTTGCTTGGCTTGCCATGCGCGCCACGCCCCCGGCTTGGCCGGACCGCCCGCGCGTTCGGCCAGCTGCTTGAGCTGGTCGGCAGAGAGCGTGAGCGGTACCGGCTCGAAGCTTGTGGCGTCAGGAAACATTGCCTTCTGGGCCTCGGCCGCGGACAGGTAGTCCGCCGCAAACGCCTTGGTGACAATCATGCCCGGCGCACCGACGGCGGCGGCACAGACAAGAACAATGGGCACTGGCTGGTAACGCATGGCTTGCACCTCCTTGGATTTGCCGCTCCCGCAGCTTAGAACGACACGCCCAGGCCCAGATCCACTCGCGAGAAATCGCGGTTCTGCTTGAAGCGCTGGTAATCCACCTTGAAGACCACGTTGGGGTTCAGATAGAAGTTTGCGCCAATGGTGTACACCGTATCGGACAGCGAAGGCCAACCGGCAGGGAAGGTGAAGCCGGGCGCAAGTCCTGCGTACTTTTCACCCATGTTGTAGCGCTCGTAGCGGACGAACGGTGCAAAACGATAGTCGCCCTTCTGCCACACGTTGTACGCGGCCTGCATGAACCAGCCGTAGAACGCCGAGGGCATCGGATTGGCTGCGCCTGGGTTGGCCTGATTGACGGCCTCGGTGTTGCTGAACGTGCCGCGTGCGTACAGAGCGGACAGGTCCCACTTGCCCGGCGTCCAGCGGGCGTGCGCCTCATACAAGGTGGCGCGCTGTTCCGGTAGCGGCGCGTCGGTACTCGAGCGGCTGCTCTTGCCGGTGAAAACCGAGCCGCCCAGCGTCAGACCCGAAATACCGGTGTAGTTGAGCGCCACATACTGCGACAGGTTCTTGGCGTTGGCCAACCCCAGTTCCTGGTGCGAGGTCTGCATCGGCGCGATGGCGTTGTTCTGCATCTCCAGCGCCGATTTGAACAGTGGGTTCTCGGGGTTGAAATTCCACTTGGCGAGGTTCAGGCCGGTGGTCAGACCCACATTCCAGTTCAGGCCGAAATCGGTATCGCCGTACAGCGAGAGACCTCCCTCACGCCATGTGCTCGGGATGATCAGCGTCTCGACAAAATTGCGATGGACGCCGTAGTAGTTGGTCGGTTCGTGGTTGCGGTTGATAAAGCCGGCGGGGATGAGGAATAGGCCCGCGTTCATGCCGATCTTGTCGGTCAGCTTGTGGTCGATGTAGAACTGCTCGACTTCGAATTCACCGGAGTCAGTGGCCGACGTAATGGCGTGCTCAATCTCGAATTCGGAGTTGAAGCGAGTTTTGTCGTCGAACTTGTAACCAATGCCGAACACCGCGCGCGCCAGGTCCATCTTGGTGTCTTCGGAGCGGCGCGTCGGGCGGCTGTAGTTGACCTCGCCGTAGCCCCAGAGCGTGAGGTTGTCGAGCGGCGAGGGCCGGGTCGAGGCGAGCTGTGCCGTCTGCACGGTCTGCTGCACGTCTTGCAGGGCCGCGGTTTGCTGTGCCTGCGCCTTCGCCTGCGTCTGCTGCTGCGTCGCGAGCGTCGCATTCTGCGCCTTGACTTCCTTCAGCTCGGCCTTGAGCGCTTCAATCTGCGCGGCCATGGCGTCGAGTTTCTGTTCGAGTTGCGCAGTGGTGGCGGCATCGGCTGCACCGGCCCCCATCAGCGCAATGGCGGCGGCTACCGACAAGGCGGTTCGTTTCATGCTGTGACGCTCCCTGGTCTTGGAATGTTGAATTGGCTTATTTGCTTGTTGCCGTCTTGCTCAGCGTGGCTCCGCTGGTAGAGACGGTCTGGATGCGGGCGGCGCCCACGCTCGCAGCGGTGGAATCGCATTGGGCTGGCATGCGATAGGCCGACGGGTTGGCCGGATCGAATCCATCGGTGAGCGTGCACAGGAAATGCACGAGATCGCTCATTTCCTGGTTCGTCAGCGATGGCGCAGTCCCTGGGTTGTAGGGCACTTCGGCCACGTTCACGTTGGCATCGAAGCCAACCGGCAGATCGTTGTACGGCACATCGGGCGTGCCATCGGCCTTGACGTACCATCGGCCCGGGTCGGTATCGCGCGTGATGTACCACGCCACCACTTGATCCAGCGTCTGGAACACTCCGTTGTGGAAATACGGTGGCGTCAGCGCGATGTTGCGCAGCGTCGGCACTTTGAACTTTCCGCACGTGGAACCACCCACGCGGAAGTCGGTACGCAGCGGCCCGCAGATGCCCAGGTCGTAGTAGCTGTAATTCGGACTGCCCAGCGCCAGGCCGTTCTTCGGAACGTACGGCAGCGTGGTGCCTTCCTGGTTGGCGGCGATGTTCCAGTTGCGCGGGATACCGACGTTGTCGTACGTGAAATCGGTGAACAATGCCGGCGTGCTGCCCTTACCTGTCGAGATATGGCAAGCGTTGCAGTTGCCCTTGGTTGGGTTGTTGAACAGCAGCAGGCCCCGTGTCTCGGCATCCGTCAGCGTTGTCTTGCCTGCGAGGTACGCATCGAATTTGCTGTCGAAGGGGTGGAAGCTCGGGTCTTCGCTCTGGAATGCGGCCAGCGCGCGGCCGATGCTCTGCATAGCGGTCGCACTGTCTTGGATGCCGGCCTTGGTGAACACCGCCGTGAACTGATCGAGGTACGGGCGCGTCAGCAGTGTCTTCAACACATCGTCTGCCGAGGCGTTTGCCATCTCGAATTCATTGGTGAACGGCTGCTGCGCCTGGTCCGCCAACGATGCCGAACGGCCATCGCGGAAGAATCCTCCGGAAGCCTTGCCAGTACTGTCGATCTTGAAGTTCGGCGTGAACGACGCGTAATTGAGCGACGGCGTGTTTCGCAGGCCGGGCAAATCGGACTTCGGCCCTCCGATCGAGACGGCCAAGTTGTTCGGATCGGTATAGCCGCGCGACGGGTCATGGCACGAAGCGCAGGATTGCTTGCCCGAGGCAGAGAGCGTCTGATCAAAAAAGATCTGTTTGCCGACCTGCGCCATCGGCGACAGCGTCGCGCTCGATGCCGACGCCGGCGACGACGTACTGCCGCCGCCATCTCCGCCACCACACGCGGCCAGCAATGTCGCCGCAAGCAACGAAGCCGCACGCCACGACCCCCGTGCCACATTGCTGGTACGAGAGGCCTCTCCTCCACTTTTCTTATCTTTCATTTCCCTGGCGCGGCAGGCTCTCAGGCCCGCTCAAACGATTCGATTAATGGTAATAGGAACAATTCGCGTTCGCATTCTAAGGGAATCGTCAGGGGAAATCACGCGCTTTGTGCGGGGTGGCTGTCGACACGCCATAAGCAAATCTCGACCCCCGTTCTTGAAATCGTCATACCCCGTCCCTATAATTAGCACTCGCCGGACAGGAGTGCTAACAATGCCTTCGGTCCCGATGCTTTCCCGATGCGCCGCGTCTTGCGGCGCGTTTTGTGAATAAACACTCACTTTGCATTGAGGAGTTGTGTATGAACCTGCGTCCTTTGCACGACCGCGTGATCGTGAAGCGCCTGGACAACGAAACCAAGACCGCTTCGGGCATCGTCATTCCTGACGCCGCCGCTGAAAAGCCGGATCAAGGCGAAGTGCTGGCCGTCGGCCCGGGCAAGAAAGACGACAAGGGCAATGCGATCGCGCTGGACGTGAAGGTCGGCGACCGCGTGCTGTTCGGCAAGTACGCCGGCCAGGGCGTCAAGGTGGATGGTCAGGAAGTCCTGGTCATGCGCGAAGAAGACATCATGGCCGTGGTGCAAAAGTAAGCACGCGCTCCGCCGCTTCGCTTACCCGTAACCCAATCCTCATTGCCGGCGCCCTTGACTGAGCGCGCGGGCAACATCCAAAGATCTCGGAGATTCTCAAGATGGCAGCTAAAGACGTAGTGTTCGGCGACGCCGCACGTGCCAAGATGGTCGAAGGCGTGAACATTCTCGCCAACGCAGTGAAGGTGACCCTGGGCCCGAAGGGCCGCAACGTGGTGCTGGAGCGCAGCTTCGGTGGCCCGACCGTGACCAAGGACGGTGTGTCCGTCGCCAAGGAAATCGAGCTGAAGGACAAGCTGCAGAACATGGGCGCGCAAATGGTCAAGGAAGTCGCTTCCAAGACCAGCGACAACGCCGGTGACGGCACCACCACCGCAACGGTGCTGGCCCAGTCGATCGTGCGCGAAGGCATGAAGTACGTTGCCGCCGGCATGAACCCGATGGACCTGAAGCGCGGCATCGACAAGGCTGTGACGGCCGCTGTCGAAGAGCTGAAGAAGATCAGCAAGCCGACGACCACCAGCAAGGAAATCGCTCAAGTTGGCGCCATCTCGGCCAACAGCGACGAATCCATCGGCCAGCGCATCGCTGAAGCCATGGACAAGGTCGGCAAGGAAGGCGTGATCACGGTGGAAGACGGCAAGTCGCTGGCCGACGAGCTGGACGTCGTGGAAGGCATGCAGTTCGACCGCGGCTACCTGTCGCCGTACTTCATCAACAACCCGGAAAAGCAAGTTGTTCAGCTGGACAACCCGTTCGTGCTGCTGTTCGACAAGAAGATCAGCAACATCCGCGACCTGCTGCCGGTGCTGGAGCAAGTGGCCAAGGCTGGCCGTCCGCTGCTGATCATCGCTGAAGACGTTGAAGGCGAAGCCCTGGCAACGCTGGTGGTGAACAACATCCGTGGCATCCTGAAGACCGCCGCCGTGAAGGCTCCGGGCTTCGGCGACCGCCGCAAGGCCATGCTGGAAGACATCGCCATCCTGACGGGCGGCCAGGTCATCGCTGAAGAAGTCGGCCTGACCCTGGAAAAGGCAACCCTGAACGACCTGGGCCAAGCCAAGCGCGTTGAAATCGGCAAGGAAAACACCACGATCATCGATGGCGCAGGCGATGCCCGCAACATCGAAGCCCGCGTGAAGCAAGTGCGCGCCCAGATCGAAGAAGCGACCTCGGACTACGACCGTGAAAAGCTGCAAGAGCGCGTGGCCAAGCTGGCCGGCGGTGTTGCCGTGATCAAGGTCGGCGCTGCCACCGAAGTCGAAATGAAGGAAAAGAAGGCCCGCGTGGAAGATGCTCTGCACGCAACGCGCGCTGCCGTGGAAGAAGGCATCGTGGCTGGTGGCGGTGTTGCACTGCTGCGTGCCCGTGCGCTGATCTCCGGCCTGAAGGGTGCGAACGCTGACCAAGACGCCGGTATCAAGATCGTGCTGCGCGCCATGGAAGAGCCGCTGCGCCAGATCGTCACCAACGCTGGCGACGAGGCTTCGGTTGTGGTGTCGAAGGTGATCGAAGGCAAGGGCAACTACGGCTACAACGCCGCCACCGGCGAGTACGGTGACCTGGTGGAAATGGGCGTGCTGGACCCGACCAAGGTGACCCGCACCGCGCTGCAGAACGCCGCTTCGGTCGCTTCGCTGATGCTGACGACGGATTGCGCCGTGGCAGAACTGCCGAAGGACGATGCAGCTCCGGCAATGCCGGGCGGCATGGGTGGCATGGGCGGCATGGACGGCATGATGTAATTTGCCGTACCGGCCCTGGCCCGGCCATCCTTCGGGATGGCTGTTCCAAACAAAGAACCCCGTGGGTGCGAGCCCACGGGGTTTTTTGTTGCCTGCTTTGTTAAGGCGGCGTTAACGCTGCAAGGCAGCGGCCTTCGCTACAATCGGCCAACCCGCGAGCCTCAGCGTCCTCAAGTATCGATGAGCGTCCTGAAGCGGGGCACGACAACAACTCAGGGAAGGGAAAACAGATGAACGACATCACACGCGAGCCCGTCCTGGGCAGCGCCCCTGGTGGTCCCACCGCGGCTGCGCCGCAACCCTTGCGGCTGCGCTTTACCGGCAGCGGCTCGGAATATTTCCGCATCTGGATCGTCAACCTGCTGCTGACCATCGTCACGCTGGGCATCTACTCGGCCTGGGCGAAGGTGCGTACGCTGCAGTATTTCTATCGCAACACGCAACTGGCGGGGTCGAGCTTCGATTATCACGGCAGCCCGATCGCCATTCTCAAGGGCCGCGCGATCATCTTCGTGCTGGCGTTTGCGTTCAACCTCCTCGGCCATTCGTCGCCGCTGCTGGGGCTGGCGCTGCTGATCGTGATGGCTGCGGCGTTTCCGTGGCTGCTTGTACGCTCGCTGCGTTTTCGCATGGCCAATTCCAGCTACCGCGGCCTGCGCTTTGCCTTTACGGGCAAGGATGCCGAGGGGTACATGGTGTTTCTGGTGTGGCCGATCCTCAGCGTGCTGTCGCTGTACCTGCTCGCACCGCTGGCGCACCAGCGCTTCAAGCGCTTCCAGCACAAGAACACGCGCTTCGGTACCGCGCAGTTTGATTTTTCGGGCACGCCGGGCAACTTCTATGGCGTGTATCTGCGCACCTTCGGGCTGGCGATCCTGGCGCTCGTGGTGGCCTCGTGCCTCGCGTTGCTGCTGGGCGTGTCGTTGCACCGTGCGCCGGGCGTGGGCCAGATCTTCGGCTTTATCGTCATCGGGCTGTTCATGTATGCCGCGATGCTGTTCCTGACGCCGTATTTCCTGTCGCGTCTGCAGAACTTGATCTGGAACCACACCACGCTGGGCGCGCACCGCTTCCAAAGCCAGGTGGGCGCGGGCAAGCTGTTCTGGATCTTCGTGTCCAATGCGGTGCTGATCCTGATCACCATCGGCTTGTTCACGCCGTTTGCGCGCGTGCGTACGGCACGCTACAAGCTCGACTCGGTGACGATGCTCGCGGCCGGTTCGCTCGATACCTTCGTTGCCGGTGAAACCACCAACGTGGGCGCCTTGGGCGACGCCACGGTGGACTGGTACGACATCGACATCGCGCTCTAACCCGCGCTGCAAGGTAAAGGCACCCGCCGTGATTCTTGCGACCTACTTCGACGGCCGTACCTCGCGCGCGCAACCCGTGCGCCTTGCCGTCGAGGCGGGCGAGGCCGTGCTATTCGAGCCCGAAGGCGCGGTGCTGCGCCGCGCGCCGCTCTCTACGCTGCGGGTGTCGGACCGCGTCAAGCATGCTCCGCGCCTGATTACCTTCGAAGACGGCGCATTTTGCGAGATCAACGACCCGGCGGAGCAGACCTCGCTGAATGCGCTGCTGCATCGCACCGGCTATCGCGAGGGCTGGGTCGTGCTGGCGCAGAACAGCTGGAAGCTGGCACTGGGCTCGCTGCTCGCCACGGTCGTGGTGCTGGCGCTGGGCTATCGCTACGGCTTGCCGTGGGGTGCGAAGGTCGTGGCCAATATGGTGCCTCAGCGTGCCGAGGCGCAGCTCGGGCGCGGCACGCTCAAAGCCATGGACGAACGTTGGCTACGGCCGAGCAAGCTGCCCGTTGCGCAGCAGGACCGCATCCGCGCACGCTTTGCGGCGCTGCACCGGCCGCCGCAGGCAACGCACACGTACCACATCGTGTTCCGGGATGCCGACATCGGCGCCAATGCGTTTGCGCTGCCCGGTGGCGACATCGTCGTGACGGATGCGCTGGTCAAGCTGGTGGGCGAGGGCGATGGCCTGACGGGTGTGCTGGCCCACGAGGCGGGTCACGTTGAATATCGCCACGGGTTGCGGCAGGTGATTCAGTCGTCGGCCATTGGGGCAACGGCGGCGCTGCTGTTTGGCGATGTTTCGACGATCCTCTCAGGCGTGCCGGCGGCGCTGCTGACGCTGCGCTATTCGCGAGACTACGAGCGCGACGCCGACCGTTATGCCGCGCTGCTGCTGCAGGAGAACGGCTTGTCTGTCGGCGCGTTTGCCGATGTGCTGCAGGCGCTGGAAGACACGCATGGTGGCGCCCGCAAGGCAGACGCCGCCGATGCCGCGAAGAAGCCTGAGGCCGCCAGCGATGACGATGCTTCGGCGTTTTTCTCGTCGCACCCGCTGACTCGTGAGCGCATCGATACGCTGCGCCGCTTCGACCGCACGCACGGCGGCAGCGACAGCGGCGACGCCGACTGAGCGGGAGGACGCAGCCGCGTCAGCGGAAGGTCCAGAACCGGTGAAGCACAAAGGTCGGCGGCGGCACCATCGACAGGATGCCCGCCAGCCCGATCCAATAGCTCAGGGCTAGCATCTGCGCGCACCACGAAATTGCCAGCGTCAATGCCAGGCCGAGCAGCGAGACGGCGTAGACGCGCAGGAAGTTGGCGCGCGCCGGCTGGGCGAGAAAGCTCCTCAGGACGGTTACAGCACGACCGGCCGATCGCTCAGCTCGTTCGTGCGCGGCGTGCCATCGGAAGGCGCGTGCGCGGCGAGGAGGTCATTGATCTGCGCCAGCGCATCGAGTACCGGCGTCATGCTCACGCGCTGCGCGAAGCCGCGCGTGATGGTCTCGCAGATGGTGCGCCACGCGTGGGTGTCCACCTTGGCGGCGATACCGTGGTCGGCCAGGATCTCAACCGCGTGGTCGGCCAGGTTGATGTACAGCAGCACGCCAACGTGCTCGCGCGTGTTCCACACCTCCAGCAACCCGAATAGCATCCGGGCGCGGTGACGCGGCGACACACCGGCCCACGCGTCGCGCACCGGCAGCGAGCTTTCGATGACGACACGCACTTCGCCGCGATGGCGTTGTTCGCCTTCTCGCACGGCGGCCTCGAGCTTTTGCAGATCGGCCGGCGGAAATGCGCGCTTGGCGTGCGACGAGGTCGTCAGCAGGTGGGTCAGGGCACGGCGCGCGCCGTGGTGGTGTCGGGTCTTGGAAGCCATGGATGCCGTTATCTGCTGCCTGTTACCAGTTGCCGGAGGCGCCACCGCCACCGAAATCACCACCACCGCCGCCGCCAAAGCCTCCGCCGCCACCGCTGCCGCCGCCGAAATCACCGCCGCCGCGTCCCCAGCCACCGCCGAGGCCGCCGCCCAATCCGCCACCCAAGCCGCCGATGGTGCCCGGGCCCCAGCCGCGGTTGCCCATCACCACGCGCGATCCGGGTCGGCCGGGCAGGCTGCCCGTGACGCGCCCGCCCGAGCGCATGGCCGCGCTGAGCACGAAGAACACGATGATCGCCAGCGGAAACAGCACCGGCAGCCAATCGCCGATGCCCCCGCCGGATTGCTGACGCTTCGCCCGCTCGGCAGGCGGCAGGCTCTCTTGGGCAATCACGGTCTGGATGGCCGAGATACCTGCCGACAGCCCGCCGTAGAAATCGCCCTGGCGGAAGTGCGGCGCCATCACGTCCTGCAGGACACGCTTGGATTGCGCGTCCGTCAGCGCACCTTCCAGGCCGCGCCCCACCTCGATACGCATCTTGCGCAGCGAGGCCGGGTTGTCCTTGGCGATGAGGATGATCGCGCCGTCGTCCACGCCCTTGCGGCCGGCCTTCCACGCATCGGCCACGCGGATGCCGTACGCCTCGATGGGCTCCGGCGCAGTGGATGGCACCATCAGCACGAAGATCTGGCTGCCGCGCTGCTGCTCGTAATCGGCCAGCACCTGTTCGAGCGCGCTTTTTTGTTCGGCGCTGAGCGTGCCGGTCAGGTCGGTCACGCGCGCGGCCAGCGGCGGCACGGCCACCATGTCACTTTGCGCGCGCGCAGGCAGCGCGGCGGCCAGCCACAGGGCTGCAGTCAGCAGGAAGGCGAAACAGGCACGCGCGCGCATCGACATGATCGTCAGCTCGTCAGAACTTCACTGCCGGGGCGGTGGAAATCCCCTTCTCGTTCTCGACCGTGAAGTTCGGCTTGACCTGGTAGCCCATCACCTTGGCCGTCAGGTTGGTCGGGAAGCTACGGGTCAGCACGTTGTAGTCTTGCACCGATTTGATGTAACGCTGACGCGCCACTGTAATGCGGTTCTCGGTGCCTTCGAGCTGCGATTGCAGATCACGGAACGACTGGTCAGCCTTGAGCTGCGGGTAGTTTTCCGACACGGCCATCAGGCGCGACAGCGCGCTCGAAAGCTCGCCCTGCACCTGCTGGAATTTCTGGAAGGCCGCCGGGTCGTTCAGCACCTCCGGCGTGATCTGGAAGCTGGTGGCTGCCGCGCGCGCTTTGGTTACGGCCTCCAGCGTGTCCTTTTCGTGGGACGCATAGCCCTTGACCGTATTCACCAGGTTCGGAATCAGGTCCGCACGACGCTGGTATTGGTTGACCACCTCGGCCCAGGCCGCCTTGGTGGCTTCGTCTTTCGCCTGGAAATCGTTGTAGCCGCATGCAGACAAGAACGGTGCGGCGAGCACGGCCAACGAGAGTGCCAGCCAGCGCAGCACCGAAAAACGCGTCGAGCGGAAGGTCAGGGCAGGGGTCATGAAGTCCTCTAGATCTTGAATCCGAAAAGAGTGTGGCATGAGACTGACGGCGCCTCACGACGTTCCAGCGCACTTTAGCTTATGCGCTTGACGCCCCAGTCACACATCAGTACGGTATCAGGACTTTTTTGACAATTTTCATGCGCGCGATTTCCCTTTCCTCGTCGATCAGCACGGCACCGGCATTCAGCCTGTCGGTCGTGTCGACGCTCGCCCGCGCCAAAAAAGCCACCAAACAGCCGCTCATCTGACCGGAGCGCTGTTCCGTCAGATGGGCGACGGAACAGCGGTTGACCGATACGTTAGACACGGTTGCCTCTCACCCGCATCTCGTGGGGCCGCATTCCCGAAGCGATTCTGACGATTCTTTGACCGGTCGTTGATTCGTCCAGGAGTGTTGTCGTGCTTGAAAATTCATCCACCAGTCTGTCCACCCGCGAGCGTCCGTCTTATGCGGGCATCTGGGTGCCCATCGTGACGCCGTTTGCCGATGACGCGGCACGGTCGGTCGACTACGGCGCGCTGTATGCATTAGTGGTGCGGTACCGCGCGCTGGGTGTTGCCGGTTTCGTGGCGTGCGGCAGTACTGGCGAAGCCGCAGCGCTGACCGATCAGGAACAGGCCGACGTGCTCGATACGGTACGTGCCGCCGCCGACGGCTTACCCGTAGTGATGGGCGTCTCGGGGAGCGCCCTCGCATCTGTATGCGAGCGGATGCTGCGCCTCGCGGAACATCGGCCAGCCGCATTCCTGATTCCGGCGCCTTCCTACATTCGGCCATCGCAGGACGGGATCATCGAATACTTCACCGCACTGGCCGACGCCTCGCCTGTGCCCGTGCTGCTGTACGACATTCCGTATCGCACCGGCGCAAACATCGACACCGAAACGCTGCTTGCGCTGGCGGCGCATCCGAACATCCACGGCATCAAGGATTGCGGCGGCGACGCGGACAAGACGCAGCGCGTGATTGCCGACGGGCGGTTGCAGGTGCTAGCGGGGGAGGATGCGCAGGTGTTCGGCACGCTGTGCGCGGGTGGCGTGGGGGCGATCATTGCTGCCGCGCATGTCCGCACGGAGCTGTTTGTCGAGATGGCAAGGGCGGTGCAAGAACAACGGTTGAACGATGCGCGGCGGTTGCATCATGCGCTGGCACCAGTGATTCGGTTGCTGTTTGCCGAGACGAATCCGGGGCCTTTGAAGGCTTGGCTTGCTGCCGAGGGGTTGATTCGGAATGTGTTGCGGGCGCCGATGATGGGGGCTTCTGAGGGGGTTGCCAAGGAGTTGGGGGAAGTGGTTGCGCGGGTTTGATTTTTTTGTCGGTGGTCCATCCCTGTTTCGTACCCTGCCGGGCACGACCTACTTTTCTTTGTCTTGCCAAAGAAAAGTAGGCAAAAGAAAGGCGCGCCCGAGATGGCGAAAGATTCCTTGAATTTGCGTAACCGGGCGGAGGTGGGAAAAACTCGCTGCGCTCAGACAGTTCCCCACCTTTTTTCCGCCCGCTTACGAAAATTCAAGGCGCCATCAAGGGCCTAACATCAAAAGAAAAAGGCCAACCCCATCGTGAGGTTGGCCTTGTCGTTTGGGGCTGCGCTTAGGCGGTTTGGCTGTTGTCCTTTGACTTTCCCTGCCCTAGATGGCGCCTTGAATTTCTGTTGCAGGGAGGAAAAAGAGGGGAGGCTGTCTGAGCGCAGCGAGTTTGCCTTCCCTCCCTCCCTGCGACATAAATTCAAGGAATCCTTCGCCATCTCGGGCGCGCATTTCTTTGCTTACTTTCTTTGGGCAAGACCAAAGAAAGTGAGTCAGCCCCGGCAGGGGATGAAACAAGGGATGCACCACCAAGCACCATCCCAAGAAACAAATCTCAAACAGCCCTAAACGCCTTCCGAGCCGCCTCAAACGTCGCATCCAAAATCCCATCATCGTGCGTCGCAGACACAAATCCGGCCTCAAACGCAGACGGCGCCAGATACACACCCTGATCCAGCATCGCATGGAAGAACGCATTGAAGCGTCCAACATCGCTCTTGGTCACTTCAGCAAAGCTCGTGGGCACGCCTTCACGGAAGTAGATGCCGAACATGCCGCCGACGCTGTCAGCGGCAAAGGGCACGCCAACTTCACGTGCGATATCGGCCATCCCATCCACCAGCTTGCGTGTCTGCGCGGCCAGCCGGTCATGGAAGCCGTCTGCAGCAATCAGCCGCAGCGTCGTGAGCCCGGCCGCCACGGCCAGCGGATTTCCCGACAATGTGCCCGCCTGGTACACGTTACCCAGCGGCGCCAGAAATCCCATAATGTCGCGGCGGCCACCAAAGGCAGCCGCTGGCATGCCCCCGCCGATGACCTTGCCCAGGCACGTCAGGTCCGGCTTGATGCCATAGAGCGCCTGGGCGCAACCGAGCGCCACGCGGAAGCCCGTCATCACCTCGTCAAAGATCAGTACGGCACCGTGCTCGGTGCACAGCGCGCGCATGGCCTGATGGAATTCGTGGCTGCCACGCACCAGGTTCATGTTGCCGGCCACCGGCTCGACGATCACGGCGGCGATTTCCTTGCCGTGGCGGGCAAAGGCCTCACGCAGCGCGGCTACGTCGTTGTACGGCAGCACCATCGTGTGCTTGACCACGTCTTCCGGCACGCCAGCGGAAGAGGGCGCGTTCTGCGTCGTATCGGCAAACGTCAGCAGGCCCGAACCGGCCTTGACCAGCAGGCTGTCGGCGTGACCGTGGTAGCAGCCCTCGAACTTGACGATCAGGTCACGCCCGGTAAAGCCGCGGGCCAGTCGCAGGGCGCTCATGGTCGCTTCGGTGCCCGACGACACGAGCCGCACCTGCTCGATCGACGGCACGAGCTTGCAGATTTCCTCGGCCATGACGACTTCGGCCTCGGTGGGCGCGCCAAACGAAAAGCTGTCGGCTGCCACGTCCTGCACGGCACGCACGACCTCGGGATGCGCGTGCCCGACGATCATCGGGCCCCACGAGCCGACGTAGTCGATATAGCGGGTGCCGTCGGCGTCCCACAGGTACGGGCCGGCTGCCTTGGCAATGAAGCGCGGGGTGCCGCCCACCGAGCGGAAGGCGCGTACCGGCGAGTTCACTCCGCCGGGGATGGTCTTCTGGGCACGTTCAAACAGGGCGGCGCTGCGGGAGGGAGTCGACATGGAGGGTGTTCGGAGAGAGCGTGGCGCCGGGCTGAGCGGCGCTGCGGCACGGTTTAAAGGCGGTTCGAGGCGATTATGTGGTGGTTTGCCGCAGATCCGGGTTGGATGCGGTCAAACACCGTGTCTGCCCGGCGCCTGTTCTGGCGCAGCCGGGCGTGATTCGGTACCATCTGGCCTGCCATTTTAATAGACGGAACCCACCGAAGCTTTGCCCTATGGAACAACAGATTGAATACAAGACGTGGATGTGCCTGATTTGCGGCTGGATCTACGACGAAGAACAAGGCGCCCCGGACGACGGCATTGCGCCCGGCACGAAGTGGGAAGACGTGCCCATCAACTGGACGTGCCCGGAATGCGGCGCGCGCAAGGAAGATTTCGAAATGGTGCAGATCTGATCCGGATCTGACCTGTCCCTCGTTGGCAAGTGAGTGTTTGCCCTCTTGCTGACAGCCAAGTATCAGGAAGTGACGGTTCGATGAATGGGCTCGTCGCTTCCATGCCACAAGCGCTCGGCGGACGGCCGGCGCCATTGACGGCGAATAGGTGACTTGTCACACTTCGTCAAATTCTGAGCTTCACACTTCATAAGCGGGCCGGGGGGCGTAGTTTTGAAGTCGTCGCCAGCGTGGGCCTTTTCCGTTTGGAGGGCGCGCTGCGTGGCGATTTGCCGCGATCCATCCGGTCAGAATGTCGTGGCGACCCGTGGTCGCGCACTGCGAGAACATGATGCAATCCGCGCGGGTGGAACAACTGGCTGACTCTCAACCGCTGGCGAACTCTCCGCTGGCGCATTCCCTGACAGGCTGCAAAGTGCTGGTAATCGACGATTCCAGCACCATTCGCCGTACCGCGCAGATTTTCCTCACCCAGGCCGGGTGCCAGGTCGTGCTGGCCGAAGATGGCTTCGACGCACTGGCCAAGGTGGGTGACCTGAAGCCCGATCTCGTGTTCTGCGACATCCTGATGCCCAATCTAGACGGCTACCAGACCTGCTCGCTGATCAAGAAAAGCCCAAAGTTTCATGCCACGCCTGTGATCATGCTGTCTTCGCGCGACGGAATTTTCGACCGCGCGCGGGGCAAGTCGGTCGGGGCGGTGGACCATCTCGCCAAGCCGTTCTCGAAGGAAGCGCTGCTGGAGGCGGTCCAGACGCATTTGCCGGTGGCGCAAGCCGCCGCGCAGTGACGGCATCTCTCTTAATGAAGGACTGTTTGTATGGCAATCAAGAAAGTGTTGGTGGTCGATGATTCTCCGACCGAAGCGCTGCACCTGTCGGAGATTCTCGGCAAGAACGGCTTCAAGGTGACGGTCGCTGCCGATAGCGAGCAGGCCATGACCAAGCTCGAAGCCGAAACCTTCGACCTGATCCTGATGGACGTGGTGATGCCGGGCCAGAACGGCTACCAGGCAACCCGCGCCATCAAGAAGGACGAGCGCTTCCAGGGCATCCCCGTGATCATGTGCACGACCAAGGGCCTGGAGACCGACCGCGTGTGGGGCATGCGCCAGGGCGCATCGGACTACATCGTCAAGCCGGTGAAGGCCGAAGAGCTGCTCGAGAAGATCGCCAAGCTGGCGCAGTGATCCTGCGGCAGTTCGTTTAGAAGCGCGACATCAAGACCGCGCGCAGCAAAGACCCAGCACCGGACATGAGCCAGACGTGAACGAACAGCGCACCAACCTGACCTCCCGCCAGCGCCTGCACGAATACCAGGCGATGCTGGCCCGCCGCCTGCAGGAGGCGCGCGCCAAGTCGGCGACGGAAGGCTTTCTGGGCGTGCAGATCGGCGACCACCACTGGCTGCTGTCGCTGACCGAAACCGGCGAGGTGCTGGACTACCAGCCGCCCGCACGCGTGCCGCTCACACAGCCGTGGTACCTCGGTCTCGTGAACGCGCGCGGCAATCTGCTCGGCGTGATCGATTTCGGCCTGTTCTGCGGTGAAGCGCCGACGGGCAGTGGCAGCGGCGCCAAGATCGTGGTGCTGTCCAAAGACCCGCAGCGTGCGTGCGCGATTGTCGTGCCGCGCGTGGCCGGCCTGCGCAGCCTGAGCGATCTGCAGCCTGCGGAAGCCACGGCGGAAGAGGGGCGCCCGTGGTTGGGACGCGCCTGGAGCGACGCGCAGGGCACGCAATGGCGCGAACTGGATGTGCGGCAGTTGCTGGCCGATCCGGCGTTCCTGCAGGTCGGTCGCAGCCGCACGTAAAGCGAGTGGGCAATCAGGCCGTAGAGCCGTAGAGCACACGAGAAAGAAAGATTGGGCACGCCGCAACGGGAGCGGCGTGTGCAGGGGCAAGAGGCGGTGCGAGGCGCGTGCAACAGGGCGCGCCAGGTGGCCAAGGTGTATTCACGGGCATCGCCGAAGGTGCGTACCACGCCAGATGGAACAAGGCGCGGACGCGGACGGGAAATCCATGCGGCTGATCTCGACAGAACGGGACGGCAGCATCGACAAGAAAAGAGGGTCCTATGGGGTTCAAGTGGTTCAACGCAGGTCGCCGTGCCGGTGAGGCAGGGGCGCCGGAGGTTGCAGCGGAGGGCGCGTCGACGGCTTCCGTGCAGTTGGCGCAGTTGGACAATGCGTCCCATACGGATGACGACAATCCTGCTGGCACGCCCACGCAACTGGGCCGCTCGCCCATGGATGCCGTGGTCGGCTGGATGGAGCGCGTGCCGTTTGCCGCGCAGCAGCGCGTGTTCACGATCGGCCTGGTGGTCGGTCTGCTGGCCCTGCTGATCTCGGTGTACCTGGATAACCGCCAGGCCAACAACGGTTCGGTGCAGATTGAAATTGCCGGTGACACGCTGATGCACTCGCAGCGTCTGGCCAAGGCGGTGCCGGTTGCGCTGCTGGGTAACACCAACGCATTCGCCCAGCTCAAGGAGAGCCGCGCGCGTTTGCAGGAAAACCTCGATGCGCTGAAGAACGGCAACTCCGAGCGCGGTGTACGCGCCTCGGGTGGCGATGCCGAAGCGTTGCTCGACAAGTCGATCGAAGAGTGGAAGCGCAGCGACAAGAGCGCCCAGGCCATTCTGGCGCAGGAAAAGACGCTGGTGGCGGTGGGTAAGACGCTGAACGTGTTCAACGCGTCGAACCCCGAACTGCTGGAAGAAGCCGAGCAGATCTCGTCGATGAAGCTGCAGACCAACGCGCCGGCGCGTGAAGTGGCCGCCTCGTCGCAGCTGGTGATGTTGACGCAGCGTCTGGGTAAGAACATGAACGAGTTCCTGGCCGGCGAAGGCGTGAACCCGGAAACAGCGTTCCTGCTCGGTAAGGACACCAACACCTTCCGCGAAACCCTGAACGGCCTGCTCAACGGCTCGGAAGCGCTGCGCCTGTCGGCCGCTACTGATGCCGAGACGAAGGGCTATCTGCAAGAGCTGTCGACCCGCTTCGACAACGTGCAGAAGACCACGCAGATCATTCTGGAAAACCTGCCGGGCCTGATCGCCGCCAAGCGCGCCCAGCAGCAGATCTTCAACGACAACGAAAAGCTGCGTGCCGACCTGTCGGACCTGCAGTCGGCCTATGCCGGCAGCGTGCGTAGCCGTCCGGTGACGCTCGGTGCGGTGGTGCTGTCGGCCATCCTGACCGTGGTCTGCCTGGCCGGCCTGGCCGCCCTGTACCTGCGCGATTCGCGCGTGCGTACGATGGAAGCAGAAGCCCGTCAGCGCGAAGCTGAAGAGCGCCGGATGGTGGAAAAGCGCAACAACGATTCCACCCAGGCTGCAATTCTGCGTCTGATGAACGAGCTGCAGGACATTGCAGACGGTGACTTGACCAAGCAGGCCACCGTGTCGGAAGACATTACCGGCGCCATCGCCGACTCGGTGAACTACACCGTGGAAGAACTGCGCGAGCTGGTCGGCCGGGTGCAGCAGACGGCCGAGCAGGTGACGCAGGCATCGTCGGCGGTGCAGACCACGTCGGAAAGCCTGGTGGCCGCATCGGAAGAACAATCGCGCCAGATTCGCCAGACCGGTCAGTCGGTGGTGGAGATGGCGGACCGCATTACGCAGGTCTCGCGCGGCGCAGCCGAATCGGCGAACGTTGCACGCGCCTCGCTGGCCGCTGCCGAGCAAGGTCAGCAGGCCGTGCAGAACGCCATCACGGGCATGAACGACATCCGTGATCAGATTCAGGAAACCTCGAAGCGGATCAAGCGTCTGGGTGAGTCGTCGCAGGAGATCGGTGAAATCGTTGAGCTGATCTCGGACATTACCGAGCAGACCAACGTGCTGGCACTGAACGCTGCCATCCAGGCGGCATCTGCTGGTGAAGCGGGCCGCGGCTTCTCGGTGGTGGCAGAAGAAGTGCAGCGCCTGGCAGAACGCTCTGCCGAGGCAGCCAAGCAGATCGGGGCGCTGATCCGCACCATCCAGACCGACACGCAAGACGCGGTGCACGCCATGGAGCGCAGCACGGCGGGTGTGGTGGAAGGGGCGAAGCTGTCCGATAACGCCGGTGCCGCACTGGTGGAGATCGGCCGCGTGTCGCGCCAGCTTGCCGAACTGATTGAGAGCATTTCGCAGACGACGTCGCACGAAGCGACGCTGGCTTCGGACGTTGCGCAGAACATCGAACAGATCCTGCATATCACGGAGCAGACCTCCACGGGTACGCGCCAGACCGCACAGTCGGTGCGCCAGCTGACGCAGCTTGCTGAAGAACTGCGCGACTCCGTGGCGCGGTTCCGCATCGCCTGATCTCGTCACCACTGGATTTCGGGCGGGAACGCCGAAGGGGCCACCCCGGGGCAATCGCGGCAACCGCCACCTGCTTTTTGGAAGCACACATGCGTCATCAATCTGCCGCCGAGCCCGCCCAGTCCCATCCTGCCTCGCTTGAGGCGACCGGGGGCCCCGCGGTTCGTCCGAAAGCCGCCGTGCCCGCACGTGATCTCTCCGCGCTGGCGTGGGTTGCGCCCAACATGCGCGCCGCGCTCGACGATGCCGTGCGCGAGTTCGGCGAATACGCAGCCGATGTCATCGCCGATCCGGAGGTCATCGGTGCGCGCGATACGACATCGCTGCGCCTCGCCGGCCAATATCTGCACCAGGCTGCCGGCGCGTTGCTGATCGTCGGTCTGCGCGGTGTCGACGTGTATTGCCAGGCCGCCAAGCGCCTGCTTGAGGCAGTGGATGCCGGCACCGTTCCCGCCGACGCCCAGACGCTGGATGTGTTCTCGCGCGCCGTGCAGGCGTTGCAGGAATACGTGGCCGACCTGATGGCCGGTATGGGCGAAGAGCCGCTGCGCCTGTTCCAGCCGTATCAGGCCGTGCTGACCCGCCTGAGCGAAGAGCGCATCCATCCGGCCGACCTGTGGGCCGATGAGTTGCGGCACCTGCCGGCGCTACTGCTGCCCTCGCGCGATCTGCCGGGCCTGGCGCGCCTGCGCCGCAAGTTCGAACTTGCGTTGCTGACCGCGCTGCGTGCGCCGGCCTCCAACGCCGATGGAGCGGTGGTGGATCCGTCAGCCGCCGCAGCGGCCTACGCGCCACTGGAAGACCTGCTGCACGGCATCCGCGCGCTTGAGCGTGAACCGCGCCGCGCCGGGGACGATCTGCACCGCGATCTGTGGCTCGTGCTGGCCCTGACCTTTGGTGCCCTGCGTGCTGGCCTGGTGCCGGCCGACATGACCGCCAAGCGCCTCGCCGCACGCGTCAACCTGCTGCTGCGCCAGTATTCGCACAACAATGTCCATCTGCCGCAAGGCCTGCTGACCGACGCGCTGTATTTGCTGGCCGGCATGGCGTACAGCAACGCGCCGGCGACGCCGGTGGGCGACGACACGCTCGGCCCGGACATCGTGGCGTGCGTGCAGGCCTTTGCGATTCCACCCACGCACGCGCCTGCTGGCGCACTGCACACGCGCCAGTACTACGCGCTGCTGCCGACCGACGCCAGCGACACGCTGCAACGCGTCGGCCGCTCACTCGAAACACTGAGCCAACAACCTGCGCCCGCTGCGGACGAACTCGACGCTGCACTGCAGACGCTGGCGCTGCATGCCGATGCGCTCGGTCAGCCGGCGCTGTCTGAGCTGTCGAATCGCCTGACCGAAGCCGCCGGGCAGGACGTTGCCCCTACGCTGCAATTCCTATCGCGCATGCTGGCCCGCCCGTGGGCGCTGCATGGTGAATCCGGCGATTTGCGCAGCGCGTGGTTTGCCGCTCGCTGCAGTGAATTGGCCGAACACGCCCGCGTCGCACAAGACGGTCAGGCTGTGCCGGCACCTGCATGGCTCACGCTGCTGGCCGGAGAAGCTGCGCAACGCCGCACGCGTGCTGAACAGGTTCGCGCACTGCAAACGCAGCTGGCGTCCGCCGAAACGCACCTCGATGCTTTCGAGCGCGAAGGCGAAGAAAGCGGCGGCCTTCAGGAAGCCGCCCGTCTGTTCGGCGAGATGCAAAACGCCTTCGCCGCGCTGGACGCCTATGAGGCGGTGCATGCCACCGAAGCTGCGCAGTCGACCATCAACGCTCTACAAGCTGCGGGCGAAGGCGCAACCGCCGATCGCGAACGCTACCTGGCCGCGCTGGCCGCCAACGTCAGCGGCCTGCAGGCCCTGCTGGATGCGCTCTCCGCCGGCACAGAGTTGACCGGTGGCCAAGTCGACGAGATCGTCATCGAAGGCCAGTTGACGCCGAATGCGCGCGAGACCGCATGGCGCGAGTTCGTCTTCGATACCGAATCCGGCATGCTGGCCCGCCGCGAGCCGCAGTCCGAAACGCAGTCCGGCGCAGACGCGGCCAACGCCGATGCGGCGTCGCCGCTGCAATCGTTGCTCGATCGCCTGCTCGCCAAGCAACCGGTCGACCCGACCGACCCGCTGGCTGCGGAGCTGCGCACCGCGCTGCAGGAAGCGCGCGATGCCGCCGCCATCGACGACGATCCGGCTCGCCGCCGCCGCCTGGAAGAGGCGCTGGCCCAGTTCGATGCATGGCAGGTTGGCAGCCCCGGCGCGCTTGAGCGGATGCAGGCGGCATTGGCTGCACCGGTTGCCGCGCCTGCGGCCGCCGCACCTGCGCCAACTGCCGCACGGGATACCCAATCCATTGATGCCGAGCTGCTCGACATCTTCCTGTCTGAAGCCGAAGAAGTGCTGGCCGGCGTGCGCGCCGATCTGCAGGGTCTGCAGGCCGCTGCCGACATGGGCACAGGCGGTCTGGCTGCCGGTTCGGACCTGGACTTGCTTACGCAGCTGCGCCGCGCGTTCCACACGCTCAAGGGCTCGGGCCGCATGGTCGGGCTCACGCGCTATGGCGAAGCGGCCTGGGCCATCGAGCAGGTGATGAATGTCTGGCTGGCCGAGAGCCGTGTGCCGACGCCTGACCTGGCCGCGCTCCTCACGCGCGCCGAGTCCGAGTTGTCGACGTGGGCCGCTGCCATCGCGCAAACGCCCCAAGCCGATCACGCCATCGAACCGCTGGTCGCCGCCGCAGAGCGCGTGCGCCATGGCGGCCCATTCGTGTGGCTGGAGGCCGTGCCGACGTCTGAGCCAGCCGAAGCTGCTCCGGCCGCTGAATACGCAGAGCCGCATCGGGTGGAAGCGCCGGCGGCTGAAACCGCATCGCACGACGCAGTCGCTGAACCGTCGTTGGAATTGGCCGCGCCGGATGCCCCCGTTGCTGAAGCCGAAGACGCGGTCGCGCTCACATGGGACGACGAACCAACGATGCCCGAAGTCGAGGCGCCGGTGTCCGACGCCACCGCACCGGTGGTCGAGCATGACGTAGCCGAGCCGGTTACAGAGCACGTTGAAGAGGCCCATCAGGAAGCCGCCGCTGAACCGCTTGCCGCCGATGCCGACGCCAAGGTGATCCCGTTCCCGTTCGCGCAGAGCGGCGAACCGGAAGAGGTGCCGCACGACGATGGTGTAAAGGAGATTGGTCCGGTCCGCATCAGCGTGGCGCTGTACAACGTCTACCTGCAGGAAGCCGATGATCTGATCCGCCGCCTGGGTGTGGATTTCTCGGAGTGGCGGCACGAAGGCCGCACGCCGCCGAGCGAGCTGGCCCTGCGCGCCGCGCACACGCTGCAAGGCAGTTCCGCCGTGGTTGAGCTGGAGCCCGTGCGCCAGTTGGCTGGGGCGCTGGAGCAGGTGCTGTTGAACCTGAACAGCCGGCCGGTGGCGATGCATCCGGGCGATTTCCGTCTGCTCGATCAAGCCGTCGAGCGCATGCGCGGCATGCTGCATCAATTTGCCGCCAGCCTGTGGCCGGACACTGACGAGCCGCTGCGCCGCAGCCTGGACGAGCTGTGCGAGCGCCTGCTCGTGCGGCCGCGCCTGCCGCTGGAGCCAGCACCCGCTGCCTTCTCCGAAGCCGAACAGGCCGAGAATGAAACTGCTCGTTCGGCTGGCGAGCCCGAGTTTGACCCGGCACCGGTTGCGCCGACGTTCGTGCCGGTGCACGAGTCGCCGGTTGCCGAACCTGCCGTGGGTGAACTGGTCCGCCAGGCGCCGGCAGACGCGCTCGACCCGGCGCTGCTTGAGATCTTCCTGGAAGAAGCGCACGTCGCGCTGCCCGAGCTGGGTCAGCATCTGCGCGCTTGGGAAGCCGCGCCGCAAGACCGCAATGCCGCCGGCCTCCTCCTGCGTAACCTGCACACCGTCAAGGGCAGTGCGCGCATGGCCGGTGCCATGACGCTGGGTCAGGCCGCGCACGAAATGGAAAGCGCCATTGAAGGCGGCCTGCGCCAGAACCGCGTGGACGACGCGCTGTTCCGCAAGCTCTACGTCTGGTTCGACCGCATTCAAGCGCACGTCGATGCGCTGGGCGCGGGCAACCTGCTGCCGCTCGATGCCGGCCTTGCCGATGCCGCCGATGCCACGCAGGCATCGTCCGAAACGCAGACGCCGTCCGGTACGTCGATGCTGCCGGCCATGGCCACCACCAGCGTCGATTTGTCCGGCACGCGCAGCCCCGAAGCCGAGGCGCTGGAAGTGGCCGAACGCCAGCGCGCGATGGTGCGGGTTCAGGCGCGTGCCCTCGATTCGCTCATCAACGATGCGGGTGAAGTCGGTGCGGCGCGTGCGCGCCTTGAGTCGGAAGTCGATGCGCTGAAGACCTATCTGTCGGAACTGAACGACAACGTGGCGCGTTTGCGCTCGCAGGTGCGTGAGATCGAAATCCAGGCCGAAACGCAGATGGAGTCGCGCATTGCCGATGCGGCTGCGCACGACGAGTCGTTCGACCCGCTGGAGTTCGACCGATTCACGCGCTTGCAGGAACTCACGCGGATGATGGCCGAGTCCGTCAACGACGTGGCGACGGTGCAGCAGAACTTGTTCCGCGGTTTCGATCAGGCATCGCTCGATCTGGAAACGCAGGCGCGCCTCACGCGCGGTCTGCAGCGCAGCCTGATGCGTGCGCGCATGGTGCAGTTCGATACCGTGGCCGACCGTCTGTATCGCGTGGCGCGCCAGGCAGCAGCGGAAACCGGCAAGGAAGTCCGGCTGTTCATCAAGGGCGGTACGGTAGAACTGGATCGCAGCGTGCTGGACCGCATGGGCGGCCCGCTGGAACACATGATTCGGAATGCGGTTGCGCACGGCATTGAATCGGCCGACGAGCGCCGCGCCAAGGGCAAGGCACCCGCCGGTGAACTGACGCTCGAAGTGCAGCAGGAAGGTAACGAAGTCGTCCTGCACTTCGTCGACGACGGCGCGGGCCTGAACCTCGATCGCATCCGCGCGCGTGCATTGGAGCGTCAACTGCTGGCTGCTGACGAAGAAGCCAGCGACGCGCGCCTCACCGAGATGATCTTCACGCCGGGCTTTTCAACGGCCGATCAGGTGTCGGAACTGGCCGGCCGCGGTGTCGGCATGGACGTGGTGCGCGCAGAAACCGTCGCCCTGGGCGGCCGGATCTCGCTGCAGACCACGCCGGAAGTCGGTACGCGCTTCACCATCCACCTGCCGCTGACGACTGCGATTACGCAGGTGCTGCTGGTGCGTGTGAGCGAGCGTGTGTACGCGATTCCGTCGGGCATGATCGACCACGTGCAGCAACTGCGCCCGCAGGCGCTGGCCGAGGCGTACAACGCCGCCGCGCTGCAACTGCCGACGGGCCCCGTGCCGTTCCACTACTTTGGCGCGCTGCTTGAAGAAGCGACGTCTGTCACAAGCGGGCGCAAGTACTCGCCGGCCGTGGTGGTGCGCAACGGTGCTGACCGCGCCGCCGTGCATGTCGATGAAGTGATCGGCAACCGCGAAGTCGTGGTCAAGCACATTGGCCCGCACCTTGCGCGTCTGGAAGGTATTGCCGGTGCAACGACGCTGGGCGACGGCGAGATCGTGCTGATCTACAACCCTGTGGTGCTCACGCAGCGCTTTGAGCGCGAAGCCGTTGCACGCAGCCTGTCAGACCCGGAAGCCACAGGCGCCGTGGCCGAGCTGCAGCGCGATGGCAGCACCGACGCCGTGCCGGGCCTCGCCACACAGCCGATCGTCATGGTGGTCGACGATTCGCTGACCGTGCGCAAGGTCACGCAGCGTCTGCTCACGCGCTCCGGCTACCAGGCCGTGCTCGCACGTGACGGTGTGGATGCGCTGCGTCAGTTGCAGGAGATCACGCCCGACGCAATGCTCGTCGACATCGAAATGCCGCACATGGATGGTTTCGACCTCACACGCAACGTGCGTGCGGACGAACGTATCGGCGCCACGCCAATCATCATGATCACCTCGCGTACGGCGGACAAACACCGCCGATACGCAGCGGAGATCGGCGTGAACGTCTACCTGGGCAAGCCGTACAACGAAGAGGAGTTGCTCCAGCATCTGCGCAACCTCATCGGCGAGCGCGCACCGGCGGCCAAGGCAGGCTGACGAGACGCTTCGCAGAAACAACAACGGGCCGGTAACACACCGGCCCGTTGTTTTTGGCGGATGGTGATCTTCAATCGTCGGCGCCGGCTTTGGTAAGTGCCGCAGCCTCAGCGCCCGATGTGCGATGTGCCTTGGTGACGGCATAGCGGTCGAGCGTCGCTGCGCGGGCGGCCGCGTGGTCGACGATGGGCAGCGGATACGTCTCGCCCAGTACCACGCTTGCTTCCTTCAACACATTGGCCGGTGCCGTCCATGGCGCATGGATGTACTTGTCGGGCAGCTTCGCCAGTTGCGGCAGGTACTTGCGGATGAAGCGGCCTTGCGGGTCGAACTTCTCCGATTGCGTGACGGGGTTGAAGATGCGGAACCACGGTTGCGCATCGCACCCGCTGGAGGCGGCCCACTGCCAGCCGCCGTTGTTGGCGGAAAAGTCGAAATCGTTGAGCACGTCGGCAAAATACTGTTCGCCGCGCCGCCAGTCGATACCAAGATTCTTGATGAGAAAACTGGCCGCAACCATGCGCAGGCGGTTGTGCATGTAGCCGCTCTGAAAGATCTGCAGCATGGCCGCATCGACCAGCGGATAACCGGTGCGCGCGGCCTTCCACGCTTCAAAGCGCGCGTCGCCAGTGTCGCCGTCCACCCAGCGGATGCGGTCGAATTCCGGATGGAACGCGGCGCCGTCGGCCAGATCGGGGCGGTGGTGCAGGATCATGAAATAGAAATCCCGCCAGACCAGTTCCGACAGCCATGTCGCCGCGCCCCGGCTGCCGCGCAGCATGGCGGCATGGGCACGCGCGGCCAGCGTGCGGATCGACACGGTGCCAAAGCGCAAATGCGTTGACAGATAGCTGGGCCCGCGCACGGCGGGAAAGTCGCGGCGCGCATGGTAGTCGTCCATGCGCTCTTCAAATTCGTCGAGCAAGGTTTGCCCGCCCGACATGCCGCTGGGCAGGGCGATTTCCGACAGATTGGTGCGGGCGAAGCCCATCGCTTCCAGCGCAGGCGTTGGGTGCGCAAGTGCCTCAGGCGGCTTCGCCAGCGCGCCGAAGTAGGGCTCTGTCGGATACGCGCGCAAGTCGAACGGCGTCAGCGCGGCCAACCAGGCGTTCTTGTAAGGCGTGAAGACGCCGTACGGTTTGCCTTGCCCATTCAGGATCTCGTCGCGCTCAAAAATCACCTGATCCTTGAAGTCGAACCAGGCGCACGGCTGCTGCGCCAATGCTTTGCGCACCGCTTCGTCGCGGGCCTGCGCGGAAGGCTCTTCGTCGTGGTTGGCGAAAACCGCTTCGACGTTGAGCTGGCGCGCGATCTCCGGAATCGCGTGGCGTGGGTGGTCATGGACGACGATCAGGTCGCCGCCGGCCTCGCGCAATGCGCCGCGGAGTTCTTCGATGGACGCACGGATGAACTCGACGCGGCGGTCGGCCTTGAGCCCGCGCGCAAGCAGCGCGTCGAGGATGTCGCGATCGAACACGAACACGCAATAGACCTCGCGGCAGTGCCGCAAGGCATAATGCAGCGCCGCGTGGTCAACGTGCCGCAGATCGCGCCGGAACCACACCAGACCACGCTGGAAGTGCGCTCCGATGTTGTAAGGCTGGCGGCTTGGGGCGGTGGAGGGCATCGGATGGAATCGGTTGCTCTTTAGACTGGCGGAGCGTATCGCAAAATTCGCCCCTTTTTGTTTTGTTCACGTTGTTGTCATGGCTGATTCTTCCCGTCTTCCGCTGTATCGCATCCTCCAATCCCAGGGCTTCGGCACCCGCCGCTATTGCAAGGACCTCGTCCTCGCGGGGCTGGTCTTCATCAACGGCGTCGAGATGGAAAGCCCCGATGCGCTGGTCGATACCGCCGGCCTGGTCCTGGATGTCGACGGCGAACGCTGGGCATATCACGCCCGCGCCTATCTGATGCTCAACAAGCCGGCCGGCGTGGAGTGCTCGCAGAAGCCGAAACATCATCCGAGCGTGTACACGCTGCTGCCGGTGCCGCTGCGCGAGCGGGCCGTGCAGTGCGTCGGACGGCTCGACCAGGACACCACGGGGTTGCTGCTGCTGACAGACGACGGCCAGTTCGTCCACACCATCACCAGCCCGCGCCACCTGGTGCCGAAGGTGTATGAGATCACCACCGCCGAGCCCGTGACCGATGCGCAGATCGCCCAGCTGTGCGCCGGCGTGGTGCTGGCTGACGAAAATGAAAACGTTGCCGCCGCCTGGGCCGAGCGCGTCGGCACGCACCACTTGCGCATGGCGCTCACGCAGGGCAAATACCACCAAGTGAAACGCATGGTGGCCGCCGCCGGTAACCATGTGGCTGGATTGCACCGCAGCGCCATTGGCGGGTTGTCGCTGGGGGATCTGGCGCCGGGCGAATGGCGCTGGCTGGAAGCCGCCGATCTGGAAGCGCTAAACACAACGCCACCCCATGCAACCGGGCCAAGTGCCTGAAGCGGCACAATGCGTAATCCCAAAAAACCTTGCGCTGAAGGCCGATTCCTCCAAATGAGAGGGGCAGCGGCCGGGGGCTTTTGGTAAACTCCCCCCATGGCCTCGCCTGACGCACTTATCAATCTCACGAATCAGTTCCTGATCGCTATGCCCGGCATGGCGGACTCCACGTTTTCGGGCACGGTCGTGTACATGTGCGAGCACAACGAGCGCGGTGCGCTTGGGCTCGTCATCAACCGCCCCATCGACATCGACTTGGCGACGCTGTTCGACAAGATCGACCTCAAGCTCGAAATCCATCCCCTGGCAGAACAATCCGTGTACTACGGCGGCCCGGTGCAGACCGAGCGCGGGTTTGTGCTGCACGACGCCACGGGCGCGTATTCGTCGTCGCTGGCGGTGCCGGGCGGGCTGGAAATGACCACCTCCAAGGATGTGCTGGAAGCCGTCGCCCAGGGCGGCGGCCCCCACCGTTTCATCCTGACCCTCGGGTATGCCGGCTGGAGTGCCGGTCAACTGGAAGACGAAATCAGCCGCAACGGCTGGCTGACCGTCCAGGCCGATCCCGAGATCATCTTCAACGTGCCTCCCGAAGCGCGGTTTGCCGCGGCGCTGAATCTGCTCGGCATCAACCCCGCCATGCTGTCGGGTGAGGCCGGGCATGCCTGAGCCGGCACGTCCGGCCCCCGCTCCCATGCCCGCAGAAGGCACCTTGCTGGCATTCGATTACGGCGAAAAGCGCATTGGCGTGGCGCTCGGCAATTCCATCACGCGTTCGGCACGGGCGCTGGAAACCATTCCGAACCGCTCGGTCGATTTCCGCTTCGCGCAGATCAGCCGGCTGGTCGGAGAATGGCAGCCTGTGGGTTTTGTGGTCGGCATGCCGGTCCACCCCGACGGAGAGGAACAGCCGATGATCAAGCTCGCCAAGCGCTTCGGCAATCAATTGCACGGCCGCTATGGTCTGCCGGTCACCTGGGTGGATGAGCGTTATTCGTCCATCGCCGCGCAGGATGCCGGTGCCTCCGACGATGTGCTCGACGCAGAAGCCGCGCGCATCATCCTCCAACAGTTTTTCGACGAACACGCATGACATCGCAACAGATCGATGCCGAGGCGCTGTACCAGAGCCTCGTTGCACAACTGCGCACGCGGCTGGCCGACGGCCACACCTGGTCGGTGGCCGGCATTGTCAGCGGCGGCGCCTGGATCGCCAAGCGGCTGGCGCATGACCTTGGCCTGCCGGAATACGGCGTCGTCAACGTTGCCATGCACCGCGACGACTACGCGAAGAAGGGCCTGCACGCCAAGGCGCAACCGACCACGCTGCCGTTCGATGTGAACGAGCGCCGCATCCTCCTGGTGGACGACGTGCTGGCCAGCGGCCGCACCATCCGCGCGGCCATCAACGAGCTGTTCGACTACGGCCGTCCGGCGGCGGTGGAACTGGCCGTGCTGGTCGACCGCGGTGAACGCCAACTGCCTGTTGCGCCGGATTACATCGGGGAACGCATCACGCTGCCCGCCGATGAATCGCTCGTGCTGAGCGAAGCCGGCGAGGGCGCTGCCGCGCGCTTCACCTTCACGCGCGAGCCCAAGGGCACCTGACTTCAAGCGCGCACCGCACCGGCTTTGACCTGACCTGTACTGACCTCGTCGCCTTTCGTTTCTCCATGCCCAAGACTTTTGCCAACCCGCAGCTCACGAAAAACGGCGAGCTTAAGCACCTGCTGTCGATCGAGGGATTGTCGCGCGACATCCTCACGCACGTGCTGGACACCGCGCAGCAGTTCGTCTCCGTATCGGATTCCGACCGCGAGGTGAAGAAGGTGCCGCTGCTGCGCGGCAAGAGCGTGTTCAACCTGTTCTTCGAGAATTCCACGCGCACGCGCACCACGTTCGAGATCGCAGCCAAGCGGCTGTCGGCGGACGTGATCAATCTGAACATCAATGCGTCTTCCACGAGCAAGGGCGAGTCGCTGCTCGACACAATCAACAACCTGTCGGCGATGCAGGCGGACATGTTTGTCGTGCGGCATGCCAGTTCCGGGGCGCCGTACCTGATCGCCGAGCACGTCGCGCCGCACGTGCACGTGATCAATGCAGGCGACGGCCGTCATGCGCACCCCACGCAGGGGCTGCTCGACATGTTCACCATCCGCCACTACAAGAAGGATTTCTCCAACCTGACGGTTGCGATCGTCGGTGACATCCTGCACTCGCGCGTGGCGCGCTCGGACATCCATGCGTTGACGACGCTGGGCTGCGCCGAAGTGCGTGCCATCGGCCCGCGTACGCTGCTGCCGGGCGGACTGGAGCACATGGGCGTGCGTGTCTTCCACAACATGGAAGAGGGGCTCAAGGGCGTGGACGTGGTCATCATGCTGCGCCTGCAGAACGAGCGCATGAGCGGTGCGCTGTTGCCGTCCGCGCAGGAATACTTCAAGGCCTATGGCCTCACGCAGGAGCGGCTGGCGCTGGCCAAGCCGGATGCCATTGTCATGCACCCCGGACCGATGAACCGCGGCGTGGAAATCGATTCCGCCGTGGCCGATGGCGTGCAATCGGTGATCCTGAATCAGGTGACGTTCGGCATCGCCGTGCGCATGGCCGTGATGGGCATTGTTGCCGGCAACAACGACTAAGAAAGCGATGAAACTGCATATCAAGGGCGGCCGCCTGATCGACCCGGCCAACGGCATCGACGCGCAACAGGATCTCTACATCGCAGCAAGCAAGGTGGTGGGCGTGGGCCAGGCGCCGGCGGATTTTCATGCCAACAAGACCATCGACGCGACCGGCCTGATTGTTTGTCCGGGCTTGATCGACCTGTCCGCCCGCCTGCGCGAGCCGGGCTTTGAATACAAGGCCACGCTGGAATCGGAAATGGCGGCGGCCATGGCCGGCGGCGTGACTTCGCTGGTGTGCCCGCCGGACACCGATCCTGTGTTGGACGAACCCGGCCTGGTCGAGATGCTGAAGTTCCGCGCGCGCAACCTGAACCAGGCGCACGTGTATCCGCTTGGCGCACTGACCGTGGGCCTCAAAGGCGCGGTGTTGACCGAGATGGCCGAATTGACCGAATCGGGCTGCGTCGGCTTCTCGCAGGCTGACTCGCCGATCATCGATACACAGGTCTTGATGCGTGCGATGCAATACGCGCAGACCTTCGGCTTTACCGTCTGGCTGCGCCCGGAAGATCCGTATCTGGGCAAGGGCGGCGTGGCTGCAAGCGGCCCGCTGGCCTCGCGCCTGGGCTTGTCCGGTGTGCCCGTGATGGCCGAGACCGTGCGCCTGCACACCATTTTTGAACTGATGCGCAGCACGGGTGCGCGCGTGCATCTTTGCCGCCTGTCGTCTGCTGCCGGCATCGACCTCGTGCGTCGCGCCAAGGCCGAAGGCCTGCCGGTGACGTGCGACGTGAACGTCCATCACATCTCGCTGACTGACGTCGACATCGGCTACTTCAATTCGCAGATGCGCTTCGTGCCGCCGCTGCGCTCCGGCCGTGATCGTGACGGCATTGTGCGCGCGCTCGCCGACGGCACCATCGACGCAATCTGCTCCGACCACACGCCCGTGGACGACGACGAGAAGCTGCTGCCGTTTGCCGAAGCCACACCCGGTGCGACCGGCCTCGAAACCCTGCTGCCGCTCACGCTGCGCTGGGCAGCCGAGCACAAGGTCGAGCTGCCGAAGGCGCTGGCCCGCATCACCAGCGAGCCCGCCCGCGTGCTGGGTCTGCATGCGGGCTCGCTGGAGGTGGGAGCGATGGCCGACGTGTGCGTGTTCGATCCGGAGGCAACGTGGAAGCTCGAGCCGCGCACCCTGCGCAGCCAGGGCAAGAACTCGCCGTATCTGGGCTTCGAGCTTGCCGGCCGCGTACGTGCCACGATGGTTGCCGGGCATCTTGCCTATGACGGGCATTGATCAACGCGTGACAAGCGCGTCCGCCGAAATGCGCACGCCACAGCGCAAGCATGTGCTCCGCAAGTTGCGGTTGCTCGTGCATCTGGTTGAAGGCCTGATCACGTGCGCGTTGCTGTTCTGGTGGATCAACCCGCAGACCAAGCGAGCGTTGATTCAACGCTGGTCGCGCAAGTTGCTGGCGCTGTTCCGGGTCTCGCTCGTGGTGCATGGCGAACACGTCGCGGGCCAGGAGCTGGCGGGCTCCATGCTGGTGTCCAACCACGTGTCGTGGATCGACATCTACGCGATCAACAGTTGGTATCCACCGCGCTTCGTCGCCAAATCGGAGATTCGCAGCTGGCCGGTGATTGGCTGGCTGTGCGCGCAGACCGGCGTGCTGTTCGTCGAGCGTGCCCGCAAGCGCGATGCGCATCGCATCATGCACGTCATTGCAGACGCGATGCGCTCTGGCGATGCCATTTGCGTGTTTCCTGAAGGGACGACGTCGGACGGGTTGCAGCTGCTGCCGTTCCACGCCAACCTGTTCCAGGCGCCCGTCAGCGCTGGCGCACCGATCCGCCCACTGGCGCTGCGCTATCGGGTCGCCGCCACGGGCGAATTGACGACCATTCCGGCGTACATCGGCGATCTGTCGATGATGGACACGATCAATGCGATCCTGAACGGGCCGCCGTTGGTGGTGGAAGTGTTGGTGGGGCCGGCCTTGGCCCCCGAGATGGACCGTCGGGCCTTGGCGGCCCATAGCCAGGAAGCCGTCGCCGCGCTGATCAACCGCGCGGACTGAGGCCTCAAGGCGACTTCTTCTTGTGCGCGAGCGGGTCTTGGGCCTGCTCGCAATCGATCTGCACCACGTCGCGCCCCGCCGGCGCTAGCGACAGCTTGGCGGCCGTCAGCTTTCCGCCCCACACACACCCAGTATCCAGGCCCATCACGTCGTCGCGCATCACGAGCCCGCGCGTGGACCAATGCCCGAACACGATCGGCGTGCCACGCGTACGCCGCCCCGGTACGTCGAACCACGGCATGTGGCCATCCGGAGCGCCATCGGCATCCGTCGTTTCGAATTCCATCGTGCCGTCGGGTTTGCAGAAGCGTAGACGTGTCAGCGCGTTGATGGTCAGGCGCAGGCGGTCCATGCCGACGAGATCGTTGCTCCACTTGTCTGGCTGGTTGCCGAAGGCGTCCGCCAGGAACGTTTTCCAATGTGGGCTGCGCAATTCGCGCTCGACCGCCCCGGCTAGCTCCAGTACGTCGCCCGTCGTCCACTGCGGCAGGACGCCGGCGTGCACCATCAGGAAGCCGTTTTCGAAGATCGCCAGCGGCTGGTGACGAAGCCATGTGATGAGCCGGTCGCTATCGGGCGCGGAGAGGATGTCGGCGATCGTGTCGCGCTTGCCGGGTTTTCGGACGCCTGCAGCGACTGCCAGCAGGTGGATGTCGTGGTTGCCGAGGATGGTGCGTGCACGGCCGGACTCGCAAAGTGCGATGACTTGGCGCAGCGTGGCCAGCGACTCGGGGCCGCGGTTGATGAGGTCGCCGACGAAGCGCAGGGGGGCGTTGGCGGGGAGGGCGGCCAGCAGCGACTGGAGGGGGGAGCAGCAGCCTTGGAGGTCGCCGATGGCGTGGGGGGGAGATGCAACCGTCATGTGCTGTCAACCGCGCATTCGATGGGGTTGAGGCGTTAGCGCCTCAAGTGTTACAACGCGCTACAAAAAGATCGGACCCTTTGGCAGGGTATGCCCTAGGGTCGGATAGAATACGCGACTTCCCACCATATTTAACAATTCCGCTGCTCTCATCGGGTGCAACGGGCAGCTGACGGTCGTGCGCCACCCGGGCCCGGCTTGGCGGCAGGCAGGAGCTTCGAGTTTGTCTCATATCCTCGTTACCGGCGGTGCCGGATTCATCGGTGGCAATTTTGTCCTGAATTGGCTAGCCAATCTTGGCGCGGACGGCATCGTCAACGTTGATAAGCTGACCTACGCCGGCAATCGCAAGACGTTGGCTCCTCTCGAGAATGATCCGAGGCACATCTTCTCGCAGACAGACATCTGTGACCGCACAGCACTGGATGGCTTGTTTGCCAAGTACCGGCCGCGCGCCGTGGTTCATTTTGCCGCAGAAAGCCATGTCGATCGCTCCATCCACGGCCCGGCGGAGTTTATTCAGACCAATATCGTCGGCACGTTCACATTGCTGGAAGCTGCTCGCGCCTACTGGACGCAGCTCGATGTCGGTTCCAAGGCGGCATTTCGGTTCCTGCATGTGTCGACCGACGAGGTGTTCGGGTCGCTAGAGCGCAACGCACCGCAGTTCTCGGAAACCACGCCTTACGCACCCAACAGCCCGTATTCGGCTTCGAAGGCTGCCTCCGATCATCTGGTGCGTGCATACCACCATACCTATGGCTTGCCGGTTCTGACGACCAACTGTTCGAATAACTACGGCCCGTATCATTTTCCGGAAAAGTTGATCCCGTTGATGATTGCCAACGCGCTTGGTGGAAAACAGCTACCCATTTATGGCGACGGCCAGAATGTGCGTGACTGGCTGTACGTCGGCGACCACTGTGCAGCCATTCGCGAGGTGCTCGCTCGGGGACGGGTGGGTGAGACGTACAACGTGGGCGGCTGGAACGAAAAGACCAACTTGGAAGTCGTCCATGCGGTGTGCGACCTGCTGGATCAGCTTAAGCCGAAGACAGTTGGCTCGTACCGGGACCAGATTTCGTTTGTCCAGGATCGTCCGGGACACGACAGGCGCTATGCGATCGATGCTCGCAAGCTGGAGCGCGAACTGGGCTGGAAGCCCGCGGAGACATTTGAGACTGGCTTGCGCAAGACGATCCAGTGGTATCTGGATAATCAGATGTGGGTACAGGACGTGATGTCGGGGGAATATCGGAACTGGATGGCCAGGCAATATGCGGCGTAAGGGGCCTGGCATTCCTGCAATTCTGGTAACGGGGAGCCAGGGTCAAGTCGGCTTCGAACTGAGGCGCAGCTTCGCACCCTTGGGCAGAATTGTCGCGTTGGATCGGACAGGCTGCGACTTATCGCGGACCGACGAACTTCGGCGATTAATACGCGAATTGCGCCCCGATGTCATCGTCAACCCTGCCGCCTATACGTCGGTAGATAAAGCGGAAACTGACCCCGCAACTGCATACGCCATCAATGGCACCGCTGTGGCGGTACTGGCCGAGGAGGCTAAGGCGCTGGGCGCGCTTCTGGTGCATTACTCCACAGACTACGTATTTGATGGCCGCAAGCACGGCGCATATGTCGAGACTGATACTGTCAATCCGCAGTCGGTCTACGGCAAGAGCAAATTGGTTGGTGAGCAGGCGATCACTGCAACAGGGGCAACTGCCGTTGTATTCCGTACGTGTTGGGTGGCCGGCGCACATGGCGACAATTTCGCCAAGACCATACTTAAACTCGGGCGCGAGCGCGACAACTTGCGCGTCATTGCTGATCAATTTGGCGCCCCGACTTCGGCAGCGCTGATCGCTGACGTCACGGCCCAGATCGTAGCCAGGCACTGGCTTTTGGGGGATCGCGTCGATTTCGCGTCTGGAATCTATCATTTGGCCGCATCAGGAGAAACGACTTGGCACGGGTACGCGACCGAAGTCGTGCGCTATGCCATCGCACATGGGTATGCGTTGAAGGTGGATCCATCCCGCGTCGAGGCGATCCCGGCCACGGCGTACCCTTTGCCAGCTCCGAGACCGGCCAATTCCCGTATGGACACCAACAAGCTGTGCGAAACGTTTGGCATCTATCTGCCGGATTGGCGGCAAGGGATTCATCACCTATTGGATCAGATTCTTTTCTGAGCGGGACACCATGCGCAAGGGCATCATTCTCGCCGGAGGTTCCGGCACCCGGCTGTATCCGATCACCCGCTCGGTTTCCAAGCAACTGCTGCCGGTGTATGACAAGCCGATGATTTACTATCCGTTGTCCACGCTGATGCTGGCGGGGATTCGAGATATTTTGATCATTTCCACTCCATACGATGTGCCTTTGTTTACTGGCATGCTTGGTGACGGAAAAAATTGGGGGCTCAACCTTAGTTACGCGGTGCAACCGTCCCCCGATGGTTTGGCGCAGGCATTTGTTATCGGGCGCGATTTTATTGGTAATGATCCATCGACGCTGATTCTTGGGGACAATATCTTCTACGGACACGATCTGGTCAGTCAGTTGAACCGCCCCACTGCCCAGGCTCAGGGTGCAACCGTTTTTGCTTATCACGTACAGGACCCTGAGCGCTATGGCGTGGTCTCGTTCGACGAGCAGTTTCGAGCGGTGTCGCTTGAGGAAAAACCGGTTAAGCCGCGTTCAAACTATGCGGTGACGGGTTTGTATTTTTATGACAATCAAGTTTGCGATATCGCAGCGGACCTTAAACCGTCTGCTCGCGGGGAGCTTGAGATCACCGATGTCAACCGGCGCTATTTGGAAATGGCGCAGCTGAACGTTGAGATCATGGGGCGTGGCCTCGCTTGGCTTGATACCGGGACACACGAGTCGTTGCTGGAGGCATCCAGCTTTATTGCGACATTGCAGAATAGACAGGGGCTGATGGTGGCGTGTCCCGAGGAGATCGCCTACCGAAACAAGTGGATCGATGCGGATCAAGTGGCCGAGCTAGCCGCCCCATTGACAAAGAACGCGTATGGTCAGTATTTGCTGCGGATTCTTTCCGAGTCGATCCGATAACAACATCATCGCCTCATGAAATTGACGGTTACTCCAACTACGCTGCCCGGCGTATTGCTTCTCGAACCAAAGGTATTTGGCGATAGCCGAGGCTTCTTTTTTGAAAGCTTCAGCGCAAAGGATTTTGAAGCCGCGACGGGTTTGCGACGGGAGTTCGTGCAAGACAACCATTCGCGTTCCGTGCGTAATGTGCTGCGTGGCTTGCATTACCAAATCCAA
The DNA here is from genome assembly GCF_030582395.1 of Ralstonia pickettii. Taxonomy (NCBI): domain Bacteria; kingdom Pseudomonadati; phylum Pseudomonadota; class Betaproteobacteria; order Burkholderiales; family Burkholderiaceae; genus Ralstonia; species Ralstonia pickettii. The sequence continues at coordinate 621,548 of NZ_CP104381.1, forward strand.
CATCCCCAAGGCAAGCTCGTACGTGTTGTTGCCGGGGAAGTGTTTGATGTGGCTGTGGATATCCGGAAGGATTCCCCCACGTTTGGTCGCTGGGTTGGTGTGACATTGTCCGCAGAGAACAAGCGGCAGTTGTGGGTTCCGGAAGGTTTTGCCCACGGTTTTCTGGTCACGTCAGATTCTGCGGAGTTTGCTTATAAGACGACGGAGTATTGGTATCAGGGTGATGAACGGTGCATCGCGTGGAACGATCCCGACATTGGAGTAGCGTGGCCGATAACCGCTGCGCCTGTACTCTCTGACAAGGACGCACGCGCGCCGCACTTGTCCGATGCCGAAGTGTTCGCATCGGGGTGGCTGCAGGACTGAACCATGAGCGCAACTCAGGTAAGTGGAGCCGTGAGACCAATCACGGTGTCTGTAGTCAGTCATGGCCAGATTGATCTTCTGCTGCCATTGTTGGCACAGTTGGAGCAGGCTGCTGCGCTGGTGCCCCTGCACGTGGTGATTACGCAAAACCTCCCGGAGCGGCGGCCCTCCGTCAGCGAAAGCGATCGCTTCCGAATCACGTGGGTGATGAACGAGCGGCCATTGGGCTTCGGCGAGAACCACAACAATGCGTTCTCTCACTGTCGGGCAGAGTGCTTTTGCGTATTGAATCCCGATGTGCGGCTGGATGCTTCCAGCTTGACTGCGTTGAGTGATTGCGTGCGGCGTCGGCCCGGCGTGGCAGGCCCTAGAGTCGTATCGTCAGCCGGCACGATTGAAGACAGTGCGAGATATGTGCCTTCGATTCGAAGAATGTTGAATCGCTGGATCCGGCGGCGGTTCGTGGCGGATTATTCCCCAGCCGTTGAAGAACAGCAGGTCGACTGGTTGGCTGGTATGTGTCTTGTGTTTGATCGCGCGACCTATTTGCGTCTGGGGGGCTTCAATCCGGCTTTTAAGCTCTATTGCGAAGATGTCGACATCTGTCTGCGCAGCCACCTTGCCGGGCTGTCTGTTACATGGAATCAGCACGCCGTTGTTCAGCATGATGCGCAGCGCGCGAGTCGTCGGAAATGGCGCTACCTAGCGTGGCATATCGGCAGCCTTGTCCGCTTGATGTGCTCAAAGACGTACTGGCGTTTCCGTCTGGCTCAATGGCGTATCACCTGAATTAGCACCAACGCGAACATGTTCGATTTCTTCTGGGTTCCGGCCCTCGCATTCTTGCTCTGCGTGATCACCATCCTGCTGCTGCGGCCGTTTGCCGTCGTGATTGGCTTGGTTGACCGGCCGAATGTGCGGAAGCGCCATGACGGGGATGTCCCGCTCGTCGGCGGTATCGCCATGACGGTGGCAGTGACGGTGACGGCTGTATTGTTTGTGCGCGTGCAGGGATCCTTCATCCCATTGCTAGCCGGTATGGCGCTGCTTGCCATGATGGGCGTGCTAGATGATGTCAAGAATGTGGCTCCGATGACGAAGCTCGTCGTGCAGTTGTGTGCTGCCATCTTGATGACCTCCTGGGGGGGCGTCTATCTGACGTCGTTGGGAGACCTCTTTAGTCGGCGCGAAATCGAGTTGGCTAATTGGGGAATTCCGCTAACGCTCTTCGCTGTGGTCGCTGTCGTCAACGCGCTCAACATGTGCGATGGCATGGACGGTCTTGCGGGTGGCCTGGGGTTTGTGATCTTCGCCTGGTTTGCGTATATTGCCGGCGAAATTGGTAACGGCGTGACGCAACGGATTTGCGTCATTTTTTGCGGTGCATTGATTGGCTTTCTGGTTTTCAACATCCGCAATCCACTGCGCGGAAAGCTGCGGGTATTTCTTGGCGACGCCGGCAGCCTGATGCTTGGCTATGCAATCGTATGGTTTGCCGTGGAGTTGTCCCAGTCGACGCCTAGCGATTCGCGTCACGTGCCACCGGTGGTGATGCTCTGGGTGCTCGGCTTCATCCTGATCGATCTGCTTGCGGTCGTGCTCCGCCGCATGCTCAAAGGTAAGAACCCGCTTGCAGCAGATCGCACGCATCTGCATCACATCCTGTTGCGGTTAGACCTGAAGCCCGAGAGCATTGTTTGGATCCTCGTTTTCAGCAATTCGCTGATGGGGCTTATTGGTGTTGTTGGTTGGAAGACTGGGATGTCCGAGCAGGGGCTCTTTCTCCTGTTCCTGGGGGTCACCATCGTCCATTTGCTGGTCATGAGGAATGCTTGGCGGTTCATTCGTTTCGGTCGGAAACTTGTTCTGGCCAAACGTCGTGTCCCAGAGTGAAGGCGAGCTCTCGCCTCGGTGGAGTGCCGGCGTTTCTGGTCTGAAAGGAATATCAGTGTGAATGTAGTCTTGAATTCGATCTTGGCCCTGCGGAACTACAGAGGGTTGGTTCTGCAGATGGTCAAGCGAGAGGTGCTTGGGCGTTACCGCGGCTCCGTGATGGGGCTCGCGTGGTCATTCTTCAACCCGCTGCTGTTGCTTGCGGTCTATACGTTCGTCTTTGCCGTCGTGTTCAAGGCACGCTGGAGCGGCGGTGCGCAGAATGCGTCGCACTCCGAATTCGCCGTGATTCTCTTCGTCGGCATGATGGTGCATGGGCTTTTTGCGGAATGCGTCAACCGTGCGCCGACACTGATCCTGAACAACGTCACGTACGTCAAGAAGGTGGTGTTCCCGCTGCAGATACTGCCCTTGGTGGCGATGGGCTCGGCGCTGTTCCACATGGCTGTGAGCTTCATTGTGCTGCTGATCGCTGAGTTCTTGATTATCGGCTCTGTACCGTGGACAGTGGTGTATTTGCCGCTGGTGCTATTGCCCCTGGTGCTTGCCACGGTGGGGGTCGCATGGTTTCTGGCCGCGTTGGGCGTATACGTGCGCGACATCGCGCAGGCAACCAGTCTGTTTACGACGATCCTGGCGTTCATCTCGCCCATCTTCTACCCAATTTCGGCACTGCCCGAGCGGTTCCAGATCTGGATGCGGTTGAACCCGCTGACCTATGTCATCGAAGAGGCGAGGAGCACCGTGATCTTCGGACGTTCGATGGACTGGCTGCAGTGGCTGATCTACCTGGCCTTCGGCGCGGCGATCGCCATCCTCGGACTGTTGTGGTTCCAGAAAACGCGTAAAGGATTTGCTGATGTCCTCTGATGATTTGGCCATTCACGTCGAGGGGCTCGGCAAGTGTTACAACATTTATGACCGCCCTCAGGACCGTTTGAAGCAATCAATTGTTCCGCGGCTGCGTAGGCTTGTCGGGGCAGAGCCGCGCAGCTATGCCAGAGAGTTTTGGGCGCTGCGTGATGTCTCCTTCGACGTTCGCAAGGGTGAGACCGTCGGCATCATCGGCAGGAATGGGTCGGGCAAGTCCACGCTGCTGCAGATGATCTGCGGGACGGTCACTCCGACAACGGGGGCGATCCGCACAAACGGCCGCGTCGCGGCGCTGCTGGAACTCGGCGCGGGCTTCAATCCGGAATTCACCGGCCGGGAAAACGTGTATCTCAATGCCGCGCTGCTCGGTTTGACGTCGCAGGAGATCGATGCTCGTTTCGACAGGATTGCCGCGTTTGCTGATATCGGTCAGTTCATCGAGCAACCAGTCAAGCAGTACTCAAGCGGCATGTTCGCACGCTTGGCCTTTTCGGTGGCCATTCACGTCGATCCGGAAATCCTGATTGTCGACGAGATTCTTGCAGTGGGTGATGCTGCGTTTCAGCGCCGTTGCTTGGCGAAGTTCTATGAAGTCCGGGAAAAGGGTTGCACGATACTGTTCGTGTCCCACGATCAGTATCAGGTGAAGTCCATCTGCCAGCGGGCGCTGTATCTTGATCACGGACAGCAGAAAATGTTCGGCAGCGCGGGGCGAGTGATTGATCAGTACTCGGTCGATATGGAGGTCGCCTCTGCTCTTATCCTTGCCCCTGTGGCAAAGGAGCAAGAGGAACCGACGATACCCACGGACAGCGAGGCGGTGAACACTGAAGTTGTGTCGGAGCCGGAGCCGGCCGAACCGGAGCGTCTGTTTGCTATTACAGATGTTGCGTTGACGAATGCTGATGGTCACTCCATAGACGAAGTGGCAAGTGGAGAGACCATACAATTGCGAGTTCGCTTCGCAGCAAAAGCGATGCGAATTCCAGAACATATCAGCTTCGTTTTTAACCTATACCGCCACGACGGTTTATACCTGTGCGGTTCGACAACACTGATGGACGGGTACTCACCTCATCCTTCATCACAACAGGGCGAGTTCACCGTCACTTTTCCAAATTTCCCATTGCTAAGCGGCAGCTATAAATGGCGGGTGGCGATCAATGACGAAGGTGGTCTTGTCGTTCATGCAGAAGCCAAAGACGTGTGCCCGTTCAGGGTTGTCGACGACTTCAATTCCGTTGGCCTGATTCATCTCGATCGTCGATGGGACGTTGCGATGGTTGATGATGTAAGGAAGTAAACAAGATGCACATTGAGAGACTGAGTTTCGAACAGGGTGGAGGCTACGATGGCCTCGAAGCCGCTATTCACATTGCGCGGTACGGATTTGTAAAGGGGCAATGCAAGGGAAAACGGATTCTCGATATCGCGTGCGGGGAGGGCTATGGCTCCCGCATGATGGTCGACTGGGGTGCCGCGGCGGTTGAGGGCGTGGATATCTCCGAGGAGGCTGTGGCGCACGCGCGTAACGTGTTTGGTGGAGAGAAGGTGAACTTCACCCAGCACAGTGCTGAGGCCGTTGACACGCTGTTTGAGCCACAAAGTTTCGATCTGATCGTCTCTCTCGAGACGGTGGAGCATGTGGAGGATCCAGCAGCATTCCTCCGGGCAATCAAGCGCTTGTTAAAGCCGGGCGGGACGATTGTGGTGAGCTGCCCGAATGACTGGTGGTATTTCCCGGAAGCGGATAGAAGCAATCCCTTCCATCGACGCAAGTACTCTCTCGATGAGTTCCAGGAGCTGGCTCGGGGCGTACTGGGAGAAGCCTCCGGCTGGTATCTGGGGGGGCCGATTACAGGTTTCTGCAACCTGCCTCTGGAAGGCTACGTGCGTGCAAATGCGGAGAGCGGGCAAATTCTCATGCGAGAGACGCGTGATCTGAGCGCAGTGGCGGTCCCAGCAGAGCCTGGTGGTGGGCCACGTGCCAAGAACGCCAGCTACTTCGTGGGCGTGTGGGGCGATAACGGCCCTGCGACTGGGACTGCCGCCGTTCTGCCTCTCTCGATGGATGCATTCAAGGAAGGTATTTTTCAGGGGCACCTGCACGACGCAGATCGACTGCGGGAGGAACTACGGCTTAGCAAGGTAAAAGTTGATCAACTTGCTAGTCAATTGAGGTCGATAGGTGCCAATGGTGAAGGCGAACTTCGAAAGGTACTGCTGCGCAACCACGCACTTCTGGCTGAGAATGAGTTGATGAGGGAGGGGCTGACGAGACGCAATGAGGAGTACAACGCGTTGAAGGTTGCTCAGGAGGCAGAGTACAACGCATTGAAGGTTGCCCATGAGGAGTTGCGGGCGGAAAACCTGCGCCTTTCCGTGGCAGCCGCTCGCTACGTGCGACTGAGGAGTCTGATACCCGCGCCGATCCGCATGCCAATACTACGATTGGCAAGGAGTTTGAGGAGGCTTGTACATGGCCAGTGACAAGCGTCTCGTCGATGGCTTGGTGCAACTCGGCTACGTTTTCGACGCCAATCACGCATGGCTGGCGAATGATCTCCACCAACCCCACGGGCCGAATATTGGTCAGCATGGCCAAAATCTGACCATCAGCTTCTTGTCGATGAATCGGTCGCAGCTTTCGGAGAAGCTGCTCAGATCGATTTCGCGCTGTATTCCCTCATTCGCAGGCGAAGTGCTGATCATTGACAACGGTTCGGCGCCGCACGAGTTGGCGTACCTGCGTTCTGTATGTGAAGAGCAGCCCTATCGCTACCGAATCGTCGAGCTCGGCGAGAACTACGGTGTGGCCGGCGGGAGGAATCGGACGATTCCGCTAGTCCAGACCGAATGGTTGATGTGTCTCGATAACGATATCTATCTTATCGACGATCCGTTGCCGCGCCTTCAGAAGGACTTGGCACAGTTGGGATGCCATTTCATGAGCCTCCCTCTGCTCGATCCTGATCAGGCGACGATCTTTGCCTATGGTGGGCATCTATACATCCATTTTGACGGGAAAGAGCTCTACATTGGGGCTGGGAGCGCTTGCAGACAGGAGGTGGTAACGGACGAGCGGGAGGCGACGCCGTTTCTGTCAACTTTTCTATTCGGCGGCGCTTGTGTTCTCAAATGCAGCACGTTCGAAGCCGTCGGCGGATATGACGAGCGGATGTTTGTGGGCTTCGAGGATATCGATTTCTCGATTCGCCTGTTTCAGCAAGGGTACAAAGTTGGTTCCACGTCGGTGCTGGCATTTGTTCATGATCATCCGAAGCCGGAAAGCAAATCTGACAAGGACTATGAGCGAGAGCGGTTTTCGCGGGACGTCCTTAAAAAGTCAGCCCTGCACTTGGAATCCAAGCATGGCTTCAAGGTATGGAGCGATGCAGTCGATGTCTGGCTCGGAGCCAGGCAGGAGGAGCTTGGGATATCAACGGCTTCCATCGTTTCGGATTCGCTGGCGTCGGGGAGGAGTGATGCCGGCAAAGTTGGCATCGCGTTGATTATTGACACCGATAATTGGGCTTTCGGCAATATCGCGCGGCAGCTTCAGGCACATCTTTCATCACGCTACGAAGTCAAGATCATTCCGATGGATGTGATCGACAACATCGATCAAATCTTCTTGATGACTGCTGACTGTCAGATCGTGCACTTCTTCTGGCGCGAACATTTGACGTTGATCGGGACCCCGTACTACAGGGGATATGTTGAGCAGCTCGGCATCTCATACGAGGAGTTCGAGCGACGCTTTGTCAAGACAAAGAAGCTCAGCACGAGTGTCTACGATCACCTGTTGCTTGGCGAGGACGAGTTGCGAGGCCGAGAGGCAATTTTCGGAAGTCTGATTGACGGTTATACGGTTTCCTCGGAGAAGTTGAACGCAATATATAAAGAGGTTCCACAGTATCCCCAGCCAACCGCTGTGATCGAGGATGGCGTCAATCTCAGCTTGTTCACACCAAAGGCACTGAGCCGCTTCGATCATACAGAGGGGCGTGAGTTGGTGATCGGGTGGGTGGGCAACAGTAAGTGGGCGTCGGATCTGCAAGAGGATTTCAAGGGGCTTCATACAATCCTTAAACCTGTCTTGGAAGAGTTGCGCGCAGAAGGCTGGCCGATCCGAGCGCACTTTGCAGATCGGCAAGACCGCTTCATCCCTCACGAGGAGATGCCCGATTACTACAGTGCCATTGATATCTACGTCTGCCCTTCAAAGATTGAGGGCACGCCCAACCCAGTGCTTGAGGCAATGGCGTGTGGGGTGCCAGTGGTATCCACGGACGTTGGCATCGTTCCACAAGCATTCGGGCCACTACAGAAGGCATTCATTTTGCCGGAGCGCTCACGTGCTGCGTTAAAGGGAAAGCTACTCGAATTGCTTCGGGAGCCAGCCAAACTCAAGGCGCTGTCACGGGAGAACCTCGTGTCCATTCAAGATTGGTCGTGGGAGTCAAAGGCGCACAAATTTGGCGAATTCTTTGATTCGCTTCTGGCGACTAAATGAGGCGACAGATGGGGATCGACGGCGAGGTATTGCAAAGAACGCTCCGACAGTTCATGAGATTCGCAGGTGTTTCTGGCGCGTGCTGGATATTGGATTTTGCAATCCTGCTGGCATTAACAGGTTGGGTTGGCATCGGTCCGCTGCTTGGCAATATCGTCAGCTCCACCATTGCGGCGGCCACTGCGTTTCTGATCACCGCGCACGTTGTCTTCAACCGGAACAACGGCCTCATGCATCGGAAGCTGGCTTTTTATTTGGTCTACAACGGTTGCATGATTCTTGTCGCCTCGTGGGTCATGAAGGAACTGGTGACCTGGCTGGTGGCGATGCTTACGCGAGGCGAGGCGATCGTCGCGGCCAAGATCGCTATCACGCCCGTAGTTATGCTTTGTAATTTCGCTGTGAGCAAGACCGCGACGGAGCGGCTTAGCCTGTAATCGGGCCCCTGTCGTGCTTGCCCACTAACAGAGGGCGGTGCGGGCGCCACGAAGCCGGCAGCCATGGCTGACCGGCTTGTTATTTGGAAAGATGATGAAGAGCGATAAGCGTAAGGTCCTGTTGTTCATTCCCATGTACAACTGCGAACGTCAGATTGGCCGCGTGCTGGGCCAGCTTGACGGAGAGGTGTGCAAGGATATCCACGAGGTGATTGTCGTGGACAATCGCAGCACGGATGGTAGCCAAGTGGCGGCCAGGGCGGCGCTCGACAAGGTCGACACGATTCCCGCACGCTTGCTCGAGAACGTCGGCAACTATGGCCTGGGTGGCTCGCATAAGGTGGCTTTCAACTACGCGCGCGAGCACGGTTTCGACTATGTCGTGGTTCTGCACGGCGATGACCAAGGCGATGTCCACGATCTTCTGCCGTTGCTGCAGGCCCGTGAGCACATTGGTGCGGATTGTCTTCTCGGTGCACGTTTCATGCGTGGTTCTCGCCTTCAGAATTACTCGCGTTTCCGTACGTTCGGCAACGAGGTGTTTAACTGGATATTCTCGGTTGCCGCAGGGACGCGGCTCTATGATCTGGGCTCCGGATTGAACCTTTACTCTACCGAGGCGCTGGCAAAGACTGGCTATCTGAAGTACGCCAACGACCTGACATTCAACTATTTCATGATTCTCGGTACTGTCGCCGCGGGGTGGAAGATTCGTTTCTTCCCGATCTCCTGGCGTGAGGACGACCAGATTTCCAACGTCAAGCTGTTCAAACAGGCGCGTCGCACGCTGAGTATTGTGGCGAGCTTTATGTTCAGGAAGCGCTGGTTTCTTGAGGCAGATCACAGTGGTAAACCTGACGCCGACTACCGCTCGGAAGTAATTGCGGCGAACATCGACGCTCGCGTGGCGGCCCAATGATTTGGCGCAACGGGCCTCTCGGGGCTGGCAGATCCGGCTCTCCACGATCCGCGTGGCAGACCGCAGGCACAGCGCTTTTCCTGCTGGTGCTGATTGGTGCCTGCGTGGCACTGGGGACGATCTCGGGTTCTTTCTTCCGCATCTTCGCGCGCCTTGGGGAATCAGGTGGCTGGCTCCTTACGCTGGCGATACTTGCGTACCTGTTCTCGCACTTGCTGCGCGCGCTGCGTTTGGCCATGCTGGCCGGCAGTCATGAAGTCAGTCTGCGTCGGCTCACGCTGGTTCATTTCTTCACGGCGGGCGTCAGCTTGTTGCTTCCGTTCAAGCTTGGGGAAGCATATCGGGTGCTTGAGCTGAGAACGGTGATCGGCAGCATGCAGCGATCGTTGCTGACTGTCTGGATCGAACGTGGCTTTGATGTCGGTGCGCTCGTCCTGCTAATGGTATGTGCAGTGGCATGGTCGGGGACTGGAGCAGTAGCCATGCTGCCGCTGGCTGGTGTATCGGCCGCATTCATCGTCCTGACGGGCGTCGCTTTCGTGGTGCTGCCGGAAAACCTGCAGGCGCTGTCGCTGTTCATCATCCGGCGCTATCGAACCGAACGTGCAGTGGTTGTGCTGCGCGTCGTGCACACCATGCTGACCTTTCTCCGGCACGGCCAACGGATCATTCGCGGCAAGTATGCGGTCGTCAGCACGATCTCTGCGCTGATCTGGCTGCTGGAGCTCGCATCGTTTGGTTTGGTCCTGAATGCAGCAGGTTCAGTTTGGGCGTCGGCACTTGATGGCTTTCTTCGCTACGTTTCGGCGACATCCGTGGGCTACGTCGCGTTTTCAGAACAGAGTTTCACATTCGTTGAATCGACGCTTGAAAACGGCGTGTGGACGATGGCATCGCAACTGATCACCTACGGCATCGTGATGCGCACGTCGCTGCTGGCAGTAGCGTGCTTGGCCGGGCTGATCTATGCGCCAGGCCGCCTGTCGGAAGAAACACCGGTGGTGCCGCGGCGGGCCTGACGCCGTGTAACGAGAACTATTGTCTCAGATGCTATCCCTTGTTATTGACGATACCGTCCGCGTCTCGGATGACGTTGCCGGCCTGACTGGTGTTAACAGCTTTGGCAGCCTGTTGTATCGCAGGCGGACGCTGACACAGCACATCGAGGATGCGGCAGCTGCTGCAGGGCTGTCGCCGCCAATTGTGCTTTCGAGCCATCAGAGTGTCCTTGAACTCGAGCAGCGATTGGTTCATCAGAATGAGCCTGGGCGATATCTCGTGTTCCCTGCGAACATCGTCGCGCTTGCGCCAAAGGCCCAGCTCGTCACGCTTTTGAAGCAGCTTCGTTACGCGCCCGACAACCTGCAACTTGCTGTCACCAACGGCGCGGAATGGTCAGGTCTATTGTTGCTCGATGCGGCCCTGGCGCGGCGCTACTTGGCGGCGCTAGCCGCCGAAGGGCGATCGACCGATTTTATTTCACGCCATGGCCGAGAACTCGCCACCCTTGAGAACGACCTGCAGTTTGTTGATTTGCGTGATCAAGCGCAGTTTCTGATCTTTCTGACCAGCAACTTTGAGGTCCGTCATTTCAACGCGATCGTCAACGAGAACTTCACGATCGTTAAACGTTCGACAGATATTGCAAAGCTGAAGCGGGAGTTTAGCTACTACGGTCTCTTGCCTCCACGGGTGCAGATGTTCTTCGTGCAGCCTTTTGATTTCGAAGAACACGATGGTTATGCGAGCTATCGCATGGAGCGGCTGTTCCTGCCGGACATGGCTATTCAATGGGTTCACGATGCGATCCGGCCCGAGGAGTTCGATCGGCTGTTGAAGCGGATCTTCCACTTTGTCGACGTTCGCCCGAAGCGCGCCGTGGGCCGCCAGAAAGCCCTTGAAACTCTGGATCGGCTGTACTGGGAAAAAGTCGCCGAGCGTATCAGTGAGCTGAAGAGCATGCCGCAGTATGCGCGTTTGCGGCCATTGATCGATCAGGCTGTGGGCGGTATTGATGCGCTGCTCGAGCGCTACAAAGCATGCTATTTCGGGGCTCGAACGAAATTCCCGCTGGCCGAGCTAGCGGTTGGTCATGGCGATCTTTGCTTCTCGAACATGCTGTATAGCAAGTCGACGCAGTTGTTACGCTTGATCGATCCGCGCGGCGCAACGACGGAGGACGACCTCTACACCGACCCGTACTACGACCTTGCCAAGCTCTCGCACTCGATCCAGGGCGGCTACGATTTCATCAACAGTGGGCGCTTCAATATCGACATGGGTGCCGGTCTCGATATGGCCTTGCAAACTGATGAGGGAGACCGCCAGTGGGCACGCGTAGCGTTCCAGGCGATGCTCGCGCAGCGTGGCTTCGAGCCGGTCTTGGTGCGCCTGTGCGAGGCATCACTTTTTATTAGCATGTTGCCATTGCACATCGACATCCCTAAGAAGGTACTGGCCTTTGTCCTGAATGCGGCTGCCATTTTGGATGAGATTGCGCCGCGCAGACAGACGAATCTTGCATAAGGAAAGCCATGATTAGCAAAGAGCGTTGCCTGGTCCTGGATATAGACGGCACGATCGTCCCAACCAAGGGCTCATCGGAGCGGTACGAAGACTTAATCCCGTTCCCGGATGTGGTGGCGAAGATTCGCGAGTACCGCGAGATGGGTTTCTACATCATTCTGTATTCCTCGCGGAACATGAAGACGTACGAGGGGAATGTCGGGTTGATCAACGCCAATACTGCGAAGGTCTTACTGAACTGGCTGGAGAAACACCAGATTCCCCATGACGAGCTTCATCTCGGCAAGCCCTGGGTGGGCCATGGCGGCTTTTACGTCGATGATAAGGCGATTCGCCCCGACGAGTTCCTTAAGCACAGCTACGAAGAAGTGCTGGAAATTATTTCTCCTGGTGAAAACGGCCAGTAGCCGTGCAATGGAGTTGAGATGACATCTACCGTGATCATTACGATGGCTGGTATGGGCCAGCGTTTCCGCGATGCCGGCTACCGTGTGCCGAAGTATCAGATCGAGGCACACGGCAAGACCCTCTTTGCGTGGTCGATGTTGAGCCTCGCCAACTTCATTCGTCAGGGCTCGCCGTTCATCTTTGTCGTGCGCAAGGAGGACGAGGCAGACGATTTCATCGCGACCCAATGTGTCCAGCTCGGTATCCGCGACTTCGGCATTGTTGGTCTCGACACGCTGACCGACGGTCAGGCGACAAGCGCGATGCTTGCGGCGCCAGCGGTGCGCGATCCCGCTCAGCCGATGCTGGTTTACAACATCGACACTTTCGTGGAACCAGCTGCGCTTCCAGCTGATGCCGTGCGCGGGGACGGCTGGATTC